>NZ_CP035103.1:2428708-2732296 GCF_006094695.1 Kocuria rosea | reverse complement strand
CAGAACATCGACCGGCTGACCTCGGAGGCAGCCTTCGCGCGGCTGTGCGGGGTCGCCCCGATTCCGGTCTCCTCGGGCAAGACCCACCGGATGCGCCTGCACCGCGGTGGGGATCGCCAGGCCAACCGCGCTCTGCACCTGATCGCTGTGTGTCGTCTGCGCTACGACCAACGAACTCGTGACTACGCCGCCCGCCGACTCGCCGAAGGCCTGTCGAAGAAGGACATACTGCGTTGCCTCAAGCGCTTCATTGCCCGCGAGGTCTACAACGATCTCCGACACGACCTCACAGCCCTTGACGATCTATAGGACCGTCCCGGGGCAGTCCCATGGGCCTTCCGGTACGTGCGTCCGGTCCGCAGGCAGGATCGCGGTCCCCGCGCCAGCGGCGGGAGCCGGTGGCGGTACACGGCGCGGTAGATCGTCTGGTGCGCCAGATGGCGATCTTGCTGGCCCGGAAAGGTAGCCGGCAGGGCCCGGGCGATCTGCGACGGACTCCAGTACTCCGCCAGCCGCGCGGCGACCCACGAGCCCAGCTGTGGGTCGGCCTCGATCTTAAGCCGATGGTGGCGCCGCCGGCGTTGCCGGGCGAGCTGCTCGGCGGTGAAGGGTCGGTAGGCGGTGAGTCCGCCGCGATTGCGGCGCACTTCGCGGGAGATCGTTGAGGGGACCCGGCCCAGCAGCGCGGCAATCGCGCGGAGACTGGCGCCCGCCCGGAATTCGTCGGCGATCACCAGCCGCTCCTCCTGCGAGAGGAACCTGGCGGAGATCGGCTGTGGGGTCGGGGTCAGTGCCTCGAAAACGACCACGGTGCCGTCGGTGCGGGCCACCCGGTAGCCGCTCTTCCAGTTGTTCGCCGAGCTGCGACTGATCCCCAGTTCACGGGCCGCAGCGGCCACGGACCAGCCCTGCCCGACCATCTTCAGGAACTGCTCCCTCTTGGCCGACATCGGACGCCGTCCCACGCGGCGATCATGGCCCCTCACTGGTCCTGTCATGGCCTAACTTTCGGTCAGGTGTTGCGACCATGACGAGAAAGCACCCCGTCGTTGACAGCAGGGCCGACGACTATCCCATCAGCCAGTGGCCATGGAAGTCCGTCGCCCACCACCCATGCCTCTGCTTTTCAATCCTGTTTCCGACACGGCGACAGTCAGACCGACCAAAAGCCCGACTAGAGCCCCACCTCCGACCAGAAGCGGCATCCGGGGGGAAGTAGGTTCTCCAGGTAGATAGGCAGAACCCACGGGCACGAGCCGCAACACGCTGCGACCGGGGCCACCCTGGTCGGACGACTGTTCCACGTTGAAGGCCTCTACCTGAGAACTCAATGCGAGGATCCATGCGTCTGCAAGTTGCTGTGCTGCCTCAGGTGTCGAGCTCTGTGCCGTCACACGGATCTCGGACGTATTCACGGGAACAGAAGTGCTTATGAGCGGCAACAGAGTTTCAGGTTGAACCTCGAAGCCCAATTCCGCTACAACGGACTCCGCGACCGGTCGCGTCTTGGACACACTTTCATATGTGATAGCTCGTGATTTCGCGAGATTCTCTCCGGCGAGCACTTCGGAGACACTCACGTCGCCGGTCGGGACTAGGACGCCGCTAGCCGTCGTCTCATATACCGTGGGGCGATTCATACCGATCCCGAAGCCTACGAGAGCCCCAAGCATTCCCATTACCAGCAGGACCCACCAGCGGCGACGCAACACCTCCAGAAACTCGCCGGCGTTCAGGTCCGAACTCTCGTCGCCCTGAACAGAACGAACTCCAACATTTCTCATGGACCCCCCGATCCCACGGCCGGGTCCGTTCCCGCGCACTTCGTAACGATGCTATAGAACCAGTGCGGGCCGTGATGTCATGTGACGCGGAAGCACGGATTCCAGCGCAGGCACGCCAGTCGCCCGAGCCTCTGTGCCACAGTCAAAGCAGGGACCGCTGAGGAGCGTGTCACATTGAGAAGTCAGTTCCTGGCTACGCGCCGCAGAGGGTTCCCAGTCGACGTCGAGGCACGGTCCAGGCGCGTTAAAACCCGCGCCACAGTGGCGGCGGGACCAGCGAGGGCCGCGAACAGAACCGCTGTACCATCAGCTGGCAGACTAAAAGAATCGACGAGGAGAAACGCACGGCAGAGAAGAAATTATGAACGCCTGCTAGCGGACATGCCAATCTCCCTGTAGGCGGACACGTACCTCCCTGCTGACGGACAGCTGATCTCCCTGTTCTCAGCCCCGGGGCCAGGCTCGTGTCGGTCCCCATGCAGACGTCCCTCCGGGGGTTCGCTCGAGGTCTCTGACCACCTTGAGCCATCACCCGCCGGAGGGACGCATGAAGAAGTCTGACAGGGAGATCATGGAAATTCTCGAAGCATATGACGCCACCGGCTCCGCGCACTCGGCCGCGGCCCTGGCCGGGGTGGATCCGAAGACGGTCCGCCGTTACGCCGCCGCCCGGGACGCGGGCCGGCCGGTGACCGGCCCGGGCCGTCGTCCTCGGATGATCGACGCCTACCTGCCGAAGATCGAGGAGTGGGTCGAGCGCAGCCAGGGCACAGTCCGCGCCGACGTCGTCCACGCCCGCCTGGTCGCGGTGGGGTTCCCGGGGACCGAGCGCACCACCCGCCGGGCCGTGGCGCAGGTGAAGGCGGTATGGCGGGCCGGGCACCGGCGCACCTACCGGCCCTGGATCACCGAGCCGGGTCTGTGGCTGCAGTTCGACTGGGGCGAAGGCCCGAAGGTGCCCGGCGCGGACGGGGTGCCGCGGCGCACGTGGCTGTTCTGCGCCTGGCTGGCGTGGTCACGGTTCCGGGTGGTGATCCCTGTATGGGACCAGACCCTCCCGACGCTGATCGGGTGCCTGGATGCGACTCTGGCCCTCATCGGCGGGGTGCCGACCTATGTGCTCACCGACAACCCGAGAACCGTGACCGTCGATCACGTGGCCGGGGTTGCGGTGCGCCACCCGCAGATCGTGGAAGCCGGCCGGCACTACGGCACGCAGGTGCACACCTGCGTGCCGTATGACCCCGAGTCCAAGGGCGGGTCGGAGTCCACGGTGCGCATCGCCAAGGCCGATCTGGTGCCCACCGAGGCGAACCTGCGCGCAGCTTACGGCTCCTTCGCCGCACTCGAGGCCGCCTGCGCGGCGTTCTGCGCCAAGGTCAACGGGCGCACCCACCGGGAGACGGCCAAGATCCCGGAGCACGCTTTGGCCGAGGAACAACGACGGTTGCACGTGCTGCCGGCCGCCCCGCACACCACCGCCCTGGGGGTGACCCGCACGGTGGGCACCGACCAGACCATCCGGTTCGGCTCGGTGCGCTACTCCACCCCACCGGGCCTGGTCGGGGCCGAGGTGTGGGTGCGGGTCGCAGCCGAGGAGCTGGTGGTCGTCGCCGACCTCGACACCCTTCCGGTGGCCCCGGGGTGGGCGGCCGGGCGTGCCGGGCTCACCGAGGTCGCCCGCCACCGCCTCTCGACCCCGGGCAATCCGCGGATCGACCTGGCCCACTACCCCGACCACCCCCAAGACCCCACTGGTGCCCCACGCCCGCCCCGGCCACGAGCCCGCAGCGCGGCGGAGAAGGACTTCCTGGCCCTGGGCGCCGGGGCGCACACCTGGCTGATCGAGGCCTCCGCGGCCGGGGCTACCCGGATCCGGGCGAAGATGGCCGCCGCGGTTGAGCTCGCCGCCCTCATCGGGGCCGGGCCCGTGGACGCCGCCCTCGGGATCGCCGCGGCCGCCGGGCGCTTCAGCGAAGGGGATCTGACCGCGATCTGCGATCACCAGGCCACCGGGGCCACCGCCGCCGGACTCGTGGCCGCCGACGAGACCCACTCCGCCCAGCCCGGCACCGCCGCCTGGGCCACCTTCGGCGCCACCACGACAACCAGCACAACCACCACAACCGAGGAGACCGCTCGATGAACACGGCCACCACCGCCCCGGCAGCACCGCCGCTGCCCGAAGACCTCGCCGCGGTGCTCAAGCGGATGCGGATGCCCTATCTGCGCGCGGCCGCCCCCGAGGTGTTGGCCACCGCCCGTTCCCAACGGTGGGACCCCACCGAGGTCCTGCGGGTGCTGCTGGCCGAAGAGGCCCGCGGGCGTGATGAGGCCACTCGGGCCGCACGCCGCAAAGCCGCCGGACTGCCCGCCGGGAAGACCTTCGCCTCCTGGCGCGAAGCCGATTCCTCGATCCCGGTCCCGACCCAGTCGGCCCTGGCCACCCTGGAGTGGGTGGGGCGGGCGGAGAACCTCGCGATCTCGGGGCCTTCGGGCACGGGCAAGACCCATTTCGTCGAGGCCCTGGCCCATCAGGTCATCGACGCCGGGATGCGGGTCTCCTGGTTCACCCTCGAGTCGCTGACCGCCGCGATCGGCCGCGCCGGGGCGGACGGCTCGATCGGCAAGACCATCGCCCGGATCACCCGGGCCGAGCTCATCGTCGTGGACGACATCGGGATGCTGCCCTCGGGCCAGGCCGCCGCCGAGGCCTTCTACCGCCTCGTCGATGCGACTTATGAACGCCGCAGCCTCGCGGTGACCTCGAACATCCACCCGGCCGGGTTCGACACGATCATGCCCAAGACCCTGGCCACCGCCGCCGTGGACCGGCTCCTGCACCACGCCCACGTGATCATCACCGAGGGCACCTCGCTGCGGCTCACCGAGGCCACCGCCGGACGCGGGGTGGTCCCACTGAACTGACCGGCAGGGAGGTCAACTGACCGCGGACAGGGAGATCAGCTGTCCGCAGACGGGGAGATCACCTGACCGCCTACCGGGAAGTCCCGCTGACCGTTGACAACGCCGCGAATATGCACCGTGGTTCCCGTCTTCGCACCGGCCACAAGCTCGGAAGTTCAACGAGCGTACCCCCATCCACTTAAAGAGCGGCCCGGTATCAAACCGCAGTCATCCCCGCCTCGGCGTTTGTAGGTGGGTTGTACGAAAAATGCTGCAAGTCGGAAGGTCGCGGGAGGGGGGCGCGTACCCAGAACGGCCCATCGCAGGAAAAGACTCCGAGAGATTCTCCCGTCCATGTCGGCTACCGTCTGCGACGGGACGGCAGGCGCACGTTGCCCAATGGGGTGAGAAGGCATGCAACGTCGCATGCAATTGGTGGATAAACATGAACGAGTCAAAAACTTATGGTCTTACGCGCAAAAACGAACTGCATCGAGACAGCACTGGTACCGGACCCCGTGCACGACGGCATTTATGGCGGAGGGTGAGCCGCTACGCCATTAATGGCATACCATTCGAGAGTATTAGTGTCGAATTTCGATCGGACCACTTGAAGGAAAAAAGCGCACGAGAAGAAAGACTCAATTGTCCACAGGGTCGACGGAGGGCGTATAGGTGGACTAAGAGAAAGCTGAGTCACTTTTTCAATCGCATGCCGCTACGTAGCGGTCAACGTGTCCTGTCACGCAAGGGGCTAACGGACAAACTTACAAAGTACTCGATTTCCCGAAGTAAACCAATCAATGGAAATTGGGGCAGAGAATACTCGCGCCTTCGACCGCTATTTTCGGAGCCAGCTTTCGTAAGCTGCGAGGGCATTTTCAGGAAGCACGTTGGGGGTGCAAGACAGAACAACGTCGGGTCGAGCAAAGTAGGTCGTCGCCGTTCCTCTCGGGCCATAAGGCCATGGATGCGGGCGCACTACTTCAGCGAAGAAGTGGTGGAAATGGGCCACATTTCTTACCTTCAACGGAAGGTTCGAAAGGAGGGTGAGCGTGTCAGTACGCAACTTTAGATTCCTGGTCCTGACGTTATTGCTTCTCGGAGCCCTCGGAATTGTAGCCAGTGATCAATATGTTTGGACAGGGATAGTAGGCCTTCTGACTCTCGTCGGATTTTTCTTGTACCCTAAGGCTGGCACCGCGATCACCTTTGTCGCGATACTCGTTGCGCAAACTCTCCAAGCAGCATCGGGAATCACTGCCGTCGGATACTTGGACGACGTCCTCGTGTTTGTGTGCCTCGTCGCTTTTACGACACGCGCGGCATCCATACGTGGACGCATTCGTTGGTTGTCCGCCCTCGTTCTCTTTGCAGTCTATCTCGGGCTCGGGCTTGCCAGTTCCTTACCGCATGGGGTTTCCCTGGCCACGAGTTCATTAAGCGGATTCCTATTCGTCAAAGGAGCCCTGCTGGCCTTCGCAGTAGCACAAATTGACTGGATTAGACAAGACTTGCCCAAGATCGCAAAGTTCTCCGGGTGGCTATTAGCCGTTGTTCTGGTCGCTACTCTGGCCAACGCCGCGGCCCCCGGTCCATGGAAAACTGCCCTCGGAATCATCGGAGGTGATGAGCGCGTCGGCTATACCAGCCTTACAAGCATTTTTGATCACCCCGTTGGTCTCGGCACAAGCATGTCGCTGAGTTTTATAGCGGTGTTCCTGTTCCGAAAAATTGTGGGTCGATCGGCACCTTCCTTGCTTCTCCTTACCGGCGCAGCACTTGCAAATATTTTTTCTTTCAGGCGAAAGTCGATTGTGTCGATGATCGCTGGAACCATTTTTGGGCGTCTTGCAATTCCGGGTGGACGCTCGTTTGTCATGGCCGTGATCGCCGTCGCGGCGCCATTGGTGCTTATTCTTAGTTGGGGTCCCCTGGTCAGTGTAGTGTCCTTCACTTGGAATGAGTATTTCACCAATCCGGACGGCACGGCACGTACCATGATGACCCGTGACGCGGCGCTCATTGCCGTGAGCTATTTTCCCTTAGGCGCTGGTTTGGGACGATATGGGTCCTATCCAGCTCGACAGGACTACAGCCCCGAATATTCCGATAGAGGCTACCAGTTCGTGTATGGCATGGGCCCAGGGGAAGATGGCATGTTCCTCACAGACACGTTCTGGCCGGCGGTATTGGGGGAATCTGGGTTCATTGGTCTTACCTGCTATATGGCCGGGATGCTTTTACTGGCCCGCCCCGCGTGGCAACTGATGCGCCGTGAGACCGAACCCTATGTGCGATGGATTGGAGCCGTCGGTGTAGCATGGCTTGCGGCTTTGCTTATAGAGTCATGGGTGGCGCCGGTCTTTTCGTCACCTCCTATGTTCGGATTGTTTCCCGTTGTCGCAGGTATCTGCAGCGCACTCATTTTGTCCGGCCACGTAGCAGGAAGGCGCCCGGATGAACAAGTTGATAGGCATGTTCCTGCCTCGAAATCACCACATGCTGTTTGGGGTGGATGGCGGTGAGACGGACGAGGATGCGCCCGGAGATTGCCGTTGCGTGTACAACAAACCACGGTCTATTTGGTGCACTGGTACGAGTAATGGTTATGTCACCACATTCGGCGAATTTGAATAGTTGCGCATCAACGCTGTCTGAATCGATGTGCCTAAACACTGTACGTCCATTAAACGTTGCCGGTTTAAGGCTGGGGGTCATAAATTTGGAATGTAAGACCCAGCCTTGTTCGCCGATCGTCGGATGCTGCCGTGCGTAAGGGGAGATTGCGCGACGTTGGTCGATCCTCAGCGGCATCTTCCGTTGTCTTGGTGATTCGCGTCGGTGGGGCTCTTCTACAAATGAGTCTGGTGGCAACAGTCGCGTTGCGTTTTTCGCCGTACGAAGTAGGGCTGAATGGCGTCCTCTGGTCTGTCGCTTTGGTGGCTCGCATGACCGGAGCTATGGGCCTGGAAACGCTGGGCCTCAAAATGCAGGCCCCTCTTTGGGCAAAGGGCAACAGTCAAGCCGCCTCATCCCTTGCATTGAGGGATTTTCGCGTACTTTTCATCGGCTGGAGTTGCCTTGCCCTTCTTGTCGGGCTCGTGGCATTGGCAGGTGGGCTCGCTTACGGCTGGCCCGGGTGGTGGATGGTGGCTCTTGTTCTAGTGGCCGCCAATTCGGGGGTTCATCGTTTGTTAGTGCTCCAACTGCAAGCTAAAGACCAGCCGATATTTGGCCAGTTCACGGAATCCATAGTTCTTCCGGGTCTGGCCTTGGTTGCTGCCCTTTTAGCCGCGACATTTGTGCCAGAACATTTTATCACCCTGCAAGTAGTGCCTTTCGTCTTGGTGTCAATATTGTTATATTTTGCCTCACCCTGCTTTCGGTGTCGGGAAGATCCTTCGGGGGAGCGCATTGTGTGGCGAACGGCGCTTGTCATGGCCGCGGGTTCCCTGTTGACGTCCCTGACATCCCGTGCTCCAATCTTTTTTCTGGGAATGAACTCGCTAGCCATTGCAGGAACCTATGACATAGCCTTGAGAATACAGTCCGTCGGTACATTGGGGACAAGCGCGGTTACAACCGTATATTTGGCCAAAATATCTGTGGCCCTACACCAGGCACGCACACTGGTGCGATTTATTGTCGAAGCGGCGATACTTTCACTCCCCATTCCGGCATTTCTACTCGTCTTTTTCGTCGCGGTCGGCCAGGATGGCCTTGTTTCCATTCTGGGGCCAGAGTACTCGGGCGCTTGGTCGGCAGCGATTTTGCTGGTCGTGGCCTCGATTATCAATGCGGTAACATCTGCGATGAGTCATGTGCTTATACTTGCAGAGCGAGAGCGGATGTATCTTTGTATATGCGCCGCCCAAATTTTCTTGGTGATAGGCGGGGCGGTCTTGTTTGATGCGAATACAGCTGCAGAGATGGCTGTTTGGGTCCTCATGGGAGAAATGCTCCGAAGTATGGCGATGGTGGTTGGTTTTATTGTTTACTGGCGTGTCCTTTCTACCCAGTCAAGGCAAAAGATGCGCGTTCGAACATGACGCACGCCGATTACCGGTCCATCGGAGGATTCCCCGTGACGGGTTCAAAAAAGGTTCTGCATTGATGCTATGGCGGTCGCTGTGCGGCGTGGTGACGATAGTGGGTATTCGCGTACTCGGCCGGGGCCACAGGCCAGATTTCGCCGTGCAGGCGCTGGTGACTGAACGAGTCGATGTACTCTGCCAGCGCGAGCTCCAGGTCGTTGATCGTCTTCCAAGGATCCCTCCTGCGGATCACGTCGGCACTGAATAGCGAGTGGAAGGCCTTGGCTTCGTGAAAGATGTCACATGAAGCTCCGGTAGAGCCCACCGAGGCCACCGCTCCGGCCGCCTCCAATCGCGGATCTAGCGCGCGGCGACGTACTGGGCGGATTCAACTCGTTGTCGTAGCACCGCCTTATTGGAGACGCTTTAGCTGCCGGTCGAAGGCCTAGGTGTAAGAGGGCATGACGTTATTGGCACGGGCCGGGGTGCGTGAGGCCGGGGGCTGATCGCCGCAGGCGGTATGGGGCCGATGGTAGTTGAAGTGGTTCACCCAGACCCCGATGGCGTACCGGCGGGCCTGCTCGCTGGCGTAGGGGCGGGCGTAGAGCACCTCGTCGGCCAGCAGGCGGTTGTACCGCTCCACCTTCCCGTTGTGCCGCGGCGTGTAGGGGCGGATGCGCTGGTGGCGGCCGGCCAGGGCTTCCACGCAGCGGGTGAAGTCCTTGGCCCGGTAGTTGGCGCCGTTGTCGGTCACGACGCGGTTCAATCGGGTGATGCCGTGGGCGGCGAAGAAGGCTCTCGCCCGGCAGAAGAACCCGATGGTGGTCACCGCCTTCTCGTCCTCGAGGGCCTCGGTGTAGGCCAACCGCGAGAAGCCGTCCACGGCCGAGTGCAGGTAGGTGTAGCCGACCTTGGCCCCGGCCCCGCGCTTGGCCGCCTTCGCGGCGGTGGAGCCGCGGCCGTGGGCCCGCCAGCCGCCGCCGTCGGGGATCCTGCCCACCTTCTTCACATCCAGGTGGACCATGTGCCCGGGCCAGGCGGCGCGGATCCGTCCCGGGGTCCTGCGGGTGTTCTCGCCGGCGGGGGTGAGGTCGCGCAGGCGGGAGATCCCGAGCCGGTGCAGCCAGCGGCCGACGGTGCGCAGGCTGATCGCCACGGCGCGGTCGACCAGGTGGCGGTGGATGCGCCGCGCTGACCACTTGTGCTTGCGGCGCCAGCGCTCGATGAGGTCCACGACCGCCGCCGGGGTGCGGGTGCTGCTGTGCCGCGGGGTCGAGGGACGGTCGGTGAGCCCGGCTTCGCCGGACTCGAGGTAGCGGGCCACCCAGGTCGCCACGGTGGGCCGGCTGACGCGGAACTCCGCGGCCACGTGGGCCTTGGGGATGCCGTCGTCGAGGTGGCGCAACACCATGCGCAGCCGGCCGGTCGGGGTCAGGGGTGCGTTAACGTGGGTCATGAACGGGCTCTCTCGCGCGGACGGACGGTGTAGGAACTTCCATCCTGTGACGAGGAGCCCGTTCCTCATCTCATCGACGCACCCACGCCAAGAACCTCATGACCCACAACACCTAGGCGGTTGTCTTCCAGCCGAGGACCTCCCTCGGTCTGTTGTTCAGGGCCAGAGCGAGGGCTTGAAGTGACCCCCGTCATGTGGATGCCTCGTTCTCTGTCATAAGACCTGGTCTCATAACTCCACTGCCTGACGCAGTCGGCGGAGGTTGATGAGCGTGACGGCAAGCAGGAGCAGCGGCAACAGCGTGGCTTCGGTGCGGTCATAGCGCAGCCCGAGTCGCTTGAACCGCAGGACCCAGGAGATGGTGCGCTCCACGACCCAGCGGTGTCGACCCAGGTGAGTCTTGGACTCGGTCCCGCGGCGGGCGATATGCACCTTGATGCCCCGCCGGTGCAGGTAACGCCGGCGCCTCGGATAGTCGTAGCCCTTGTCCGCGTGCAGCTTCTCCGGCCTGCGACGGGGCCGTCCCGGACGCCCTCGACGGCCACGCACAGCCGGATTGGTCTCCAACAGCGGCTCGAAGAGTTTGCTGTCATGCGTGTTCGCCGCCGAAGCCAGGATGTGCAGGGGCAGGCCGTTCCCATCGGTGAGCAGGTGGTACTTCGTGCCCGATTTCCCGCGGTCGGTGGGGTTGGGGCCGGTCAGCTCGCCCCCCTTTTGGCCCGGACCGACACCGCGTCGATGCTGGCTCGCGACCAGTCGAGGATCTCCTGCTCGGAGAGCTCCTCGAGCACGGCCCGGTGCAGCTTCTCCCACACCCCGGCCTCCTGCCAGTACCGCAGCCGGCGCCAGGCGGTGTGCCCGGATCCGCACCCCAAGGCCGGGGGCAGGTCCCGCCACCGGCACCCGGTGTGAAGCACGAACAGGATGCCTTCCAAGGCGGCGCGGTCGTCGATCCGGGGCCGCCCACCGGGCCCCCGAGGCGGTGGCTGAGCCGGGATCAGCGGGGCGATCAGCTCCCACAGACGGTCATCGACCATCCACGACTGCTTCCTCGTCATGCAGGCACTGTGAACCAACAGCAGAAGGGCCGGCAACGACAGATCAGGTTTTGAGACCAGGTCTAAGCTGCTGCTCGTACTCGGTGGGGCTGAGGTTACCGCGCCGGGAGTGGCGTCGGCGAGGGTATTAGAAGCCTTGGAGGTAGGAGAAGACCTTCATCTCGAGCTCGTGCCGTGTGGGCCAGGAGCGGCGGTGGACGAGCTCGGTCGTCAGGGTGGCGAAGATCGTCTCGGCCATCGCGTTATCAAAGGCCGAGCCGACCCGGTCCATCGAGGCCAGGATGCCTGAGGTGCGCAGCGTCCGGCCGAACTCGTAGGCCGTGTACTGGGACCCTCGGTCGGTGTGGTGGATCAGTCCAGGATCGGGTTTCCGAGTGAAGATGGCCATGCCGACCGCGTCCAGTACCAGCTCGGTGCGCAGGTGGTCGGCCCCGGCCCACCCGACGACCTTGCGGGAACAGGCATCGATCACCACGGCGAGGTACAGGACTCCCTCCCGGGTCCGCAGATACGTGATGTCAGCGACCCACTGCTTGTTCGGCGCCCCGGCGATGAACTGTCGCTCAACGAGGTTCGGGGCGGTGGCCGTCTAGGTGTGATGTCCAGGGAGGTTGTGCCGCCTCGCGGCGGTGAGTCGGGCTGACAGGTGAGGACCTCCGGTTGTGAAGTGGAGCTGTCTAGGAACCGCTTCACCGACCGGAGGTCCTCGTGTCCCACGCTAACGCCGCCCTGACCCCACGCGCCCGTCTGCGGCTCGCACAACTCATCGTTGATCGTGGATGGAGCTGTGCCACGGCCGCCAGGATGTTCATGGTCGCCCCACGCACCGCGAGGAAATGGGCCGACCGGTACCGGGCCGAAGGCCGGGCCGGGATGGCCGATCGCAGCTCGCGTCCGCGCACCAGCCCGACCCGGACCACGCCCGCGGTGGTTCGTCGGATCGTGGCCCTGCGCTGGCGGCACCGGCTGGGCCCGGTCCAGATCGCCGGCCGGCTGGGCATGCCGGCCTCGACCGTGCACGCGGTGCTGGTGCGCTGTCGGATCAACCGGCTCTCCCGTATCGACCGGGTCACCGGCGAACCTCTGCGCCGCTACGAGCACCCGCACCCCGGTGCGCTGATCCACGTCGACGTGACCAAGTTCGGCAACATCCCCGATGGCGGCGGGTGGCGTTATCTCGGTAAGCAGCAAGGCGATTGTCGACGCCGGGCGAATACTGAGCAGATGCGACGGTCGAAAAGTGAGCACTCGACGATTGGAGTGTGATCACTGTGGAAGATTGGGCGTTGATCCGTCGGCTGCATGCCGAGGGGGTGCCGAAGTCCCAGATCGCGTCGCGGCTGGGGATCTCGCGGAATACGGTCGCCAAGGCGGTGGCCGCCTCCCGGCCACCGCGCTACGAGAGGTCTGCGGGGCCCAACGCGTTCACCGATGTCGAGCCGGTCGTGCGGGCGCTGCTGGCCGAGCACCCGTCCATGCCGGCCACGGTGCTGGCCGAGCGGGTGGTGTCCCGTGACGGGTCTGTTGGAGGCTTTCATTCCACGGAAGGATGAGAGTCATGGGAGCACCGAGGAAGTACCCGGATGAGTTGCGTGAGCGCGCCACCCGGATGGCGGTGGAGGCCCGACGGGACCCAGCGACGAAGGCCGGGGCGCTGGCGCGGATCGGGCAGCAGCTGGGGATCAACCCGGAGACGCTGCGGAACTGGGTCAGACAGGCCGAGGTCGACGAGGGATACCGGCCGGGCACCACCACTGATGACGCCCAGCGGCTGGCCGAGCTCGAAAGAGAAGTTCGGGAGCTCCGCAGGGCCAACGCCATCCTGCGGTCGGCCTCGGCTTTCTTCGCGGCGGAGCTCGACCGCCCACACCACAGGTAGTGGCCTACATCGACGCCCACAAGGGCGAGTACGGGGTCGAGCCGATCTGCAAGGTTCTGCAGGTCGCCCCGAGCACCTATTACGCCGCCAAGACCCGCCCGCCCTCAGCGCGATCGGTCAGCGACGCGGCCACGACCGCGGTCATCGCCAAGGTGCATGCGGAGAACTACGGGGTGTACGGGGTCACCAAGGTCCACGCCGAGCTGCGCCGGAACGGCCATCAGGTGGCCAGGTGCACGGTGCACCGGCTCATGAGGGCGGCGGGTCTGCGTGGGGTCATTCGGGCCAAGGGCCCGCGCACCACGGTGGCCGGCACCGGACCGGAGACCCGCCCGGACCTGGTGGAACGATCTTTCACCGCCGCCGCCCCGGACCGGCTGTGGGTCGCCGACATCACGTATTGCAGAACGTTCGCCGGCTGGGTATACGCCGCCTTCGTCATTGACGTGTTCTCCCGGCGGGTGGTGGGGTGGCAGCTGTCGACCTCCCTGCGCACGGACCTGGCTCTGGACGCCCTCGAGATGGGGTTGTGGACCCGATCCCATGACGGCCATGACACCAGCGGGGTCGTGCATCATTCGGATAAGGGCGTTCAGTATGTCGCGGTGCGCTACACCCAGCGCCTGGCCGAGGCGGGGGCGGTGGCCTCGGTGGGATCCACTGGCGATTCGTACGACAACGCCCTCGCTGAGGCGTTCAACTCGCTGTTCAAGGCCGAGCTGATTCGCAACAAGGGCCCCTGGAAGTCGATCGAGGACCTGGAGATCGCGGTGGCCGAGTACGTCGACTGGTTCAATTACCGGCGCCTGCACGGAGAGATCGGGCTCGTGCCCCCGGCCGAGTTCGAGGACGCCTACTATCGTCACCACACCGCCCCGGCGACCGCCGGAGCGGCACTATCAAGCCTCCACTGAACCCGTCACGGGACACTTGGGGTCGTCCCGGTGGGCGTCGAACAGGGCGTTCGCCCGGTATGCCTCGGCCAGCTCGGCAGCGGTGACCGGGTCCGCCAGCCAGCGGTAGTAGGGCTGGCGGGAGAGCTTGAGCACCCGGCACGTCACCGCGACGGGGACCCCGTCGGCGGCGAGCTCACTCACGAGCGGGTAGAGCCTTTTCCCGGCAGGTTCGCCTGCGAGAGGTAGGCGGCCGCCCGGCGCAGGACCTCGTTCTCCTGCTCGAGCAGGCGGATCCGCTTCTTCAGCTCACGATTCTCCGCGGAGTCGGCTCTCGTCACGCCGGGCCTCTCACCGTCCTCGACGTCGGCCTGGCGCATCCACTTCGACAGCGTCATCTCGTGGATGCCGAAGTCTTTGGCGATCTGCGCGAGCGTCACACCCTCTTCGCGGGTGCGGGCCACGCGCACGACGTCGTCTCGGAACTCTTGGGGATAGGGAGCGGGCACAGCAACATCCTTCCAGGCCGCCCTAGGGGCAAGCCAGATCAGGTGTCACCTATTCGTGCGGCAGTCCCGTGAATCACGATCCGGTCGAGAGAGGAACGGCGATCGGTGCGGCGGCCGTGGACGCCCCGAAGTGCTTTGCGTCCCTGGCGGATCCTGCCGCCTCGTGATCATTACTCCTGACCTCTGTCCTCGCGCCTTCGATGTACCCGTCGGATCGATGGTGTGAACGGGGCAATGTTACCTCGGACAGACGCCAACGTTCGCGGGAAGTGTCGATTGCTGGTGATATTGACTCGTTGGTCATAGTTGCAGCGGCGCCTTGGGGGACCGCGGAACAAGAACTGCAGTCATTTCGACACCGACCTCGGCCGTCTTTGGGGGAAACATGTTGCTGTCCATGGCGGGCGTGCTACTGAGCGTGATCGTTCTCGGATACATCGTTGTGGGTGCGCGGCCAGGGCAGCACACACGATTGGTACGTGGGGCCAAGCGGTTGCGCAATGCCATCATCGTCACTTACGTGATCCTGCTTGGGCTCAACCTGTGGTGTGTACTGTCGCCTCCGGGTGAGTTCGCGGAGGACGTAGTGGCGCTCATGACTTTGACCGCCACCGGGGCATGGGGATTGGTAGTCACCAAACGCCGCATCCCCATCGCAGTTCGTGCCCGGAGGCGCAAGATCCTGGCAGTGGGCGCCCACCCGGACGACCTCGAACTCGCCTGTGGCGGAACCTTGGCCAAGTTGGTCGATGCGGGCCATGAGGTGCGGGGTCTGGTCATGAGCTCCGGGGAAGTCGGCGGAAATTCCGGTATGCGTCCAGATGAAGCTCGGCAGGGCGCGTCGTTCCTGGGACTGAGCGACATGTGCGTGTTGAATTTCCCCGATACCAAGCTGGAAACAGTCAACAACGACATGGTGAAGGCAATTGAAACCGCCGTGACCGAGTTCGGTCCGGACGTGATCTTCACCCACTCCGCCCACGACCAGCACCAGGACCACTATGCGGTGCACCAGGCCACCCTGCGCGCCGCGAGGGCCCACCACTCGATCCTGTGCTTCGAGTCCCCGTCGGTGACCCGCGACTTCGACCCATCCGTGTTCGTGGACATCGACGGCTACGTCGACGTCAAGGTCGAGGCCGTGCTTACACATCGCAATCAGGCGGGCAAGCCCTACATGACCCCGCAACGGGTCAGAGCCATGGCTGCCTTCCGCGGGGCGCAGGCCAAAAACACCAACGCGGAGGCCTTCGAACCGGTCCGCCTGCTCGGCTCCGCGATCGGCGACCTCTGACCCCACGGGCACTCGCAGTCCAGGAGATAGTCCGGCAAGGGCTGGTCGAGGCGGCCCGCTTCCGGGAGCGCCTCCGGCGACGTGAAGACGCCGGGATCGCTCCGTGCTCTCGGCGGCCTGGTGAGCTCAGCGGTTTGCGAGCCAGGCCTCGGCCTCCTGGGACTGCAGGGACAGGGCCTTGCCGATGAACGGCTCGGCGGCCTCGGCGACCATCTTGCCCACGAACGGGATGTTGGCCTTGACCACGCAGTGCACGTGCACGTCGGTGGTCTCGCCCTTTGGGGTGAGGGTCTGGGTGGCGGAGCCTGAGACCGGCAGGGCGCCCACGGAGATCTCGGTGCGCACGATCCGGATCCCGTCGGCGTCCGGGGTGTGGTAGGTGTCCACCTGGGTGAGCTGCACCGAGGAGCCCACGAACTTCCGGGCCATCTCCGGCAGCCGGTCCGCGGCCATGGTCCGCACCGTGGTCACGGCGAACCGTGCCTCCACGTCTCCGGCGACCTCCACCGAGTCCAGGGTGGCCCCGGCGCGGTGGGTCACGTGCCGGATGAACTCCTCGTCGGTGAAGGTCACCACGACCTGGTCGAGGGGAGCGGGGACGGTGGTGGAGGCGGTGACGGCCATGGAGGACTCCTCGGTAGCGGCGGATCGGCAGCGGCGGTTGCGTGCTCCCATGGTAGGCGGGGCCCGGGGTCCGGGCTGTGGCGAGAGCTGTGGGTCCGGACGGGGCCCTGTCGGGGCCCGGGAGTAAGCTGGGACCCGCGAACGTTGGCTCCGACAGCCTCTGTGCTCCACCAGCACCCCACTCAGCGTCCCAGGAGACTGCTCACCCATGACCTTGTCCGGACTGCTCGCCGCCCTCGGGGCGGAGCGCTCCTTCGCCAATCTCCGCACCCAGGCCGGCCTGGCGCCGGGGGAGCGCAGCGCCGAGACCGTGATCAGCGCCCCGGACGGGATGCGCGCGGTGCTCACGGCTCAGCTGTGCGG
Organism: Kocuria rosea; assembly: GCF_006094695.1. NCBI lineage: Bacteria > Bacillati > Actinomycetota > Actinomycetes > Micrococcales > Micrococcaceae > Kocuria > Kocuria rosea. The sequence continues at coordinate 2,715,492 of NZ_CP035103.1, read as the reverse complement.
CGCCCTCGACGACGCCCCCGCGCCGGCGGACTCCCGCGCCCCGGTGCTGCTGGCCGTCACCGCGACCGGCCGCGAGTCCGAGGACCTCGCCGCGGCCCTGGGCGCGTACCTGCCGGCTCAGGAGGTCGCGGAGTTCCCGGCCTGGGAGACCCTGCCGCACGAGCGGCTCTCGCCCCGCTCGGACACTGTGGGCCGCCGCCTGGACGTGCTGCGCCGGCTGGCCGGCAAGGATGCCGAGCGCCCGCTGCGAGTGGTCACGGCCCCGGTCCGCTCCGTGCTCCAGCCCGTCGTCGAAGGCCTGGGGGACATGGCCCCGGTGCGCTTCGCCCGGGGCGAGGAGCTCGACTTCGACGCCGCCGTGACCTCGCTCGCCGAGGCCGCCTACGCTCGGGTGGACATGGTCACCCGGCGCGGGGAGTTCGCCGTGCGCGGCGGGATCATCGACGTCTTCTCGCCGGTCGAGGACCACCCGGTGCGCATCGAGTTCTTCGGGGACGAGGTCGACGAGCTGCGCTGGTTCGCCGTGGCCGACCAGCGCACCCTGACCACCGGGGACCACCCGGAGCGGCTCGTGGCCCCGCCGTGCCGCGAGGTGCTCATCACCCCGTCCGTGATGTCCCGGGCCGCGAAGCTCAAGAACTCCCTGCCGGGCGCGGAGTCCATGCTCGAGCGGATCGCCGGCGGCATCTACGTGGAGGGCATGGAGTCCCTCGCGCCCCTGCTGGTGGACGGCCTGGTGCCCATGCTGTCCCTGCTCCCGCCCGGTTCGCTCGTGGTGGTCATGGAGCCGGAGAAGGTCCGCACCCGCGCCCACGACCTCGTGGCCACCAACGAGGAGTTCCTCCTCGCCGCGTGGGACTCCGCCTCGGACGGGCAGTCCGCGCCCATCGACATCACCTCCGCCGAGCACGTCGTCCGGAACGACGACGGCGAGGGTCGCACCCTGGCCTCCGGGTCCTTCCAGACCCTCGCCGAGGCCCGGGCCACCGCGCTGGGGACCGGCCTCGGCTGGTGGGCCGTCACCGCGCTCAACGTCAACGCGGTGGCGGGTCAGGACGTGGACGCGGACACCGCCGCGGAGGACATCGCCCTCATCGACTCGGACGCGGACACCCTCACCGTGGCCGCCCGGGACCCGCTGGGCTTCCACGGGGACGTCGAGGCGATGCTCGAGTTCCTGCAGGGGCGGGTGGCCGACGGCTGGCGCGTCGTCGCCGTCACGGAAGGGCCCGGTCCGCTGGCCCGGATCGCGGAGCTGCTGCACGAGGCCGGGGTCCCCGCCGCCCGCCGCGAGACCCTCGCCGAGCAGCCGCAGCCCGGGATCGTGGAGCTCACCACCGCCGTGGCCGGCAAGGGCTTCGCCCTGGACGGGCCGCGGATCGTCCTGCTCACCGAGGCGGACCTGCTGGGCAAGGCCAGCCCCTACACCACCAAGGACATGCGCAAGCTCCCGGTGCGGCGCAAGCGCAACGCCGTGGACCCCCTGGCGCTGAGCCAGGGCGACTTCGTGGTGCACGAGCAGCACGGCATCGGCCAGTTCGTGGAGCTCATCCAGCGGCCCATCGCCGGGGCGATGATCAAGCCCGGCCAGCCGAAGCCCGTGCGCGAGTACCTGGTGCTCGAGTACGCGCCCTCCAAGCGCAACGGCCCGCGGGACCGCCTGTTCGTGCCCACCGACCAGCTGGACCAGGTCACCAACTACGTGGGTGGCGAGACCCCCACCCTGTCCAAGATGGGTGGCACGGACTGGAACAAGACCAAGCGCGCCGCCAAGAAGGCCGTCCGGGACATCGCCAACGAGCTGATCCGCCTGTACTCGGCGCGGATGGCCTCCCGCGGGCACGCCTTCGCGGAGGACACCCCGTGGCAGCGCGAGCTCGAGGAGGCGTTCCCCTACATCGAGACGCCGGACCAGCTGACCACCATCGACGAGGTCAAGGCGGACATGGAGCGGGAGGTCCCCATGGACCGGCTGATCTCCGGGGACGTGGGCTACGGCAAGACCGAGGTGGCGGTGCGCGCGGCGTTCAAGGCCGTGCAGGACGGCAAGCAGGTCGCCGTGCTCGTGCCCACCACGCTGCTCGCCCAGCAGCACGCCGAGACGTTCACCGAGCGCTTCTCCGGCTTCCCGGTGCGCCTGGCCGCGCTCTCCCGGTTCCAGACCGCCAAGGAGACCAAGGAGACGCTCGCCGGTCTGAAGGACGGGACCGTGGACGTGGTGATCGGCACCCACCGGCTGCTGTCCAAGGAGGTCCAGTTCAAGGACCTCGGCCTCGTGGTCATCGACGAGGAGCAGCGCTTCGGCGTGGAGCACAAGGAGAAGCTCAAGGCGATGCGCACCAACGTGGACGTCCTGGCGATGTCCGCGACCCCTATCCCGCGCACCCTGGAGATGTCCCTGACCGGCATCCGCGAGACCTCCACCCTGGCCACCCCGCCGGAGGAGCGCCACCCCGTGCTCACCTACGTGGGCGCCTACACCGACAAGCAGGTCTCCGCCGCCGTCCGGCGCGAGCTCATGCGCGAGGGCCAGGTCTTCTACATCCACAACCGGGTCTCCTCGATCGAGCGCAAGGCCAAGGAGCTCGCCGAGCTCGTGCCCGAGGCGCGGATCGCCGTGGCGCACGGGCAGATGTCCGAGTCCCGGCTCGAGCAGATCATCGTGGACTTCTGGGAGAAGAAGTTCGACGTCCTGGTCTGCACCACCATCGTGGAGACCGGTCTGGACATCGCCAACGCCAACACCCTGATCGTCGACGGCGCGGACCGCTACGGCCTCTCGCAGCTCCACCAGCTGCGCGGGCGCGTGGGTCGCGGCCGGGAGCGGGCCTACGCCTACTTCCTGTACCAGGCCGAGAAGCCGCTCTCCGAGACGGCGCTGGAGCGGCTCAAGGCCGTCGCCGCCCACAACGAGCTCGGCGCCGGCATGCAGCTGGCCGTCAAGGACCTCGAGATCCGCGGCGCCGGCAACCTGCTGGGCGGTGAGCAGTCCGGGCACATCGCCGGGGTGGGCTTCGACATGTACCTGCGCCTGGTCGGCGAGGCCGTCGCCGAGTACCGCGGCGAGGAGGACGAGCGGCCCACCGAGATGAAGATCGAGCTGCCCGTCAACGCCTACCTGCCGCACGACTACGTCCCGGGGGAGCGGCTGCGCCTGGAGGCCTACCGCAACCTCGCCAACGCCGCCACGGAGGAGTCGATCCAGGAGGTCGCCGACGAGCTCGTGGACCGCTACGGCGAGGTGCCCGAACCCGTGCAGAACCTGCTCGAGGTCGCCCGCTTCCGGGTGACCGCCCGCGCCGCCGGCCTCACCGACGTCGCGGCGCAGGGCAACATGGTCCGCTTCGCCCCGGCCGACCTCCCCGAGTCCCGGCAGATGCGGCTCACCCGCCTCTACCCTGGCGCGCAGGTCAAGGCGGTGCCCGGCACCGACACCTTCCAGGTGCTCATCCCCAAGCCCAAGACCGAGCGGATCGGCGGCAAGGACCTCGTGGACGGCGCCGTGCTCGCCTGGGCCCGCGGCGTGGTCGAGGCCGTCTTCGCGAAGGAGCCGGCCACGGCCTGATCCGTCAGCCCAGCCTCCGCAGTCCGGTCCACCGGGCACGGAAAAGGTCCCCTCCCGCGGTGGGAGGGGACCTTTGCGGTGCGAGCGGTCGTCGGGTCGTCGTCGTCGGACCCGGCGCGGCCCTACTCGACGTTCTTGCCGTACTTGTCGCCGTGGTGGACGGCCGCGGTCTTGGCGTCGCGCTCGCGGGCGTCGCGGGGGCCGTCGTCGAACGCGGCGGCGGTGCGGCCGCGGCCCAACTCGGGGACCTCGGTGGTCGACGGGACGTCCATGAGGACCGTGCGCCCGCCGAAGGCCTTCTTGGCGGTGCTGTTCTGCAGGATGCCCACCGGGATGAGCAGTGCCAGAGCGTAGAGGCCCAGGCCGAGGATCCAGATCAGCGGGCTGTTCGGGTAGCTGGCGAAGGCGATGAAGCTGCCGATCATGATGGCCATGCACAGCGCGAGGAACACGAAGTTGTTGACCGTGCGTCCCTGACCGGAGTGCGAGCGCACGGTGGCGCCGCCGCTGCGGCCGGTCGACGCGTCCGCCGAGGCGCTGGTGGAGGACTGGGCTCTGTTGGCCATGGATCTAACCCTTCTGGCGGTGGGAGGCGGCCGGTCACGGGCGGCCGCGAAGCATTCCCGGCCAGTCTAGTCGCACCGACCGACGCCCGGATGCTCCTCGCGACCGCCCCCTCCGGAACGACGACGGCCCCCTGCCGCGGATGCGGGAGGGGGCCGTCGGTCGTTGTGCGGGACGGGCTACTGGGTCGCCTTGCCCAGGGTGTCGTCTTTGTGCTCGGCGCGGACCTCGGCGTCCCGGGTGCCGATGTTGCGGGGCGGGTCCGGGAAGGCCGCCGCGGTGGTCGGCTCGCCGGCGACCTCCGTGCTCGGCGGGACGTGCATGAGAATGGTGTGCCCGCCCTCGGCCTTCTTCGCGGTGCTGTTCTGCAGGAGGCTCACGGGGATCAGCAGCGCCAGGGCGTAGAGGCCCAGGCCGACGATCCAGATCAGCGGGCTGTTCGGGTAGCTGGCGAAGGCGATGAAGCTGCCGATCATGATCGCCATGCACAGCGCGAGGAACACGAAGTTGTTGACCGTGCGTCCCTGGCCCGAGTGGGAGCGGACGGTGGCGCCGCCGCTGCGGCCGCTGGGCGTCGCGTCCGCCGCGGTGCTGGTGGACGACTGGGCTCGGTTGGCCATGGATCCAATCCTTCTGACGGTGGGAGCGGCCGGCCACGGCGGCCGCGGGGCGTTCGGGGCCAGTCTAGTCGCTCGGACGCGGCCCGCGGCGGTGCCCGGCGGAGGGCGCGGCGGGCCCCGATGAGGACGCGATAAAGCCCGGTCGCTGCGGCCGGGCGGCGCCTGGAGCGCTCCGCCGGGGAGGACCGGGCGCGCTCCGTCGACCAGTGGGCGGTGCACTCAGCCGAGGAGGGCGGGACCGCTGCTGGCGCCGATCCGGGAGGCGCCGGCCTCGATCATCGCCAGGGCGTCCTCGCGGGTGCGAATCCCCCCGGAGGCCTTGACCCCGATGTCCGGGCCCACGGTGGCGCGCATCAGCCGGACGTCCGCCACGGTGGCCCCGGCGGTCGAGAAGCCCGTGGAGGTCTTCACGTAGTCCGCGCCGGCGGCCACGGCGGCCTCGCAGGCGAGGACCTTCTGCTCGTCGGTCAGCAGGCACGTCTCGATGATCACCTTGAGCCGGGCCCCGCCCTGGTGGGCGGCCTCGGCGACGGCGCGCACGTCCGCCTCGACCCGCTCGCGCTCGCCGGCGCGGGCGGCGGCGATGTTGATGACCATGTCGATCTCGTCGGCCCCGGCGGCCACGGCCGTGGCGGTCTCGAACGCCTTGACCTCCGTGGCGGACGCGCCCAGCGGGAAGCCGACCACGGCGCAGGTCAGCACGTCGCTGCCCGCGAGCTGCTCCCGCACGAACGGCGTCCACAGCGGGTTGGTGCACACCGAGGCGAAGCCGTACTGCCTGGCCTCCGCGCACAGCGTGGCGATCTGCTCGCGGGACGCCTCCGGCTTGAGCAGCGTGTGGTCGACGTAGGGGGCGAGCTGGGGGGTGGTCACGGGCGGCCTTTCGACAGGACGGGCGGGTCGCGCCCAGCCTACCGGCCGCCGCCGGGAGACCCCGATGATGCCCCCGCGGCGGACCCGGCTCACGGCTCGGTGGAAGATCCTGCGGGGAGGCGGCGGCACCGTCGAACCGGGGGCCGTGACCGTTCCGACACAATTACATCAGGAAAGTGTTCGCTAATCCGGTGTGATCTGCTACATTCGGTGCACGGCGAACAAAATGTCCGCCTGACCTGCGGCCTTGGCGGTTGCCGAGCGGTCGCAGGGGTGCGTCGGGATACCCCCGGTTCCCCTGACCCCCGTCCTGGCGCGCCCCCGCAATCGTCCCGCGCTCGCCCAGGGGCGGGGTGCGCCCGCGGTCGGTGGCGCCTACTGCCCGTCGTCGTCGGGCTGTCCGCCGGACAGTGCGTCGGTGAGCTGCTTGAGCATCGCGCCCATCCGGAAGCGCTCCGGCACGAGCGGCTCGATCCCGAGCTCCAGCAGCGGCGCGGCCGTCACGGGCCCCACGGTCGCGGCGAGCATCCCGCCGCGGAACGCCGCCAGCAGCTCCTCGTGCAGCCCCAGCTCCTCGGCCGTGCTGAACAGCGCGTCCACGGCCGGGGCGGCGGTGAACGTCACGGCGTCCACCCGCCCGGCCGCGGCCTCGCGCACGAGCACCGGCACCTGCCCGGCGTCGTCGGCGGAGGCCCACCGGTAGGGGGTCACGGTGAGCACGCGGGCCCCGGCGTCGGTGAGCCGGCGGCGCTGGACCACGTCGGCGATCCCGTGCAGTTGCAGGCCGATCGTGCGCCCGGTGAGGTCCCCGCCGTGCTCGGCCAGGACGAGGTCCACGAGCCCGGCGGTGGTCTCGTCCGCGGACATCCCGGCGTCCTCCAGGCCCAGCCCGCGCACCGCGCCCCGGCCCTTGGGCCCGCGCACGTAGACGGCGGCCTCGCGCAGGCACAGCAGCAGATCGGCGTCGAAGCCCTGGGCCACGGCGGCGTCGTGCCAGCGGCGCAGACCGTAGCCGGTGGTCAGCAGCACGAGGTCCGGGCGGGCCTCGAACATCGCCCGGGAGGCGGCCGCGAGCCCGGCGTCCTCGTCGACCGGCTCCACGCGCAGGGCGGGGGCGTGCAGCACACGGGCGCCGCGGCGCTCGAGGGCGGCGATCTGGTCCTCGGAGCGGCGGTGCGCGGTCACGCCGACCACCCGGCCGGCCAGGGGCAGGTCCTCAGCAGCCATGGGCGGTGACCTCCGCGAGGAACGCGTCCCGCTCGGCGGTCGCCAGGCGGACCACGGGACCGACGACGACGACGGCGGGCGAGCCGCAGCCCGCCGCCGCGGTGTCCGCGACCGCCGTGGCAAGCGTGGTGATGGTGGAGCGCTGCCGGTCGGTGAACCCGCGCTCGACGACAGCGAGCGGGGTCTTCGGATCGGCGCCGTTGCGGACCAGGCCGGCCACGAGGTGGGGGAGGGTGGCCACCCCCATGAGCACCACCAGCGTGCCGCCGCCGGCGCCGAGGCCGGCGAAGTGGGCGAGCTCCGCCTCGGAGAACGGCACGTGCCCGGAGGCGACCGTGAACATCCGGGAGACCTCGCGGAAGGTCACGGGGATCCCGGCCGCGCCCGGCACCGAGACCGCGCTGGTGATCCCCGGGACCACGTCCACGGGAATGCCGTGGGCGGCGCACGCGGCGAGCTCCTCGGCGCCGCGGCCGAAGACGTAGGGGTCCCCGCCCTTGAGTCGCACCACCGAGCGGCCGGCCAGGGCGTGCTCCACCATGAGGTCCTGGATCTGCGACTGCGGGACCGGGTGGTGGCCGGGGGTCTTGCCGACCGGGACGATCTCGGCGCCGGGGGCCGCGGCGGCCACCGCGCCCGCGGGGGCGAGCCGGTCGACGAACACCACGTCGGCGTCCTGCAGGGCCGCCACGGCGCGCACGGTGAGCAGGTCGTCAGCGCCGGGGCCGCCGCCGACCAGGGTCACCCGGCCGCCGGTGCGGGCCGCGGGCTCCTGCACCACGGGCACGCGGGCGCCGGCCGCGGCCAGGGCCTCGCGCCAGCGCTGCGCCGCCGGGCCCACGACCACGGCGAGCGCGACGCCCGCGAGGTCGGCCGCGCCGAGCAGTGCGGGCTCGGCCACGGAGCGCACGGCGGCGCCGGCCGCCTCGTAGCGGCGCCGGGCGCGGCGGGCGTCGTCCGGGGCGCCGAGGACGAGCACCGGGACTCCGGTGAGGTCGGCGGTCAACAGCATGCGGTCCTCCAGGGGGAGAGCGGGGGTCGTGGCGGGCCGGCCGCCACTACCAGGATGCGGCACGCGTGTTACAGCACGGTTGCCCCCGTGACGTCGCGTGACGCCGGCGGCCGCTGCGGGCCGTGTTTCGTAGGCTGGGATCCATGACGACCTCCGACGCCCCCGTCCTGCTCGCCTGCGCCCACGGCACCAGCTCCCCGTCCGGGCGCACCGCCGTGCAGCGCCTCGTGGACGCCGTGGCCGCCGAGCTGCCGGACGTCGAGGTGGTGCCCACCTGGGTGGATGTGCAGACCCCCGACCTGGCCGAGCGCACCGAGCAGTACGCCGGACGCCCCGCGGTGGTGGTGCCGCTGCTGCTCTCCGCCGGCTACCACGTCTACGTGGACGTGGCCGAGGCGGTCGCCGCCGACGACCTCCACCGGGTCTCGGCAGCCCTGGGCCCGGACCGCGCGCTCGCCCGGCTGCTCGCCCGGCGGGTGCACGAGGCCTGCACGGCCGCCGGGGCCCCGCTGGCGGAGCACGACGCCGTGGTGCTGGCCACCGCCGGGTCCTCCGACCGCCGCGCGGTGGTGGACTGCGCCGCGGTGGCGGACCTGCTGGCCGAGGAGCTGGGCCGGCCCGTGACCGTGTCCTACTTGGCCGCCGCCCGTCCGCGCGTGGCCGAGGCGGTGTCCTCCGCCCGGGCCGGCCTGGCGGACGGGGGGCGCGTCGTCGTCGCCAACTACCTGCTGGCGCCCGGCTACTTCCTGGACCTCTCCCGGAAGGCCGGCGCGGACGTGGACACCGACCCCCTGGCCGTGCCGGAGGGAGAGGTCCCCGCCGAGCTGGTGGACGTGGTCGTCTCCCGCTACCGCTCGGTGGCCTGAGCGCTCAGCTCGAGCAGTCCACCCGGTGCGCCGAGCCCCCAATGCGGGCGCGTTTTCCCACATCAAGTCTGGGGAATTGCACCCGCATTGGGGGCTCGGCGGAAATGTCGCCCGGAGTGTGGGGGCTCGGCGGGGTGAGTGGCGCAGGGCGGGGGTCAGTCGCGGGGGCGGGTGAGGTCGGCGTCCTCGTAGCGGACCATCGTCGAGCCGGTGACCAGCTTGTGGCCGAACCACAGGGCCAGGAACAGCGGCAGGCCGATGTAGGCGGTCAGGGCGGCCATGAGGTCCATGTCGCCGATGAAGGCCTGGTAGTTCTGCCCGAGGATCACCACGGCGCACAGCACGAGCGCCACCAGGGGCCCCAGCGGGAAGAACCGTGCCCGGTAGGGGAGGTCGGCCAGGTCGTGGCCCTGGACGGTGTACGCCTTGCGGAAGCGGTAGTGGCTCCACGCGATGCCCATCCACACGATGAACCCGGCCAGCCCCGAGGCGCTGACCAGCCACACGTAGGCGTCACCGTCCCCGATGAAGGTGGTGAGGAAGGACGCCCCACCCACCAGGGTGGTGGCGATCAGCGCGTTCATGGGCACGCCGCGGCGGTTCACCTTGGCGAGGAAGCGCGGGGCCTTGCCGCTGTCGGCCAGGGCCCAGAGCATGCGGGTGGAGGCGTAGAGCCCGGAGTTGCCGGCCGAGAGGATGGCGGTGAGGATCACCGCGTTCATCACCGAGGCGGCCGCCAGCACGCCCGCGTTCTGGAAGACCAGGGTGAACGGGGAGATGGAGATGTCCTCCACGCCGCTCGTGAGCAGGTTGGGGCTGGTGTAGGGGATGAGGAAGCCGATCACGGTGATCGCGCCCACGTAGAAGAGCAGGATGCGCACGAACACGGTGCGGATGGCGCGCGGGACGTTCTTCTCGGGGTTCTCCGCCTCGCCGGCGGCGACGCCGACGAGCTCGGTGCCCTGGAAGGAGAAGCCGGCCACCATGAAGATCGCCAGGATGCCGAGGCCGCCGCCCACGAAGGGCGCCTCCCCGGTGGTCCAGTTCTCGAAGCCGGGCGACTCCCCGCCCAGGATGCCGACGATCATGAGGATGCCGAGCCCCAGGAAGAGCACGATCGTGACGACCTTGACGAGGGAGAACCAGAACTCGCTCTCGCCGTAGGCCCGGGCGCTCAGGGCATTGAGGGCGAACAGGATGGCCAGGAAGGCCCCGGACCAGATCCAGGAGGGCGAGTCGGGGAACCAGTAGCGCATGATCAGCGCGGCGGCCACGAGCTCGGCGGCCACGGTGATCGCCCAGTTGTACCAGTAGTTCCAGCCGATGGCGAAGCCGAAGGACGGGCTGACGAAGCGGGTCGAGTACTCCTCGAAGGCGCCCGAGACCGGCAGGTAGGTGGCCATCTCGCCGAGGCTCTGCATCAGCAGGAAGACCATGAAGCCGATGACCACGTAGGCCAGGAGCGCCCCTCCCGGGCCGGCGGTGGCGATGGTGTTGCCCGAGGCCACGAACAGGCCGGTGCCGATGGCCCCGCCCATCGCGATCATGGTCAGGTGGCGGGGCTTGAGGCTGCGGCGCAGCCTGTCCTGGGCCGGCGGCTGCTCCTGGATCTCAGGAGCGCTCTGCTCGGCCTGCGAGCGTGCGGTGATGGTCACGCGGAATCTTCTCCTCTGCTGCGGTGGACGGACCACGGAAGGAGGAAGTGGGGGGCGCCGTCCCCCCGAACGGTCCTGGCCGATTATGGGGGAACGATTGCAAAACCGAAATTCGGCGGGAAGCCGCCGGTCGTGCTTCCGCCTAGGATGGACGGGTGAAAACGCATCCGGATCCGGGCCAGGCCGCGCCGCGCCGCGGATCCCGCCCGATCGTGGATGTGGCCATTCTCACCGGCGCCCTCCTGGCCCTGGTCGCCGCGACGCTCGCCGCCCGGTGGGCGTGGACGCCGGCCCCGGGGCCGCAGGAGCAGGTCTCCTGCGCCCCCTACGGCCTCGAGGACGTGAGCACCGCCCCGCGCGGCGGAGCCCGCCCGCTCAGCACCGGCCCGGTGCTCTCCGGCGGACTGCGCTGGGCGGAGGGGACCTCGGACCGGCTCGACGTGCCCTTCGAGCACGAGGGCACGACGAGCAGCTACCACGTCTTCGCCGACGGCATCGACTGGAGCGAGCCGGTCGGCGTGGTCTTCCGCCTGCACGGGGACGGGGCCTACGAGTACGAGCACCCGGGGCACAAGGTGTCCTGCCTCGCGGAGGTGGCGCGCTCGCACAACGCGGTGCTCGTGGCCCCCCGCACCCCGGACCGGCAGGGCGAGCCCACCTGGTGGGAGGACCTCGACGGCAACGCCGAGTGGTTCCTGGCCCTGGCCGAGCAGCGGATCTTCGCCGAGTACGACCTCGACCGCTCCCGCACGTGGCTGCACGGCTACTCCGGGGGCGCCGAGTTCATCAGCTACGAGCTGCTGGCCGACCGCGCGGACTTCCTGCAGGGCGGCGGCACGGTGCTCTCCGGCGGCGGCGGGGCGCCGTCCAGCGGGACCTCGGAGCCGACTCAGGAGCAGCTCGAGCAGCTGGTCCTGCACTGGGACGTGGGCCTCGAGGACGACGGCACCGACCCCTACGCCCCGTTCGACGCGCTCTCCGCGGCGGCCGCCGGGCACGCCTGGTACGAGGACGCCGGCTGGGCGCGGACCAGCGTGCGCTACCGCGAGGGCGTGGACCACTTCGAGCTGCCCGAGGCCCGGGTGCTCGACGCCGCGATGACCGCCGGGGAGTCCCCGGAAGAGCGCTCGGCGGAGCTCTCGCCCGCCCCCTCCGCAGAGCCACCGAGGGGGCCCGCGGCAGACGGACGTGACTGATCTCTCGTCGTCGTCCCAGGTCAGTGGGAGATCGGCGGAATGGCGGGGCGCAGTGGCCGGGGCGGGGACCCGGGGCGGCGCCGCGACACCCCGTTCGGCTTGCATATGCAATGGCACCGACCGTACGGTGCAGTAAGCAAAGCTGGCAGGGGAGCCGGCTCAGGGGGAAGGCCGATGCGGGGGCATCACGGCCGAACACTCACTCTCGGCACCGCGCTGATCCGGCGCGCGTGCTCCCGGGTGCCTTCCGTCCGGTCCGTCCGGTCCCTGGGCCCGTCCTTCCTGTCGGCACCGGCCGCTGTGCAGATCCGCAGCGGCAGTGAAGTCGATGGGGGATTCAATGACAGTGCGCCCAACCACGCGCAGCGGCTCGACCCGCCAGGGAGGCGGTCGGCACCTGTTCGAGGACCGCTACCCGGAGCAGGACCCGATGGAGGACGGCGAGGTCCTCGACCGCGCCCTGCACACGCAGCCCATGCCGCAGGTCCCGGGCCGCGCCGTCTTCCCCGTCTCGCCCGCGCCGGCCCCGCGCACGCTCGTGGACATCGTCATGGACACCGTCTCGCGCCACCCGGACGCGGTGGCCCTCGACGACGGGACCACGGTGCTCAGCTACGCCGAGTTCCTCGAGCGCGTCGAGGCCCAGGCCCAGCGCCTGTGGGACCTCGACATCGGCCGCGGGGACCGCGTGGGCATCCGCGTCCCCTCCGGGACCGTGGACCTCTACGTGGCCGTCCTCGGCACGATCTTCGCCGGCGCCGCCTACGTCCCGGTCGACTTCGACGACCCGGACGAGCGGGCGAACACGGTCTGGGAGGAGGCCTCGGTGTGCGCCGTCTACGGCGCGGACCTGTCCCTCCGGCCCCGCCCCGGCGTCCGCGCGGGCGCGGACTGCCAGCAGCCCGGCACGGGCGACGACGCCTGGATCATCTTCACCTCCGGGTCCACCGGCAAGCCCAAGGGCGTGGCGATCAGCCACCTCTCGGCCGCCGCTCTCGTGGACGCCGAGGCCGAGCTCTACCTGCCCCGGCGCCCCCTGGGCCCGGGCGACCGCGTGATGGCGGGGCTCTCCGTGGCCTTCGACGCCTCGTGCGAGGAGATGTGGCTGGCCTGGCGCTCCGGCGCCGCCCTGGTCCCCGCCCCCCGCGCCGTGGTGCGCTCTGGCACCGACCTCGGCCCGTGGCTCGTCGAGCGGGACATCACCGCCGTCTCCACGGTGCCGACGCTCGCTTCGATGTGGCCGGCCGAGGCGCTGAGCCGCATCCGCCTGCTCATCTTCGGCGGGGAGGCGTGCCCCAACGAGCTCGCCGCCCGCCTGGTGCACCCCGGCCGCGAGGTCTGGAACACCTACGGCCCCACCGAGGCCACGGTCATCGCGACCGGCGCCGTGCTCACCGGCGAGCCGCCGGTGCGCATCGGCCTGCCGCTGCCCGGGTGGGAGCTGGCGATCGTCGACACCTCCGGCAACCCCGTGCGCTGGGGCGAGGAGGGCGAGCTGATCATCGGCGGCGTGGGCCTGGGCCGCTACCTGGACCCCGCCAAGGACGCCGAGAAGTTCGCGCCCATGGACACCCTGGGCTGGGAGCGGGCCTACCGCTCCGGGGACCTCGTGCGCGCCGACCCCGAGGGCATCGTCTTCGTGGGCCGCGCCGACGACCAGGTCAAGATCTCCGGCCGGCGCGTGGAGATGGGCGAGATCGACGAGCAGATGTCGCGGCTGCCCGGCGTGCAGGCCGGCGCCGCCGCCGTGCACACCACCCCGGCCGGCAACCAGGTCCTCGTGGGCTACCTCGTGGCCGAGGCCCCGGGCTCGGTGGACCTCGCCGACGCCCGCCGCCTCCTCGCCGACCGGCTGCCGGGCCAGATGGTGCCCGCGCTGACCCTGATGGACGAGCTGCCCCTGAAGACCTCCGGCAAGGTGGACCGCAAGGCCCTGCCCTGGCCGCTGCCCTCCGCCGGCGCCGCCGCGGAGGCCTCGCAGATCGACGCCGAGCTCGAGTGGCTCGCCGCCCTGTGGGCGGACCAGCTCGGCCCCCTGCCCATCGACGAGGACAGCGACTTCTTCGTCCTCGGCGGCACGTCCGTGGCGGTGGCCAAGCTCGTCTCCGAGATCCGCCGCACCTACCCGGACGCCGCGATCGCCGAGATCTACCGGCACCCCACGCTCGCCGGGATGCACGAGTACCTGACCACGCTGGCGCCCGTCGACGTCGTCGCCCAGGACGCCGCGCGCGAGCGCCGGGTGGCGGACGTCCCCCGCTGGAACGGCCTCGTGCAGATCCCCTTCCTCACGGCCCTCTACGCCGTCTCGGGGCTGCGCTACGTCCTGGGCGCCTCGATCGTCGTGTGGCTGCTCTTCAACGTGCTCGGTGCGGGCTGGGTCCCGAACCCGCCGCTGCTGCCCCTGGTTCTCGGCTGGCTCGTGCTCTTCGCGCTGCCCGGCCGGCTGGTGCTCACCGCGCTGTTCATCCGGCTGCTGACCTTCCGGCTGCGCCCCGGCGCCCACGCCCGCGGCTCCTGGACCCACCTGCGGGTCTGGATGGCCGAGCGGGTCCTGATCTTCAACAAGTTCGAGCCCCTCATGGGCGCCCCCGTGATGGTGCTGTTCTTCCGGCTGCTCGGCAACCGGGTGGGCCGCCACGCCCACCTCGACACGATGCCCCCCGTCAGCGGCATGGCCCGCATCGGCGACGGCGCGGCGATCGAGCACGAGGTGGACCTCTCCGGCTACTGGCTCGAGGGCGATGTCTTCCACCTCGGCGGCGTGACCGTGGGCGAGAACGCCCGGGTCGGCACCCGCACGCTCCTGAGCCCGGGCGCGGTGGTCGAGGCCGGCGCGGAGGTCGACCCCGGCTCCCACGTCACCGGCACCGTCCCCGCCGGCCGCCTGCAGGGCGGCTCCCCGCTCGTGGACCTCGGCCCCGCCGGGGAGTCCTGGCTCGAGTGGGCCCCCGGCCGCAGCAACCGGTTCCTCACCGGGCTGCTGTACGCCCTGGGTCTCGGCGCGGTCGGCATCCTGCCCGTGCTGGCCGTGGTCCCCGGCGCGCTGATCGTCTTCACCCAGGTGCGCGGGCTCGAGCTCTACGAGCTCGTCTTCCCCGTCATGGCCCTGTGGGTGCCCGTCTTCGCCGTGCTCACGGTCCTCGTCTACCTCGCCCTGCTCGTGCTGGTCGTGCGCGCGCTCGCCCTGCTGATCCGTCCCGGCCACCACCCCGCCGACGGCACCGTGGGCTGGGCCGTGTGGCTCACGGGCGTGCTGCTGCAGAAGAGCCTGGTCTCCACCTACCCGGTCTACGCCTCGATCGCCACGCCGTTCTTCCTGCGGCTGCTGGGCGCCCGGGTGGGCAGCCAGGTGGAGATCTCCACCGTGGAGACCCTGCCGCACCTCACCACCTTCGAGTCCGGCTCCTTCATGGCCGACCACTCGATGGTCAGCTCTGCCCGGACCGGCTTCGGCTGGATCCACGTGGGCCCCTCGACCGTGGGTGAGCGCTCCTTCGTGGGCAACTCCGCGATCGTGGGCCCGGACCGGGACGTGCCTAAGGACTCCCTGGTCGCCGTGCTCTCCTCCGCCCCGGCCGACGCCGAGCGCGGCACCTCCTGGCTGGGCCGGCTGCCCGAGCCGATCAGCCGCGTCACCGACACCGCGGACGAGGCCGTCACCTACCGGCCACGCCGGCGCCTGGTCGTGGCCCGCACGCTCGTCGAGTCCCTGCGCGCCGTGCCCTTCATGGTCACCGCGTGGATCGACCTCGCGATCGTCTTCGTGCTCACCACCGTGTACATGCGGGCCGGGGGAGGCCTCGACGGCATCGTCTCGGCGCTGCTGTGGGCCACGCCCGTGGTGCTCGCCGCCGGCGTGGTGGCCGCCCTCCTCCCCGTGCTGGTCAAGTGGGCCCTCATGGGCCGCTTCCGCGAGGGCGAGCGTCCGCTGTTCAGCTCCTTCGTGTGGCGCAACGAGCTGGCCGACACCTTCGCGGAGTCCCTGGCCGTGCCCGGCCTGATCCGGCTGGCCGTCGGCTCCCCGGTGTTCAACGCCTGGGCCCGGCTCATGGGCGCGAAGATCGAGCGCGGCGTGTGGTGCGAGACCTGGTGGCTGCCCGAGTTCGACCTGGTGCACCTGGGCCGCGGCGTGTCCGTCAACCGCGGGACCGTGCTCCAGACCCACCTGTTCCACGACCGCATCATGCGGCTGCAGCCGGTGTCGATGGAGGCGGGCTCCACCCTGGGGCCCAACAGCTTCGTCCTGCCCGGCAGCACGGTGGAGGCCGGCGCCACGGTGGGCCCCGGCTCCCTGGTCATGGCCCAGGAGACCGTGCCCGCCGGCAGCACCTGGGGCGGCAACCCGATCCGCCCGCTGCACGCCGAGGCCCTTCCCGCCGGAGGTGCCACCCGTGAGCGCTGAGCACGCGGCCGCCACGCGTGGCGGGGGCACCGCGGTGCTCAACGTCCCCGGCGCCTCCGGGCGGCGCACCCGGCGGCGGCTGGTCGGCGTGGACGCCGCCCGGGGCTTCGCCCTGCTCGGGATGGTCGCCGTGCACACCCTGCCGTTCTGGGACGCGGAGAACGAGCGCGCCTCCCTGAGCTGGTCCCTGTTCGCCGGGCACTCGGCCGCCCTCTTCGCGACCCTCGCCGGGGTGAGCCTCGCGTTCCTCTCCGGCGGGCGCACCCCGCACTCGGGACGGCGGCTGGCCGGAGACCGGGCGGGACTGGTGGGCCGCGCCGCGGTGATCGCCCTCGTCGGGTTCCTCGTGGGCTTCGTGGCCCTGCCGGTGGACAACATCCTCATCTACTACGGGATGTTCTTCCTGCTCGCCATCCCGTTCCTGGGCCTGCGCATCCGGCACCTGCTGATCAGCGCGGCGGCGTTCACCGTGCTGGCCCCGTTCCTGATGCAGTGGGCCGTGGACGTCCTGCCCGCCCACGTGTACGGCAACCCCACCCTGTGGAACCTGGTCACCGACCCGGTCACCGTGCTCTCCCAGCTGCTGCTGACGGGCACCTACCCGGCGCTGCCGTACATGGCCTACCTGTGCGCGGGGATCGCCCTGGGCCGAATGAACCTCACCAGCCGGCGGGTGCAGCTGTGGCTCGTGGGCGCCGGCGCGGCGCTGGCCCTGCTCTCCTGGACGGTGTCCATGGGGGCGCTGCTGGCCCTCGGCGTCTACGACCGGATCTGGGAGGCCACCCCGTGGCTGACCGAGGAGCAGATCGACGAGATCCTCGTCTTCGGCCCGGACCCGTCCCTGCCGACCACCACCCTGTGGTGGCTCATGGTGCCCGCCCCGCACAGCAACACGCCCGTGGCGCTGCTCCTGAGCCTCGGCATGGCCGCGTTCGCGCTCGGGGCGTTCCTGCTCCTGGCCCGGCTCATCGGCAAGACGCTCACGCCGCTGGCGGCCGCCGGGTCCATGACGTTCACGCTCTACACCCTGCACCTGCTGTTCCTCGGCACCGGGGTCTACGAGCTGCACCCGGGGTTCTGGTTCTGGATGCAGGTGGCCGTGTTCGGCCTCCTGGCCGTCGCGTGGCAGCGCGCCGTGGGCCAGGGCCCGCTCGAGAAGCTGGTGGCCCGCACCTCGAAGCGCATCGCCGAAAGCGTCGCCGCCCGCTGACCTGTGACCCCGGCCCCCTCGCGGCGCCGGCCCCGCGGCCCAGCCGTGACCGTCGAGTCCCCCATGCGTGCGCAGATCCCCAGTTCGATCCTGGGGAAACGCGCACACATGGGGGACTCGGTGCGTGAGAGGGCCGGGGGCTGGGGACTCGGCGTGGCACGGGGCGCATGAGGGCGCCCGGGGACCTCACACGGGCGTCCCGGTGCTGTGAGTGGAAGTGCATCGAGGTGTTACTCCCGCCGTCGGGGACCGAAACACGGGGTTCGTAGCGTGGGAGCACCGCACGCCGCCGTCGCCGTGCTCCGCCCCGCTCGCCCAGGAGGTCACCCGTGAGCTCAGAACTGCATCCCGACCCGGCCACCACGGCAACCGGCACCCCGGCGCCCCCGCCGCTCGCGCTGCGGGAGCGGCCCGGCCGCTGGCTGGACGGCTACCGGCCCGAGGACCCCGACTTCTGGGAGTCCACCGGCCGCCCGATCGCGCGCACCAACCTCAAGTGGTCCATCTTCGCGGAGTTCCTCGGCTTCGCCGTCTGGCAGCTGTGGGCCATCACGGTGATCTACCTGCCGGCGGCGGGCTTCGCCTTCAGCGACTCCCAGATCTTCTGGCTGATCTCCATCCCGTCCCTGGTGGGCGCCACGCTGCGCATCCCGTACACGTTCATGGTGGGCCGGTTCGGCGGCCGGAACTGGACCATCGTCTCGGCCCTGCTGCTGCTGGTCCCCACGGTGGGCCTGGCCCTGGCTGTCGGCAACCCGGAGACGCCGTTCGCGGTCATGCTGCTCCTGGCGGCCACGGCCGGCTTCGGCGGCGGCAACTTCGCCTCCTCGATGGCCAACATCACCTTCTTCTACCCCGTGCGGGAGAAGGGGTGGGCGCTGGGGCTCAACGCCGCCGGCGGCAACCTCGGCACGGCCGTGGCCCAGCTGCTCGTCCCGATCGCGGTCACCGTTCTCGCGGCCGGGGCCCTGGACCTCCCGCTGGCCGGGTGGATCTGGGTGCCGTTCATCCTGCTCGCGGCGTGGGGCGCCCGGAAGCACATGCACAACCTCTCCCACGCCAAGGGGGACGTCGCGGGGTCCCTGGCCACGGTCCGGGAGCCGCACTTCTGGATCATGTCCTTCCTCTACGTGGGCACCTTCGGCTCCTTCATCGGCTTCTCCAGCGTGTTCCCCAAGCTGATCGCCGACACCTTCCCGGAGTTCTCGTCCTTCGGCGTGGGCGCCGCGGCGCTGTCCCTGGCGTTCCTCGGCCCCCTGGTCGGCTCGGTCTCCCGCCCCTACGGCGGCCGGCTCGCGGACCGCTTCGGCGGCGCCCCCATGACGGTCGCCGTGTTCGCCGTGATGGCGCTGCTCGCGCTCGCCGTGGTGCTCACCCTGCCGCTGGCCAACTTCTGGCTGTTCCTCGGCCTGTTCCTGCTGCTGTTCACCGCGGCGGGCATGGGCAACGGCTCCACCTACCGGATGATCCCCTCGATCTACCGGGTGCTGGGACTGCGGCAGCAGCAGGACGCGGCGGTCTCCACCGAGCGCAAGGCCTCGGCCGCCCTCGGGCTGATCGGTGCGGTCGGCGCGTACGGCGGCTTCCTGATCCCGCAGGCGCTGAACCTCTCGAACAGCACCACCGGGGCCTACAGCGCGGCGTTCTACGGCTTCGTGGCCTTCTACGTGGTGGCGCTCGCGGTCACCTGGTGCTGCTACCTCCGCCGGGGCACGGAGATGGGCGACAGCCACATCTGAGCCCGCAGCCCCGCCCCGTCCCGCCGACCCCAGGAGGAACCGCCCGCATGAGCACCACGGCCACCCACTGCCCGTACTGCGCCCTCCAGTGCGCCATGACCCTGGACACCGGTTCGGTGGCCGCCGCGGCGCAGGGCTACCCGGAGGTCGCCGCCCGGCAGTTCCCCACCAACCGGGGCGGGATGTGCCGGAAGGGCTGGACGTCGGCGGAGCTGCTCGCCGACCCCGCACGGCTCACCGCACCGCTGCTGCGCGGGGCGGACGGCGTCTTCCAGGAGGTGTCCTGGGCCGCGGCCCTGGACCGGATGGCCGCGGAGCTCCGGGCCGCCCAGGAGCGGCACGGCCGGGACGGGGTGGGGATCTTCGGCGGCGGGTCGCTGACCAACGAGAAGGCCTACCAGCTGGGGAAGTTCGCGCGGGTGGCCCTGCGGACCTCGCGGATCGACTACAACGGCCGGTTCTGCATGTCCTCCGCCGCGGCCGCCGCCAACCGGTCGCTGGGGATGGACCGGGGCCTGCCGTTCCCCGTGACCGACCTCGACGACGCCCACACCGTCCTGCTGCTGGGCACGAACCCCGCCGAGACCATGCCCCCGTTCGTCCAGCACCTGCAGCACGCCCGCCAGCACGGGGGCCTCGTCGTCGTCGACCCCCGCCGTTCCGCCACGGCCCGGATGACCGACGACGACGGCGGACTGCACCTGCAGCCCACCCCCGGCTCCGACCTCGTGCTGCTGCTGGGGCTGGCCCACGTGGTCCTGCACGAGGGCCTCGCCGACCGGGAGTACCTCGAGCGGCGCACCACCGGCTCGGAGGCCTTCACGACGAGCGTCAGCGCGTGGTGGCCCGAGCGGGTCGAGCAGGTCACCGGCGTCCCGGCGGAGCGGATCCGCCGGGCCGCCCGCCTGCTGGCCCGGGCACGGAAGGGGACCTACGTGCTGACCGGGCGCGGGGTGGAGCAGCACGTCGACGGCACCGACACCGCGACCGCCGCGATCAACCTGGCCCTGCTCCTCGGCCTGCCCGGGCGCGAGGGCTCCGGCTGGGGCACCCTCACCGGGCAGGGCAACGGGCAGGGCGGCCGGGAGCACGGCCAGAAGGCCGACCAGCTGCCCGGCTACCGCAGCATCACGGACCCCGCCGCCCGCGCGCACGTGGCCGGGGTGTGGGGCGTGGACCCCGCCGGGCTGCCCGGCCCCGGGATCCCGGCCGCGGAGATGCTGACCACCCTCGGCACCACCGGCGGCGTCCGCTGCCTGTGGGTCAACGGCTCCAACGTGGTGATCGGCGCCCCGGACACCGACGCCGTGGTCCGCGGGCTGCAGGCCCTGGACTTCCTGGTGGTCTGCGACTTCTTCTTCTCCGAGACCGCCGAGTTCGCCGACCTCGTCCTGCCGGTGCTGCAGTGGGCCGAGGAGGAGGGCACCATGACCAACCTCGAGGGCCGGGTGCTGCGCCGCCGCCGCGCGCTCGACCCGCCGCCCGGGGCGCGGGACGAGCTGTGGATCATGGCCGAGCTCGCCCGGCGGCTCGAGGCCCCCGGCACGTTCAGCCCCGACCCGGAGGAGGTGTTCGAGGAGCTGCGCCGGGCCTCGGCCGGCGGGAAGGCCGACTACTCGGGGATCGGCTGGGCCGCCCTGGACGCGGGCGAGGCCTGCTGGTGGCCGCACCCCGCCGGGGCGTCCGCGGGCACGCCGCGGGTCTTCCTCGACCGCTTCGGCCACCCGGACGGACGGGCCGTGCTCGTCCCGGTCCGCCCGCGCGCCGCCGGCCGGGCCGTGGACACCAGCCCGCGCGGGCACCGGCGGGAGCCGCTGCACACCGCGGGGACCCTCACGCTGACCACCGGCCGCTGGCTGGAGCACTACCAGTCCGGCAACCAGACCCGCCGCGTGCCCTCGCTGCACGCGGCCCGGCCCGAGTCGATGATGCAGATCCATCCCGCGACCGCCGCCGCCCACGGGATCCGCGACGGCGCGGCGGTGGAGCTGACCAGCGCCCGCGGCCGGGCCGTGGCCCGCGCCGAGCTGAGCACCGACATCCGCCCGGACACGGTGTTCCTGCCCTTCCACTACGCCGGGACCCAGACCGCCAACCGGCTCGTCTCCTCGACGGCCGTGGACCCGGTCTCGGCCATGCCCGAGTTCAAGGCCGGCTCCGTGACCGTCCGGGCGATCGACGCCGAGGAGACGACCCGATGACCGTGCACCGCCCCACCCGTGCCCACGGCACCCCGATGCGGCCCGGCGAGCACGTCGTCGTCATCGGCTTCGGCCCCGTGGCCGCCCGCTTCGTCGACGACGTCGCCGACCTCGCCGCCGCGGGCACGATCCGCCTCACCGTGATCGGCGGGGAGACCGACCCCGCCTACAACCGGGTGCTCATCGGCGAGCACGCCATGGGCCGCACCGAGCGCGCCACGATGGCCCTGGCCGACCCCGAACTCCTGGCCCGCTCCGGGATCGACGTGCTGCTCGGCACGCAGGTCACCCGGATCGACCGCTTCCGCCGGGTCCTGCGGCTCACCGACGGGCCGACGGGGGAGACCCGGGAGCTCGGCTACGACCGCCTGGTCCTGGCCACCGGGGCCCGCCCGAACCTGCCCGTGCTGCGCGGGATCAACCCGGACCCCGGCGCCTACGAGCACCTGCCCGCCGGGGTCACGGCGCTGCGCGACCTGCGCGACGCCCGGGCCGTGCGCGCCGTCGTCGAACGGCGGGGCCGCGTGGTGGTCCTGGGCGGCGGCGTGCTCGGGCTCGAGGCCGCGCTCGCGGCGAGCGAGGCCGGGTGCCCGGTCACCGTGGTCCACCACGCGGCGTGGGTGCTGACCCGCTCCCTCGACGCCCCCGGCGGCGCGCTGCTGGGCCGCGCGCTCGCCGACGCCGGCGTGGAGGTGGTCTCCGGCGCGCAGGCGCGCGAGGTCTCCCTCGACGAGGACCGGGCCTTCCGGGGGCTCGTGCTCGAGGACGGCCGGACCCTGCCGGGCGAGCTGCTGCTGCTGTCGATCGGCGTCACGGCGCGCACGGAGCTCGCCGAGGGCGCCGGGCTGCGCACGGCCCGCGGGATCGTGGTCAACCACGAGCTCGAGGCCGACGTGGAGCAGCGGGTCTTCGCGGTGGGGGACTGCGCCGAGGTGCTGTGCAAGGACCCGTCCTGCCGGGTCTGCCCCGGCCGGGACGGCATGGGCCCGTCCGGTCTGATCGGTCCCGGCTGGCGGCAGGCCGAGTGGCTGGCCGCCCGGATCCGGGCCGAACTGGACGCCGTGGCCGAGGGCGGGACGGCCGTGCTCGCCCCCCTCACCACCGGTCCCGCCGGCGCGGTGCGGCTCAAGGCCCACCAGGTGGAGCTCGCCTGCGCCGGGACGGTCGGGGGCCTGCCCTGGGAGCCCCGCCCGGACGGCGGGACCGTGGTGCAGTGGGCGGACGGTTCGGCCGGGACCTACGCCCAGCTCGTGCTGCGCCCCGACCGCACGCTCGAGGGCTACATCGTGCTCGGCCTGCCCCGCGCCGCCGCCGAGATCGGGCTCCTCCACGACCGCGGCGAGCCCGTGCCCGAGGACCCCGGCGTCCTGCTGCGCCTCGACGGCCCGGACGCCGGGGCGCAGCAGGAGACCCGGCTGACGCCCGAGTCCAAGGTCTGCCACTGCGCCGGCGTCACGATGGGCCGGATCACCGACGCCGTGGGGCAGGGCGCCGCCACCCTCGAGGAGGTCAGCTGCGCCACCCGCGCCTCGACCGGCTGCGGGGGCTGCGCGGACACGGTGCGCCGGCTCGTCGAGGAGCACGTCGCCGCGGCATGAGGGGTCCCCGTGCCGCCGGAGGCCACCGCACCGGCGTGTGCTCTCGCACAAGGGTGGACAGGGTCACCGGTCCGTCACGATTGGCCGGGGTGCCCCGGGGTGCGAAGATGGTCGCGCCCGCCGCCCGCCCGCGCGGGCCTGCACCGACGAACAGGACGACCATCCATGAGGGAGCGCCCCACCGAGCACCGGCCCGCGGCGGCCGCGTCCCGCGGCGCCGCACCGCGGTCCTCGAGGCGCCTGGTGGGCCTCGACGCCGCCCGCGGGCTGGCGCTCGTGGCCATCATGTGCGTGCACATCCTGCCCGTGTCCTACGCCGCCACGGGCCGGCCCACGGTGACGTGGATCCTGTTCCCCGGCGACTCCCCGGCCCTGTTCGCCCTGCTGGCCGGCACGGGGCTGGCGCTCACCTCCGGCGGGCGCCGCCCGCTCCGCGGCCGCGAGATGACGGCCGCCCGGGCCGGCATCGCGGTGCGCGCGCTGCTGCTGCTGGTCCTGGGACTGGTCATCGGCCACCTCATGCCGCCGGAGCCCCCGGCCTACAACATCCTGATCTACTTCGCCGCGTACTTCCTGCTCGCCCTGCCCTTCCTGGGGCTCGGGCCGCGGGTCCTGTTCCTCGGCGCGGGCGCAGCCCTGGTGGCCGGCCCGCTGCTGCTCCACTTCGCCGGGGAGTCGCTGCCGGGCTTCTCCTCCTACAACCCGACCTTCGTCACGCTGGTCACCGAACCGCTCGCGGTGCTCGGCCAGCTGCTCCTGACGGGGACCTACCCCGCCCTGCCGTACCTGGCCTACCTGCTGGCGGGGCTGGCCATCGGCCGGCTCAACCTGCGCCGCCGCGACGTCCAGGTCCGGCTGGTCGTGGTGGGCACGGTCCTCGCGGTGACCGCGAAGCTGGTCTCGCGGCAGCTGCTCTACGCCGGGGACGTCTACACCAGGCTGCTGTTCAGCGACCCGGACCTCACCGTGGCGCAGCTCGAGAGCCTGCTCACCTACGGCCCCGAGGACACGCTGCCGACGACCACGCCGTGGTGGCTCGTGCTCACCACCCCGGACGTCAACACCCCGTTCTCCGTGGCGTGGAGCCTCGGGGTGAGCCTGGCCGTCGTCGGGACCTGCCTGCTCCTGGCCCGCCGGCACAGCTCCTGGCTGCTGCCCGTGACGGCCCTGGGCGCGATGAGCCTCACCCTGTACACGGCGCACCTCGTGTTCCTGTCCTTCGAGCTCTTCCACACCGCGCCCCTGCTCTGGCTGATCGCGAGCCTGGTGCTCTCCGTGCTGTTCGCCCTCGCCTGGCAGCGAGCCTTCGGACGGGGCCCACTGGAACGGGCGATGAACGCGGCGGTCCGGCCGGTCCGCCGGGCCGTGGCTCAGGGGTCCAGCCGGTAGCCGCGCTTGATCACGGTGGCGACCAGGGGAGCGGGCAGGATCCGGCGCAGCCGGGAGATCACCATCTCCAGGGCGTGCTCGGTCTCCAGGCCCGGCACCGCGGACAGCAGCTGCCCCCGGGAGACCACCGCCCCGGGGTGCGCCGCGAGCGCCCGCAGCACCGCGACCTGGGCGTCGGAGAGCGGGACGAACACGCCCTCCAGAGCGGCGCCGGTGCTCATCAGCCGCAGCGTCCCGTGCCGAGTGGGCACCACCAGGGTGCGCTCCTCGACCGCGTGGGTGCACACCGCCCGGACCAGGGCCCCCAGCCGGTAGCGCTCCGGCACGAGCGGCTCCACCCCGACCTCCAGCAGGGGCCCGGCGCACACGGGTCCCACCGCGGCGGCCGTGACGTCCGTGCGCAGGGCGTCCACGAGGTCCTCGTAGCGGCCCATCTCCTGCGCGGTGCTGAACAGGGAGTCCACGGCCGGGGCGGCGGTGAAGGTCAGCACGTCCAGGCGGCGCTCGCAGACGTCGCGGATCAGGCCGGGCAGGCGCTCGCCGTCGTCGGCGGAGAGCCACCGGTAGGGGGAGACGGTGTCCACCTGCGCCCCGGCGGCCACGAGGCGCTCCAGCTGGATCTGGTCCGTCAGCCCGTGCAGCTGGACGGCCACGCGGGCGCCGGCCACGCCGTCGGCCAGGAGCCGGTCGACCACCGAGGAGGTCCGCTCGTCCTCGGAGACCTCCGCGTCCTCGAGCTCCAGGGAGAGCACCTGGCCCCGGGCCTTCGCCCCGCGGGTGAGCACCCGGGCGGCGCGGAAGGCGTCCCGCAGGTCCTCCCCGAGACCCGCGGCGTCGGCGGCCTCGAACCACCGGCGCAGCCCGTAGGCGGTGGTCACCACGATGATCCCGGGCCGGTGGGCGAGCATCGTGCGCGTGTCCTCGACCACCCGGGTGTCCTCGGCCACGGGGGAGATCATCAGGGCGGGCGCGTGCACCACCTGCGCGCCGCGGCGCTCCAGGGCGGCGATGAAGTCCGTGGCGCGGCGGTGGGCCGTCACGCCGACGCGGAACCCGGTGAGTTCCCCGAGCGCGCCGGGCGCGCCGTGGTCACCGGGTGCGGGGGCGGTGGGTGCGGCCGTCATGCCCCGAGCATAGGTCGGTCCTGTGACCACGGTGTTACCCCAGGTTTCCGATTCCGCACCACCTGCCCCACGGACACCGTGCGGCGACAGCGGCGTGCCGGAGGTCCCGCTGGCGTGCACGGCGGGGCCCGCGGACTTCACGAAATCGTGAGGTCCGCGCAACGGGAGCGCCACGTGCAGCAGAGATCCTGGATCCGGAAAGGTCCCGGAGCACTGGGACCTCGGATGCGGCTCGGGTCCGGACCCTGGGAGGGCCGGGGCGGGTGCGGGAGGACGGGGGAGTCATGAGGTGGACGTCCGGAACGGAGCGTTCCGCCCTGGCCGATGCCACGGGCGGTGCCCGCAGGTCCCCGGCGTGGTGGGCGGGCCTCGACGCGGCCCGCGGGCTGGCGCTGATCGGGCTGATGGCGGTGCAGGTCCTGCCCGGCCACCACGCCGTGACCCCGGCACCGGCCTGGCCGCACCTCCTCCTCTCGCAGACCTCGGCGGCACTGTTCATCCTGCTGGCCGGGGTGGGACTGGCACTCGGATCCGGGGGACGGTTCCCGCACCGGGGCCGATGGCTGGCCGCCGACCGGGTGGGGCTGGCCGTGCGGGCGGTGCTGATCGCCGTGGTGGGCCTGGGGCTCGGGGCGCTGATGCCCGAGGACGCCCCGGGGGACGACCTCCTGGTCTGCTGCGGGGTGCTCTTCGTGCTGGCCATCCCGTTCCTGCGCCTGTCCGCGACGGCGCTGTTCGTCTGCGCGGCGGTCCTCTGGATGGTGGGCCCGCTGCTGGTGCAGGGCCTGACGGACGTCCTCCCGGCACCCGCCTCCGCCCACCCCGCGTTCGCCGACGTGCCGGCGGAGCCGGGCGGGACGGTCTCCCGGCTGCTGGTGACCGGCACCTACCCGGTCCTGCCGTACCTGAGCTGTCTGCTGGTCGGGCTGGGGGTGGGGCGGATGAACCTGCGCGACACGGGGATCCAGATCCGTCTGCTGGCGGCGGGGGCGGGTCTGGTCGTCCTCGCACGGACCGCCGCCCTCTTCTTCCCCCACGCCTTCGACGGTCACTACCGGGTGCCGGCGACCGGCGGGACGGGCGCGGACGAGCTGGCCGAGGTGCTGGTGCGGGGCCCGGACCCGTGGCCCGTCGACGGGGTGTGGGCGATCGCCGCCGGCCTGGGCGTGGCACTGCTGGTGCTGGGGGGCTGTCTGCTGGTCTCCCGCAGGTCCGGGGTGTGGTCGCTGCGGCTGTCGGCCGTGGGGGCGATGGGCCTGAGCGTGTACACCGCCCACCTGGTGGCGCTGTCCGTCGAGGTCCGGTACGACCTCCCCGTCATCTGGTCCGTCGCCCACCTGGGGGCGGCGGTCCTGCTCGCCGTCGGCTGGCACCGGGCGCTGGGCCGGGGACCGTTGGAGCGGGTCCTCGACGCCGGCGGGGACGCCGCCCGCCGCACCGTGCTACACCGGCAGGGCCGGCTCCACCGGACGTGACCCCCGGCGCCGCGGCCACCTCCGGCCCGGTTCCGGCTGGGAGCTCGAGCCGGGCGCATCCCGTCGGCGGTCCGGGGCCGCGTCAGGCCCCGGGGGTCGCGGCGCCCTCGCGCACCGGGATGCGCGGACCGGTCAGCAGCACGGGGCCGTCGCCTGCCTCGGCGGCGGCGCGCTCGGCGTCGGTCGCGGGGCGGCGCTGACCGCGCTCGAGCACGTAGTCCTGGGAGTCGTCCGGGGCGGCGTCGTTGACGAAGGAGCGGAAGCGGCGCAGCCGCTCGGGGTCCTTCAGCGTCGCGGCCCACTCGTCCTCGTAGCGGTCCACGTGCCGGGCCATCGCGGCCTCGAGCTCCTCGCCGATGCCCAGGGAGTCCTCGACGACGACGGCGCGCGCGTGGTCGATCCCGCCGTCGAGTTCCTCCTGCCACCGGGCCGTGCGCTGCATCCGGTCCGCGGTGCGGATGTAGTACATGAGGTACCGGTCGATGTATCGGACCAGGGTCTCGTCGTCCAGACCCTGGGCCAGCAGCTGGGCGTGGGCGGGGTTCGCGCCGCCGTTGCCGCCGGTGTAGAGGTTCCAGCCGTCGGTCGTGGAGATGATGCCCACGTCCTTGCCGCGGGCCTCGGCGCACTCGCGGGCGCAGCCCGAGACGCCCATCTTGAACTTGTGGGGCGAGCGCAGCCCCCGGTAGCGCAGCTCCAGCCGCACGGCCATGCCCACGGAGTCCTGCACCCCGTAGCGGCACCACGTGGAGCCCACGCAGGACTTCACGTTGCGCAGCGCCTTGCCGTAGGCCTGCCCGGACTCGAAGCCGGCGTCCACGAGCTCCCGCCAGATCTCCGGCAGCTGCTCGAGCCGGGCCCCGAACATGTCCACGCGCAGGGCCCCGGTGATCTTGGTGTAGAGCCCGTACTTCCGGGCCACCTCGCCGAGCACGATGAGCTTCTCCGGGGTGATCTCCCCGGCCGGCACGCGCGGGACCACGGAGTACGTGCCGTCCTTCTGCATGTTGGCCAGCGCCCGGTCGTTGGTGTCCTGCAGGGCGCCCCGGCCGGAGTCGAGCACGTACTCGTCCCGCTGGGAGGCGAGCACGGAGGCGACCACGGGCTTGCAGATGTCGCAGCCCAGGCCGGTGCCGAAGCGGGCGACCACCTCGTCCCAGGAGGACAGGTCCAGGGCGCGCACGGCCTCGAAGAGCTCGGCGCGGGAGAGCTCGAAGTGCTCGCACAGGGCCCTGGAGACCTCCACGCCGGCCTTCGCCAGCTCCAGGTCCAGGGTCTTCTTGAGCATCGGCACGCAGGACCCGCACTGTGTGCCGGCCCGGGAGCACTTCTTGAGCTCGCCGATCTCGTGCACGCCGCAGGAGATCTGCTCCCGCACGGCCCCGGTCGTGACGTTGTTGCAGGAGCAGATCACGGCGTCGTCGGGCAGGTCCCCGGCCGGGGCGTCCACGCCGGAGGCGGAGAGGTAGGCGCCGGGCTCGCCGGGCAACTCCCGGCCCAGCAGCGGGCGCAGGGCGTTGTACGGCTCGGCGTCCCCCACGAACACCCCGCCGAGCAGGGTCCGCGCGTCCTGGGTGACCACGACCTTCTGGTACATCCCGCGGGCGGGGTCCGCGTAGACGACCTCGAGGCAGTCCTCGGTCTCGCCGTAGGCGTCGCCGAAGGACGCCACGTCCACGCCGGAGAGCTTGAGCTTGGTCGCGGTGTCGAAGCCGTCGAACGTGGAGCGCCCGCCGGCCAGCCGGTCGGCGACGATCTCCGCCATGGTGTTCGCGGGGGCCACGAGCCCCAGGCACTCCCCGTTCCAGGAGGCGACCTCGCCGATCGCCCACACGTGCTCCGCGGAGGTGCGGCAGGCCTCGTCGATGACCACGCCGCCGCGCGGGGCCGTCGCGACGCCCGCGTTGAAGGCCAGCCGGTCCCGGGCCCGGATGCCGGTGGCCACGATGACCAGGTCCGCCTCGAGGTCGGCGGAGTCCCGGAACTCGACGGCGCACACCTCGCCGTCGGACTTGCGCAGCCCCACGCCGGAGGGGCGCTCGCCCAGGTGCAGGCGCACGCCGCGCGCGGTGATGAGGGCGTTGAGGGAGCGGCCGGCGCCCTCGTCGAGCTGCGCGTTCATCAGCCACTTGCGGGAGTGCACCACCGTGGCCTCCGCGCCGAGCTCCTGGAGCCCGCCCGCGGCCTCGAGGCCCAGCAGACCACCGCCGATGACCACGCCGCGCGGGGTGCGCCCGTAGCGGGCGCGCAGCCGCTCGACCTCGGCGCGGATGGCCGCGACGTCGTCGAGGGTGCGGTAGACGAAGGCGTGGTGGGCGCCGGGGACGTCCAGGCGCGCGGCGTCGGAGCCGGTGGCCAGGACGAGCTCGTCGTAGCCGGTCACGGTCCCGTCCGCCGCGGCGACCGTGCGGGCCGCGGGGTCGATCTCCCGGGCCTTCACGCCCTGGCGCAGGTCCACCCGCGGGTCCTGCCACACCGTGCCCCCGCCCAGGGTGAGGTCGACCGCGCCCGCGGGGCCCGTCAGCGCCTTGGACAGCTGGACGCGGTCGTAGGGGACCCACGGCTCGTCGGCGAACACGGTGAGGCGCACGTGGTGGTCCTCCGCGGACAGCACCGCCTCCGCGAAGCGGTGGGCGGCGGGGCCGCCGCCGACCACGACGACGTGCTGGGGGGACTGCGGGGAGAAGGGGGAGCGCGGCACGGGGACCTCCGGGAGCTGGCGGGCGGCTGGGGCGTTGCCCCGACTCTAGGGAGACGGGATTGCCCCTCCGTTGCCCCGCCGTTCCGGTCGCTTTTCGCTTCCCTCACCGGGGCCCCGGCTCCGTGTGAGCGGGCTTTGACCGGGGCGAAACGGCCCCGGAGCGCGCCCGTCATCCGCCCGGCCTAACGTCGAGCACGACGTTCCGCCGAGCCGCAGGAGGCCCCCCATGACGACCCTCACCCCGACCACGACCGCGACCCCGACCCCGACCCCGACAGCGATCACGACCGCGACCGCGGTGGACGCGGCGAGCCGTGCTGCCGGCACCGAGTGGCACGACGTGTGCGCCCTGACGGACCTCGAGCCCCTGTGGGGCGAGGCCGCCCGGGTGGCGGGCCGCCAGGTGGCGCTGTACCGGGTGGACGCCACCACGGTGCTCGCGGCCGACCACCGCGATCCCCGCACCGGGGCCTGCGTCATGGCCCGCGGCATCCTCGGCTCCCGCGGCCCGGCCGTCACGGTCGCCTCGCCGCTGCACAAGGAGGTCTACGACCTCGCGACCGGGCTGTGCCTCAGCGGGGACGGCCCCGCCCTGCCGGTGCACCCGGCCGAGGTGCGCGACGGGCGGGTGCTCGTCGGGCTGCCCCGCTGACGGCACGTCGTCGGGGTTCTCCCAGGTACTCCTTCGTAAAATGACCGGGTGACACGACAACACCCTCGGAGCGGTCCCCGGTGGCCCTGGTCCTGGCTGCCGCACCGGCACCGCCACCGCGGTGCGACGTCCCGGGGTACTCGGCGGCGGCTGCGCCTGCTCGGGGCCGGCGCCCTGGCGCTGGTGCTCCTGCTCGTCACGACCGTGGCGCTCCTGGTCGGCCGGGACGAGGAGACCCCGGAGGCCGAGGCCCCCGAGACGGTCTCGTGCGCCCGCTACGGACTCGACGGCGTCCGGGTCACGGCCCGCGGCCCCGGCGGGCCCACGGACGGGGCCGTGCTGGACGCCCGCGTGTTCGGCCCGGGGGAGGAGCGGGAGGACCGCTTCCAGCTCGAGCACGAGCACGACGGGATCACCAGCTCCTACCACGTCTTCGCCGAGGACCTGGACTGGGACCGGCCGGTGGGCGTCGTGTACCACTTCCACGGGGACGGCGCCTTCGAGTATGAGAGCCCCCAGTACACCGCTTCCTGCCTGGCGGAGGTCGCGCGGGAGCACAACATGCTGCTGGTGGTTCCGCGGACTCCCGATCGTGCGGGGGAGATCACCTGGTGGGAGGAGCGGGACCTCAACGCGCAGTGGTTCCTCTCGCTCGTCGAGGAGCGGCTCGAGCCCGAGTACGACATCGACCGCTCCCGCACCTGGCTGACCGGGTACTCCGGCGGGGCCCAGTTCATCAGCCAGGAGCTGCTGGCGGACCACGTGGACCTCGTCCCGGGCGGCGGCGCGATCATGATGGGCGGCGGACAGGCCCCGGACCGGCCCTCCGCGGAGCCCACCTCCGAGCAGCTGCAGGAGCTGCGCCTGCGCTGGGACGTGGGCACGGAGGACGACGGGACCGACCCGCAGGCAGAGTTCGACGCCCTGTCCGCGGCGTGGGACGGGCACCACTGGTACGAGGAGCAGGGCTTCGAGCGCGCCCGCATCCGGTACCGGGACGGCGTGGACCACTTCGGGCTGCCGTATGCCCGCATCCTCCAGCGCGCGCTGAACGCCGCCGAGGAGGACGCTCAGGACGCGTCCTAGCCCTGCTCCCTGCCCGGGTTCCTCGAATTCTCCGCGGCTGGGGACCCGCTCCGCGTTTGCTCTAGTAAGCTCAGGCGTGCACCAGTGCGCCGCGAGCCCGTCGTCCACGACAGGCGGACGCGCGCCGGGCACCGTGCCGGGGGGCGCGGACGGGGCCGGGAGCGGCACGGGTGCACGAGCCGATCGATCCCTGGGGGAACCGCATGTCCGCAGAACGCACGCCGCCGGCCGGGACGGCCACCGCCACCGGTGTCCCGACGGAAGGACCCGGGCGCGACGCTGCCGGGGCCCCCCGGACGACCCGCCGGCTCACCGGCGTCGACGCCGCCCGCGGCCTGGCCCTGTTCGGCATGGTCGCCGTGCACACGCTGCCCTCGTGGGACGAGCAGACGGGCGAGGCGAACCTGTCCTGGACCCTGTTCGCCGGCCACTCGGCCGCACTGTTCGCCACCCTGGCCGGGGTCAGCCTGGCCTTCGCCTCCGGCGGGCGCACCCCCCGCACGGGGCTGCGGATGACGGCCTCCCGGTGGGCCCTGGCCGCACGGGCGGGGGTGATCGCCCTGGTCGGCTTCCTCCTCGGCTTCCTCGAGCTGCCGGTGAGCAACATCCTCATCTACTACGGGATGCTCTTCCTGCTCGCTGTGCCCTTCCTGCGCCTGCGGACCCGGTCCCTCCTGGTGTGCGCCGCGCTCTTCGCGCTCGTCGCGCCCTTCCTCATGCAGTGGTCCGTCGACGTGCTGCCCGGCCTCGAGTACGAGAACCCGAGCCTCGTGGACCTGGTCGTCGACCCGGGCACCGTGCTCTCCCAGCTGCTCCTGACGGGCGTCTACCCCGCCCTGCCCTGGATGGCGTTCCTGCTGGCCGGACTCGCCGTGGGACGCACGGACCTCACCAGCCGGAAGGTGCAGACCCTGCTCGCGACGGTCGGGGCGGCGGTCGCGCTGCTCGTGTGGTCGTCCTCCGCCCTCGCGCTGCGGGTGCTCGGCGGCTACGAGGCCATCGCCGAGGGCACGCCCTGGATGGACGAGTCGGAGATCGACGAGGTGCTCGTCTTCGGCGGGGACCCCACGCTGCCCACCGACACCCTGTGGTGGCTGCTGATCTCGACCCCGCACACGAACACGCCGTTCTTCCTGGCGCTCAACGTGGGCCTGGCACTGTCCGTCCTCGGCATCTGCCTGCTCCTGGAGCGTGTGGCCGGCAGAGTCCTCGCGCCGCTCGCCGCGGCGGGCGCGATGACGTTCACGCTCTACACGGCCCACCTGCTCATCCTCTGGCCCGAGTACTACGACCTCGCGCCCGCCGCGTGGACCGCGGGCCAGATCGTGGCGTTCACCGTGTTCGCCCTGCTGTGGCGGCGGGCCCTGGGCCAGGGCCCGCTGGAGAAGGTGGTCACCCGGTCGACCAAGGCCGTCTCGCGCCGGGTCCTCGCCCGGGGCGAAGACCGGGCGCGGCCGCCGGCCGCCTGAGCCCGTGCGCCGTCAGAGGCCCAGCGCGGCCTCGAGCTCGGCGCGGATCCGGCCGAGCCGCTCCTGCGCCTCGTCCCGGGCTGCGGGCAGCGCTGCCTGGCCGGCCACCGGGGCGACCACCTCGAGGTAGCACTTGAGCTTCGGCTCCGTGCCGGAGGGGCGGACGATCACCCGGGTGCCGTCCGCGGTGAGCAGGCGCAGGCCCTCGGTGGGCGGCAGCCCCGTGCTCGGGGCGGCGAGGTCCGCGGCCTCGACGACCTCGGAGCCGCCCAGGTCCGCGGGCGGGGCGTCCCGCAGGGCGGCCGCCATCACCGGGATGCGGCCCAGGTCCGCCACCCGGACGCTCAGCTGGTCGGTCGCGTACAGTCCGTGGGCCAGGGCGAGGTCGTCCAGCACATCCAGCAGGGTCCGGCCCTGCGCGCGCAGCTCGTCGGCGAGCACCGCCACCGCCACGGCCGCACTGATCCCGTCCTTGTCCCTGACCACCTCCGGCGCCACGCAGTAGCCCAGCGCCTCCTCGTAGCCGAACGCGAGCCCCGGGACGCGGGCGATCCACTTGAAGCCGGTGAGCGTCTCCTGGTGCGCGATCCCCGCTGCGGCGGCGATCCGCCCCAGCAGGCGGGAGGAGACGATGGAGTTCGCGAACACGGCGCCTTCGCGGTCCGCGCACCGGGCCGCCGCGGCGTGGCCGAGCAGCGCGCCGACCTCGTCGCCGCGCAGCATCCGCCAGTCCTGCCCTGTGTCCCCGGCGCCGGGCACCGGGACGGCCACGGCCACACGGTCCGCGTCGGGGTCGTTGGCCAGGACGAGGTCCGCGCCCACGGCGCGGGCGGTGGCCAGGGCCAGGTCTAGGGCGCCGGGCTCCTCGGGGTTGGGGAAGGCGACCGTGGGGAAGTCCGGGTCCGGCTCCGCCTGCTCCGGGACCACGTGCACGTCGGCGAGGCCGGCCCGCCGCAGGGCCTCCGTCGTCGTGCGCCCGCCCACCCCGTGCAGCGGGGTGAGGACGATCCGCAGGGGACGTTCCCCGTCCGCGGCCGCGGGGACCACGGCGGGGAGCACGGCGTCGAGGTAGTCCTGCTCGACGCTCGAGGGCAGGACGGTCCACCCGTCCTGCGCCCGGGGGATGTCCTCGACGGGTCCGACGGCCGCGATCCGCTCGGCGATCATCCGGTCGTGCGGGGCCACGATCTGGCAGCCGCGGGCCTCCGGCTCCACGGCCCGGCCGCCGAGGTAGACCTTGTAGCCGTTGTCCGCCGGCGGGTTGTGGCTGGCGGTGACCATGACGCCCACCTCCGCCTCGAGGGCCCGCACCGCCCAGGCCAGGACGGGGGTGGGCAGCGGCGCGGGCAGCAGCAGCGTCTCGATGCCGGCGGCCGTGAACACCGCGGCGGTGTCCCGTGCGAAGACCTCGGAGCCGTGCCGGGCGTCGTAGCCGACCACCGCGCGGGGGCGCCGGGCGGAGCCCGCCGCACCGTCCGCCGGGGTGTGCACGGCCAGGACGTGGGCGGCCAGCCCCGCCGCGGCGCGCAGCACCACCACCCGGTTCATCCGCATCGGCCCGGCGCCCAGGGCCGCCCGCAGTCCGGCGGTGCCGAACTGGAGGGTGCCCGAGAAGCGGTCGGCCAGCTCCGCCCGTGCTGCGGCGTCACCGGCGGCGGCGGCCTCGACGAGCGCTGCCAGCTCGGCGCGGGTGGCGGGGTCCGGGTCGGCGGCGCCCCACGCGCGCGCGGCGTCGAGCAGCTGCGGGTCGGTGCGGGGGTCGGTGGTCATGGCGCGGCCTCCTGGGGGCGTCCGGTGCGCCGGGGTGCCGGGCCTGGAACCCGTCCCGGCCCGGGGCCGGTCAGAGCTGGGCGACGATGCGGGCGAGCAGTCCGGAGATCCGGGCGCCCGCGGCGCGGCCGGCCTCGAGGACCTCCTCGTGGGAGAGCGGGGTCGCGGAGATCCCGGCGGCCTGGTTGGTCACGAGGGAGATCCCGAAGACCTCCATCCCCGCGTGCCGGGCAGCGATGGCCTCCAGGGCGGTGGACATCCCGACGAGGTCGGCGCCGAGCACCCCGGCCATCCGGACCTCGGCCGGGGTCTCGTAGTGCGGGCCGGGGAACTGCGCGTAGACCCCCTCGTCGAGGGTGGGGTCCACCCTGCGGGCCAGCTCGCGCAGCCGCGGGGAGTACAGGTCGGTGAGGTCCACGAACGTGGCGCCCTCGAGCGGGGACCGGCCCGTGAGGTTGAGGTGGTCGCTGATGAGCACCGGGGTGCCGGGGCCCCAGGACGGGTTCAGCCCGCCGCAGCCGTTGGTGAGGATCATGGTGCGCGCCCCGGTGGCGGCCGCGGTGCGCACGCCGTGGACCACGGGGCGCACGCCCCGGCCCTCGTAGTAGTGGGTGCGGGCGCCGATCACCAGCGCGTGCCGGCCCGCGGCGGTGCGCACCGAGCGGAGCGTGCCCACGTGGCCCTCGAGGGCGGGCGGGGTGAAGCCGGGGATCTCCGCGGCCGGGATCTCGGCGACGGTCTCGCCGAGCAGATCGGCGGCCTGGCCCCAGCCGGAGCCGAGGGTCAGGGCGATCTCGTGCGTGTCGACCCCGGTGGCCCGGCGGAGGGCGTCCGCGGCCTCCTGGGCGAGCTCGAAGGGGTCGGCCCGGTCGGCGCTGTGCTCTGTGTCCACCCGCCCCAAGCTACCGCATGGTCCCGGGCCGTCCGGTGCGGCCGGGCCGGTTCCGCCGCCGGAGCGGCACCTGCAAGAATGGCCGGGTGACTGCACACAGCGAATTCTCCATCCAGAAGCTCGTCATCATCGGGGGCGGTCCGGGCGGCTACGAGGCCGCCCTGGTCGCCGCCAGCCTCGGGGCGGACGTGACCATCGTCGAGCGCCAGGGCCTGGGCGGCTCCGCGGTGCTGACGGACGTGGTCCCCTCCAAGACGCTCATCGCCTCCGCCGACGCGATGACCCGCTTCGCCGAGGCCGCGGACCTGGGGGTGCACGTGCGCGGGGGCAGCAAGGACGGGGACGAGATCAACGACCTCGCCGTGGACCTGGAGAAGGTCAACACCCGTCTCCTGCGCCTCGCGGCGTCCCAGTCCCGGGACATCAAGCGCGGGCTCGAGCGGGTGGGGGTGCGCGTGATCGCGGGCACCGGACGGCTGCTCAGCCCCACCTGCGTGCAGGTCACCACCGACGACGGGCTGGAGTACACCCTCGACGCGCAGGCCGTGCTGCTCGCCGTCGGGGCCTACCCCCGGGAGCTGCCGTCCGCGAAGCCGGACGGGGAGCGGATCTTCAACTGGAAGCAGGTCTACCACCTCACCGAGGTCCCCGAGCACATGATCGTGGTGGGCTCCGGCGTGACCGGCGCGGAGTTCGCCTCGGCCTACCGGGGCCTCGGGGCCGAGGTCACGCTCGTCTCCTCCCGGGACCAGGTGCTGCCCGGCGAGGACGAGGACGCCGCGGCCGTGCTCGAGAGCGTCTTCGAGCGCCGCGGCATGAACGTGCTCAGCCGCTCCCGCGCCGACTCCGTGGAGCGCAGCGAGAAGGGGGTGGTCGTCACGCTGTCCGACGGGCGCAAGATCGCCGGCTCGCACTGCCTGGTCGCGGTCGGCGCGATCCCGGCCACCGACGACCTCGGGCTCGAGGAGGTCGGGGTGGCCCGCGCCGAGTCCGGGCACATCAAGGTGGACGGCGTCTCCCGCACCACGGTGCCGGGCGTCTACGCCGTGGGTGACTGCACGGGCGTGCTCCCGCTCGCCTCGGTGGCGGCGATGCAGGGCCGGATCGCCGTGGCGCACCTCATGGGCGACGCCGTCAAGCCGCTGCGCACCCACCTGGTGGCCTCCAACATCTTCACCTCACCGGAGATCGCGTCCGTGGGCGTGAGCGAGAAGGCCATCGAGGACGGCACCTACCAGGCGGACACCATCATGCTGAAGCTCTCCACCAACCCGCGCGCCAAGATGATGGCGGTCGAGGACGGGTTCGTGAAGATCTTCTCCCGCAAGGGCTCCGGCACGGTGATCGGGGGAGTGGTGGTGGGTCCCCGCGCGTCCG
This sequence comes from Kocuria rosea, assembly GCF_006094695.1. Classification (NCBI taxonomy): domain Bacteria; kingdom Bacillati; phylum Actinomycetota; class Actinomycetes; order Micrococcales; family Micrococcaceae; genus Kocuria; species Kocuria rosea. The sequence goes on along the minus strand of NZ_CP035103.1, from coordinate 2,678,826 downwards.
AGCTGATCTTCCCGATCTCCCTGGCCGTCACCCACAAGCTGCACGTCGACGACCTCGCCGACACCTTCACGATCTACCCGTCCCTCACGGGGTCGATCTCGGAGGCGGCCCGGCGCCTGCACGTGCACGTCTGATCCCCGCCGGCACGCACAACGGCCGCATCCCCGCTGCGGGGATGCGGCCGTTGTGCGAGCCGGCGCCGAGGGGAGCGGGTCAGCGGCGGGTGACGACGTTCTCCATGTCGACGTCCTTGGTCTCCGGGGAGAACCAGAGGGCCACGAGGGTCAGCACGGCGCCGAACGCCAGGTAGAGGCCGACGGAGCCCACGCCGTAGCTCGCGTTGAGGGTGACGGCGACGTACGGGGTGATGGCGGCACCGAGGATCGACGCCGTGTTGTACGCGACGCCGGAGCCGGTGTAGCGCACGTTCGTGGGGAACAGCTCGGGCAGGATCGCCGACATCGAGCCGAAGGTCAGGCCCATCAGGGTCATGCCGACCACGAGGAAGAACAGCACGCGGCCCGTGCTGACGTCCGCACCGGTGCCGACCGCGGCCGGGTCCATGAGCAGGCCGAAGCTCAGCCCGAAGAGCAGGATCACCGAGGTGATGACCAGCTGCGAGCTGCGCCGGCCGAAGCGGTCAGCGACCCACCCGGAGACGGGCACCATGGCGGCGAACAGCAGCACGGCGAGCAGCTGCAGCACCAGGAAGTCCCGGTAGGGGATGCCGAGGCCGCCGTTGGCGGGGCTGCCGATGCCGTAGGAGAGGATCCACGCGGTCATCAGGTAGAAGAGCATGTAGGTGGCGAGCATGATGAAGGTGCCCTGGATCATCTGCAGCCACGAGCCCCGGAACGCCTCGACGAGCGGGGTCTGGACCTTCTCGCCCTGGTCCAGCGCCTTCTGGAAGACCGGGGTCTCCTCGAGCTTGAACCGCACGTACAGGCCGACGACCACCATCACCACGGACGCCAGGAACGGCACGCGCCAGCCCCAGGTGAGGAACGGGTGGTCGGTGCCCTGCTCGGCGACCGAGACGAAACCCATCACCACGGTCAGCACCAGGAAGAAGCCGTTGGCCAGGATGAAGCCGAACGGGGCGCCGAGCTGCGGCCACATGGCGGCGCGCGCCCGCTTGCCCTCCTCGGCGTACTCGGTGGCCAGCAGGGCCGCGCCGGACCACTCGCCGCCCAGGCCCAGGCCCTGGCAGAAGCGCAGGATCGTCAGGATGAGCGGGGCCCAGATGCCGATCGAGTAGTAGGTGGGCAGCAGGCCGATGAGGAACGTGGCGACGCCCATGGTCAGCAGGGCGCCGATCAGGGTGGCCTTGCGGCCGATCCGGTCGCCGAAGTGCCCGAAGATCACGGAGCCGATCGGGCGGGCCACGAAGGCCGCGGCGAAGGTCGCCATGGAGGCGAGCAGCTTGGCCGTCTCGTCCTCGCCCGTGAAGAACAGGGCCGGGAACACGGCCACGGCCGCGGTGGCGTAGACGTAGAAGTCGTAGAACTCGATCGTGGTGCCCACGAGGGAGGCCAGGATCACCCGGCTGCGGGGCACGCGGTCGGACAGGGGGAGCGAGGGGGAGGACGCGCCGGCGGCGTCCTGCCCGGTCACCGGAGAGGACATGGGGAAACCTCGGTCGTAGCAGTGGGTGGGGACAAGATCCCGATAGTACGCCCGGCCGTCCGTATAGCGGGTGGCCCGTCTCACATCCTGGAACGACGACGAGGTCGGGGACGCGCTCGACGACGACGCCCCTCCTGGGTGTCGACCGGTCCGGCGGACCGGCCGGTCGACACCCGGGAGGCGGCCGTCACCCGTACCGACGCACCTCGTGGAAGAAGGAGTCGATGGTGTGCAGACCGCCGGTGCCGGCGACCGTGTCGTAGACGTGCATGCCCACCGCGAGGTCGAGAACGCCCAGGCCGAACGGCGAGAAGACCACGGTCCGGTCCGCCGGCACCTCCACGGTGCCGGTCATGACGTCGTACAGCGTGCCGGCGAGGAAGTCCCGCGAGCCGGTGAGCTGCTCGGTCAGGTGCACGGACGTCTGGGCCTTGAGGCAGTGCTCCACGTCGTCGACGATGTTCGTGGCGGCGAGGATGACCTCGGGCCCGAGGTCGCGCAGCGAGATGTGGAGCACGAGCGGGTGGTGCTCGAACCACGACGGGTCGGTGACGTGCGGCTCTCCCGCCGTGGTCGCGAACACGACCAGGTCGCTCGAGCGGATCAGCGACTCGGCGTCCTCGTGGACGGTGACCGTGCTCTCGGGCGCGGAGCGCTCGAGGTAGCCGCGGAAGCCCTCGCAGCTGCCCGGCAGCAGGTCGAACACCCCCACCTCGTCGAAGCCCCACCCGGTGTCCGCCAGGAACGCGTGGACGAAGCGGGCGATGAGCCCGACGCCGAAGAAGCCCACCCGCGTGGGGCGCCCCCGCTCCCGGCTGAGCCAGTCCGCGGCCAGGGCCGCGGAGGCGGCGGTCCGGGAGGCGCTGATGATGGAGCTCTCCAGGCAGGCGAAAGGGTAGCCGGTGTCCGGATCGTTGAGGATCAGCACGGCGGAGGCCCTCGGGATGCCGAACTCCACGTTGGTGGGGAAGCTGGAGATCCACTTCAGGCCGTCCACGGCACGGGGTCCCCCCAGGGAGGCGGGCAGCGCGATGATCCGTCCGGTCGGGCGGTCCGGGAATCGCAGGAAGTACGACGGCGGGTTCACCGTCTGTCCGGCGCCGTGCAGCCGGTAGGTGTCCTCCACCAGCGCGACGATCTCGGCCCGGTGCCCCTGCAGCACCTGGTCGACCTCCGCGCCGGAGACGACCGCGAAGGACGGGATGGTCGGTTGCCGTCCGGGGGCGTCCTGCCTGTGGTCCGTGCCGGGTCCGCTTGTCAGTGTCATCGTCCCTCCTCCTCCGAGGCCGTGCCCTGGAGCGACACCGGGTCGCTCATGGCGACGAGGATCTCCCGCTCGCCCTCGTACGGTTCGCGGCTGTGCGCCGTCCGGACGTTGTCCACGAGCATCAGGTCGCCGGCGCGCCACGGTTCCCGCAGCGTGTGCGACTCGTAGATCTCGTTCAGCATGGCCACGACGTCCTCGCCGATGGGGTCGCCGTTGCCGAACGCCGTGGTGAACGGGAGGCCGTCCTCCTCGTACATGTCCACGAGGTACTCGCGGACCTCCGGGTCGATCGTCCACTCGCTGAGGAAGGCGACCTGGTTGAACCAGCAGCGCTCCCCGGTGACGGGGTGACGGACGATCGCGGCGCGGCGCTGACGCGTGCGCAGGCCGCCGTCGGGCTGCCACTCGAGCTCGATCCGGTTCTCCGCGCAGTAGCGCTCGACCGCGGCGCGGTCGTCCGTGCCGAAGGCGTCCGCGACGGAGGCGCCGATCTCGTCGTTGTAGTTGCGGATCAGCATCCAGCCGTCGCGCTCGAACCGCGCGACCAGGTCCGCGGGAAGGGCGCGCAGCACCGCCTGGGAGTCCGCGACACCGGTCACGCCGCCGGCGGCCGGGGCGGTGAGGCAGGCGAGGAGCAGCAGCCCGGGGGCGTGGAGCGTGTAGCTCAGCTCGTGGTGCATGCACATGGGCTGGTTCGCCGGCCAAGTGGCCGAGGAGTACACGCCGGGCGCATAGGAACTGCGGGCGGCGAAGGCCTCCCGCTCGGTCATCAGCTCCGGGCTGACGGCCCGGAACACGGCGGCGACCTGGTCGGAGTGGGACAGCCCGAGGCCGCGCACGAGGACGGCCCCGTGCCGGGCGACGGTCGCCCGCAGCGCGTCACGGTGCTGCTGGGCCCAGGACACCGGGTCGCCCGGGGGAGAGACCAGGGCGGTGGCCGGCGCACCCGGGCGCGCGTCGACGTCGAGCTCCGGAGGTGCGGAGGTGGCGGACATGGTGGTTCCTTCCGGTGGGATCACGGTTGGGCGGGTGAGCCGGCCGCGGCGGACCTGGAGTCCAGCTCCGTGGCGAGGTCGGTGAGGACCGGGTGGCTGAGGAGGTCCTTGAGCGAGACCTTCCGGTCCAGGGCGATGGCGAGCCGGACGGCGGTGAGCGACGTGCCGCCGCGCTCGAAGAAGTGGTCACGGCGGTCGATCCCGTCCTCCGGCACGGCGAGCACGCGCGACCACGCCGCCGCCAGCCACTGCTCGGTGGGGGTGCGCGGACGCTCGAGGGAGCGGCCCTCGGGCTCGACGTCCGCCGCCAGCGCGGTGAGGCGCTTGCGGTCGATCTTGCCGTTGGCCGTCAGCGGGAGGGCGGGCTGCCACTGGAACACCTGCGGGACCATGTACCCGGGCAGCGACTGCGCCAGCCGCTCGCGCAGCGTGCCGGAGTCCAGCGGCTCGGGGGCGTGGTAGAAGGCGACCAGGTGCTTGCCCCGGTCCGGTCGCTCCGCCACGACGACCGCCCCGTCGCGGACTCCGGGAACCCGCAGGAGGGCGTTCTCGATGTCGCCGATCTCGATCCGGAACCCGGAGATCTTGACCTGGTTGTCCCGCCGGCCCAGGTACTCCAGCCTGCCGTCCGGCGACCAGCGGCCGAAGTCGCCCGCCCGGTAGAGCCGCGCGCCGTCCACATGGGGATCGGCGGAGTACGCCTGTGCCGTCCGCTCCGGGTCGTTGACGTACCCGCGGCCCACGCACACTCCGGAGAAGGCGATCTCGCCCGGTGCGCCGAGCGGCACGAGCCGCTGCCGCTCGTCGAGGAGGTGGATCCGCACGTTCGGGACCGGCCGGCCCAGCGGCACGTGATCGCCCGCCGGCGCGGCGCTCATCACCTCGTGGTTCGTGTCGTCCGAGGTCTCCGTCAGCCCGTAGGCGTTGACGAGCTTGACGTCGGGCAGCACGTCGAACCAGCGGCGGACCAGCTCCTGCTTCAGGGCCTCCCCGGTCGCCGAGACGCTGCGAAGGGAGGGCAGGTCGCGGGGCCTGCCCTCCAGGTAGGCCACCACCGCGTCCAGGTACGAGGGGACGACCTGGAAGACCGCGACCTGGCCCTGTTCCAGCGTGTCGACGAACCGCTCGACGTCGAGGATCCGGTCCTGGCCGACGATGAGGGTGCGGCCGCCGACGAGCAGGGCCGAGACCAGCTGCCACAGGGAGATGTCGAAGCACTGGGGGGCGCTCTGGGCCACGACGTCGCCGGGACCGATCCCCAGGTCCTCGATCTTGGCGTACAGGTGGTTCAGCATCCCGTCGTGCTCGCACATCGCGCCTTTCGGCTCACCCGTGGAGCCCGAGGTGAAGTAGATGTACGCGAGCTGGTCCGGACGCACCGCCAGGCCGAGGTCGTGGGCGGCGTGCCCTTCGGCCTCGACGTCCTCGACGCGGAGTGTCGTCACGGCCGGCATCCCGGCGAGCGCCCCGTCCAGCGAGGTGGTGCTGCCCTCCTCGGTCAGCACCGTCCGGCACCCGGCCCGGGTGAGCGTCTTTGCGATCCGGTCGGAGGGGAAGTGCGGTTCGAGCGGCAGGTACGCGCCGCCGGCCTTGAGGATGCCGATGACGGCGGCCATCCACTCCAGGTTCCGCTCGGCGACGACCGCCACGACGTCCTCCGCCTGCAGGCCGCGCGCGAGCAGGGCGCGGGCGATCCGGTTGGCGCGGGCGTTGAGCTCGGCGTACGTCCACTGCCGCGTGTCCTGGACGGCCGCGAGGCGCTCGGGATGCTGCCGGACGCGATCCTCGAAGAGCTCGTGGAAGCGTCGCCGGGGCCGGGGCCGCACGGGCCCGGCCAGCTGCTCGAGCTGGAGGCGCCGCTCGTCCGGGGCGACCAGGTCGGCGTCCGCGGGCTCCGCCTCGGGGTCGGCCGTCAGGTGGCGAAGTGCGGTCAGGTGGTAGCCGGCGATCCTCAGGGCCGCACCGGCGTCGAGGACGTCCTGCCGGTACCGCAGGCGGAGCACCTCGCCCCCGGTCACCTGCCGGGGGGAGACGCCGAGCACGACGCCCTCCGACAGCTCGGCACCAGCGTCCTGGTCGGTGTCGAGGACCACCTCGTATCCCGCATGAGCCGCCTGATGCGGATCCTGTCCCTGCCCGGACTGCCCGGACTGCTCGGCGCGGGCCTGGGTCTGCCTGACGTGCGTCTCGCGGACCAGGGCCCGCCAGGACGGCCGGCCCAGGTCCAGGGTGCACGGCCAGGTGCCCGCCGAGTCCCTGCAGCCGGTGGTGATCTCCTGCTCGCCGGACAGGGCCTGGAGGACTCTCGCGTGGGCCGCCAGCCAGATCGAGCCCGGTGGCACCTCCCAGTCGCGGGCCAGGGACCGCACGGCGGCGCGCAGGTCCTCGGGCACCGCCACCTCGATCTGTGCCCGGTCCGGCCGGCAGTCCTGTGTCCACCGGGGGATCTGCGTCGGTGCGGTCCCGGGGAGGGCGGGACGGTCGTGGGGCGGTTCCGGCGAGTGCTCGGCGACGGCCCGGCAGGTGAGCGCACGGGTGGTGGTCATGACAGGGGCCTTTCCAGGGCGACGGGGGACGTGGTGGCGGCCCGGGCCTCGACGGCCGGGTTGCCGCCCCACAGGGATCCCCGGGTGAGGGTCTCCCCTTTCATCACGAAGGTGTCGGCGGCGATGACCACACCGTCCTCGATGGTCACGCCGTAGTGGAGGAGGGCGCCGACGCCGAGCGTGATGTCGTCACCGATGACGTCGTGGTCGGACTTGAACATGCCGTCCTCCTGGGAGTGGCACATGATCGAGGTGCCGGTGTTCAGCGTGCAGCGGGAGCCGATGGTCACCAGGCTCCGCTCGACGAACTCGCAGCCGTCGTCGAAGACCCGGCTCCCGATCCGCACGCCGAGCAGACGCCAGACCAGCGGTTTGAACGGCGTCCCGTTGAGGAGGGTCATGCGCCGGCTCTGGACCTGGAGCTTCCAGTACCGCTCGTGCCACCAGAAGTAGGGGTTGTAGATCGAGCAGAGCTGGGGCCGGAGCCCCCGGAACCCCGTCACGAGGTGCTCGATGCCGATGGGGACCAGGAATCCCACCAGCAGCATCACGACGAACGCCGCGGAGAGGGCGAGGAAACCGAACCGGTCGGACAGCTCGAGGGCGGAGAACAGGGCCAGCAGGCCCAGCGACGCCTCGAGCCACCGGACGAGCATCAGGAGGGCCATCGTGCGCAGGTTGTGCTTGTTCTTGGCCGAGAGGACCCGGCGGAACCGGGCGGGGTCCGCATGCTCCTCGAGCGGGGCGTCCCGCAGGACCGAGCGGGGGATCTCGAACGCCGGTGACCCGAGCAGACCCACGTCGTGGCGCACCGGTCCGTCGAGGGGGACCATCACCTTGGTGGCGAGCAGACAGTTGTCCCCGGTCCTCGCCCTGGCCGGGTAGAGCACATGGTTCCCGAGGAAGTTGTGCGCGCCGATCGCCACGCGGCTGACCCGGAACGACGTCGGCGAGTAGTCGGTGTTCATGAACGACACCCCGTCGGCGATCATCGTGCCGGTGCCGATCGTCGACAGGAACGGGTTGTCGTGCTTGAAGTTCGTGCCCAGGTTCGAGCCGGTCTGCTGGAGGTGCGGCTGGTCGTACCCGAGGGCCCGCGCATAGTTCACGACGTACGAGCTGTCGCCGAACAGCTGTCCCATCAACTGGCTGTTGGTCAGCCGCTCCACCGCGCGCTCCGCCGCGTGCCGCATCCCGAACAGGGGATACACCGTGTCAGGTTTCAGCAAGAGCTGGAGCACCCGCGGCACGGTTGTCATGACGACCAGTCCCACGACCGTTCCGCCGAAAACGCCCACGCCGGCGAACGCGACGGCGTCGGCGTAGAAGACCCAGTTGGTGAACGCGTGCGGATGCGACTCCAGGAGCGCGGCCACGCGCGGGAACGCCAGGACGGTCAGGATGATCGCGAGGCTCAGGATGATGCGCCCCAGCCCGAGCACGGCCACGAGCTCGTACACGGCGAACAGTCCTCGACGCCACGGCCGGTAGGATGTGGCGTCGACCTCGCTGAAGTCCGTCTCCGTGCGCCTGCCCGGCGAACCGTGCCAGTGCTCGCCCTCGGGCACGACCTGGCCGGTGTACAGACTGGACCGGTGGCCCAGCTGCGCGCCGTCGCCCATCGTGGTGCCGATGTCCAGGACGCTGCCCTCGCCGACGATCACGTCCCGGCCGAGCGTCACCGTATCGAGCTGGATCACACCGCCGTAGGCGCGATAGCCGTTGGCCAGCGCCTCCTTGCGGATCACCGTCCCCTCCCCGATCGTGATCAGGTCGGTGCAGACCGGCAGGTGAGTGGTCAGGATCGTGACGTTGCGGCCCACCTTGGCCCCCATGGCCCGGAGGTAGAAGGGCGTCAGCGGCGAACCGGTCATCCGCGAGAGCGGTGAGGTCCGCATGAGGGTCTTGACCAGCCAGAACCGGAAGTAGCCCATGCTCCAGATGCGGATCTCCCCGGGCCGGAAGCGCCCGATGAGGATCCACTTCCCCACCACGGGCAGGATGCACAGCAGCACGAACGTCGCCGCGGCGAGGACGACCGACCGCAGGTAGAGCTCCCCGAAGCCCATCCCGTGGCCCACCCAGTGGTGGTTGCCCGGCCCGGCGGCCGGGAACACCCACTGGTAGCCGACGACCGCGACCGCGCCGGCGAGCAGGCCGTAGCCGAGATAGACGAGCACCTGCAGGACTCCACAGGTGACGTACTCCCACGTCCGCGCGTCCATGGGTGGCGGCGTCCCCGGCACGGAGGCCACGAGCGGATCCGGCTCCTGCGGTTGGTCCTGCTGCGGTCGGTCCTGCTGCGAGGCGCCGTTCAGCGCCGCGGCGAGGGCGGAGACACTCGGATTGCTGTAGACGTCCTTCATGGACACCGCCGGCAGACCCGGCTGCTTGCGCACCCGTGCGCAGAACCGTGCCATGACCATCGAGTCCGCGCCCAGGTCGGCGAAGAAGTCGGCGTCCACCGGCACCCGGTCCACGCCCAGCACCCCGGTCAGCACCTCGGCCAGCCGGTCCTGCACCGACACTGTCAGCGGTTCCACCGGGGCGAGAGCCCCGGCCAGCGAGGTGATCGTCGGGTGCTGGTAGACGTCCTTCATGGACACGGCCGGCAGGTCCGGCTGCTTGCGCACCCGGGCGCAGAACCGCGCCATCACCATCGAGTCCGCGCCCAGGTCGGCGAAGAAGTCGGCGTCCACGGGGACGTCGTCCTGCTGCACCACCGAGGCGAGGAGATCCGCCAGCCGGCGCTCGAGCGGCAGTTCCGCGCCGGTCCCTTCGAGGGCCGTTGCGGACGGAGGTTCGCGCCTGGTGGGGACCGAGATCGGGGGGAGGGGAGACGCCGGGAGGGCGTCGGCGAGCTTCTTCACTGCGAGAGACTCCTCGGGGAGGAGGTGGCCGCGGAACCGGTCACCGGTGTGGTTGCCGCCTGCCGACGCCATGACACCTGGTGGTGCGGTCGGCCCAGAGCGGCTGTCGAGTCGGAGCCGGCGAGCGCCTCGGCACCGAAGTGGTCGAGGACCCAGTCCCGCTGATAGATGGTGTCCAGGTAGGGGCGGCCCATGTCCGGGGAGATGGCCACCGCGGTGACGTCCTCGGCGTGGTGGTCCGCGAGCCACGTCATGGCGCCGTGGACGACGGTCCCGGTGGAGCCGCCGAGCAGGAACCCGCGCCCGGCCAGGCGGTGGCAGGTGCGCACCGTGTCCAGCTCCTCGACCATCACCACGTCGTCGATCAGGGACTCGTCGAGCTGGGGCGGCCGCACGCTCATGCCGAGCCCGGGGATCAGACGGGTGGCCGGCGGGCGACCGAAGGAGACCGAGCCGACGGCGTCCACCGCGACGATCCGGACGTCGGGCCGGTGCTCCTTGAAGTACCGCGCGCAGCCCATCAGCGTGCCCGTGGTCCCGGCCCCCACGAACAGCACCTCGAGCTCGGGGAACTGGGCCTCGATCTCGGGGGCGGTCCAGCGGTAGTGCGCTCCCCAGTTGCCGGGGCTGGTGTACTGGTTGAGCCAGACGTACCGCTCGTCGGACCTGCACAACTCCCGGACGTGGTTGAGCCGGGCGCCGAGGAAGCCGTCGACGGGGTCCGGCTCGGTGACCAGGTCGACGTGCGCCCCGAGCGACTCCATGAGCTGCCGGGTCGCGGGATTGCAGCGCGGGTCGATCACGCACACGAAGCTGTATCCCTTGCTGGCGGCGATCATGCTGAGCGCGACGCCGAGGTTCCCGGAGGAGGACTCCACGAGCACGGAGCCGGGGCCGACCCGTCCTTCCCGCTCGGCCCGCTCGACCATCTCCCTGGCGGGCTTGAGCTTGATCGAGCCGGCGAAGTTGAACCCCTCGATCTTCAGGTAGAGGTGGCGGCTCAGCACGCCCTCCAGATCGATGAACAGACTCTCCTCGTTGAACAGGTGCGGAGCCTTGATGATGGACATAGTGTTCCTCGTTCTCTCGCCGTGCGCTCGATCCGTGAGGAGGGCGCGGGGACGGCTTTCTGCATTCGGGTCGGCTCGTAGCTCGGCTGACGGGCACCGCAAGGACCCTCTTCTCGGCATGCCGGTCGACGAGGGCTCCGTCCTGCGGGGCGCGGTCCCGACGAATCGGTGCAACGCTGCGCTGTGAGCCCGGAGCGATCGACGGCTGTGAGTCCCCCACTCGCGGCAGGAGCCGCAGGACAGTGGTGCCAGCCGCGAAGGCGGCGGTCGTGACTGCTCAGGTGGTTCTTCTCATGGGTCTGTCCCATCCGGTGGAGAAGCGAGATCCGCTTCGCGACTGGTGCCGGCCGGTGGCGCGTTCCCCCGAACGCCCGTTGGGCCCTGTGTATGGTTCGACGTCACCAAAGTAATCCCAGGTCAGGGGGCCTCGACCAACATTTGCGAAGATGACGGACACGATTCGGACACGGCCCCGCTCGGGGTCCGGATGATCGCGGAACCGGCTCTCCTCGTCAGCGCGGGTATCCGGGTGCCGACAACGGCACGTGACGGATGATCCTGACGTGATGGAGTGCTGGGTCCGGAAGGTGCTCCGCTCCGGGATCTCGAGCAAGCACGGCACAGGGCGAGTGAGTTGTTCGCCGCTCCCGCCGGACCCTGTTCCCCGAAGGGGGCCCGACATGCTTCAAGGATGACCGACGGGTCGGACGCTGTAGTCGGCCTCCGGATGGAGAAATCCTGTCCACCCGTGGTTGTACGCGGTGACGATCACGGGACGCGGACGGTCAGCGCCGCCCGAGACTCCGCACGGTCCGGACCGGTGGCCGGCGGAAGAGCCAGGTCCAGGATCCGCCACCCGGCCACGGGCCGCCCCGGGACGGGGCCCGCCCCGACCTCGTCGACGGAGGGCTCGCGGAACAGTCCGGAGCCCATGGCCTTGAGCAGGGACTCCTTGCGCGCCCACACCGTGGTCACGGCGGCCGGCCGGTCCGCGGCGGGCAGGGTCCGCAGGGCGATGATCTCGGCGGGGTGGAGCAGGGGGACCACCTGCTCGGCGGCGGCCGAGTCCTGGAGGCGTTCGACGTCCACCCCCACCTCGCGCTCGGCGGTGGCCACGAGCACCTGGTCGCCGCTGTGCGAGAGGGAGAAGTGCAGGGCGTGGTCCTCGAGCCGCGGCTTGGGCCGGGGCCCCACAGCGGGAACGGGCGGTCCCAGGCGCAGCGAGGCCGGGTCCGCGCCGGTGCGGGCGGCGAGCTCGTGGCGCAGCACGCAGTGGGCGACCACGAACCGCCGCCGGTCGCTCTCGTGGCGGAACGCCGCGGCCCGTTTCCGCTCGTCCTCGTCCAGGCAGTCCCGGACAGACTCCGCCCAGCCGATCAGCGGGGCCACGCGGGCGAGCACGACCCGCACGTCCGCGGGGGCGCCCGGCACCGGCAGCTCGACCGTGCCGGGCACGCCCGGCGGGAGCGTCGTCACGACGACGGGCTCACCGGGAGCGGCCGGGATCGGCGCACGCCTCGAGGTCCTCGAGCAGGCGGTGCCGGTTCTCCGCGAGCGGGTGGTGGCCGCCGGGGTACTCGCGCCGCTGCACGGCCCCCGTGCTGACGGGACGCCAGGCGTCCATGCCGGCGGCGTCCACCGTGTGGTCCTCGCTGCCGCGCAGCAGCAGCAGGGGCGCCCCGACCGGGGCGGGGAGCCGGTCGTGGGCCATCGAGACCAGCAGGTCCGCGCGCAGGGCTGGCAGTTGCAGGGCCATCAGCTCGGGGTTCGCCAGCACCGCCTCGGGGGTGCCGCCGAGCCGCCGCAGCCACCGGGCGAGCGCCTCGTCCGCGCCCGGGTCCTGCGGGTCGAGCCCGGCCCGCAAATCGTCGTCCCCGTCGTCCGCCGCGTCCACGGCGCCCGGGGCGGTCTTCGCGGAGAGCGCGAGCAGCGACACCCGGATCCCCTCCCGGTGCTCGAGGAGCGAGGCGAGCTCGGCCGCGACGGAGGCGCCCATGCTGTGGCCCAGGACCACGAGCGGGACGTCCGAGGCCGCCCACGGCGCGCCGGCGACGGCCTCGGCCGCCTCCGCGGCGAGGGCGGCGACCGAGGGCGCCGGCGGCTCCCGGAAGCGGCTCTCCCGGCCGGGGTACTGGACGCCGAGGACGTGCACGTCCTCGCGGACGAGGAACCGCCAGTACCCGGCGGCCGCGCCCGAGGGCGGGCAGCAGAGCACCCGCAGCCGCGGCGTCCGGGCGGGGGCGCCGCTGCGCAGCCGGTCCTGCGCGGAGAGGTCCACGAGGCAGCGCCCGGGGGCGCCGGTCGGTCGGGTGCTCATCGGGGCCGGGCCGCCCGCCTCAGGAGATGGTCGCCAGAACGGCGCCGGCGGAGACGGTGTCCCCGGGGCTGACGGACAGCCCCGAGACCGTGCCCGACTTGTGGGCGGTCAGCGGCTGCTCCATCTTCATGGCCTCGAGCACCAGCACGAGATCGCCCTCGGCCACCTCGTCCCCGTTGTCCACCGCGATCTTCACGATGGTCCCCTGCATCGGGGAGCTCAGGCTGTCGCCGCTCGCCGCGGCGGTGCCGCCGCCGCGGGCGGAGCGGGACTTGCGGGGCTTGGCCGCGGCCCCGTTGGGCTTGGCCGTGCCGGGCAGGGCGGGCAGGACCACCTCGAGGCGCTTGCCGGAGACCTCGACGACGATCGCCTGGCGCTCCTCGGCCTCGGGCCCGGCCTGCGGGACGCCCTCGAAGGGCGGGATGGTGTTGTCGAACTCCGTCTCGATCCACCGCGTGTGCACGGAGAAGGGGGCGCCGTCCGCGGGGGCGAACGCGGGATCGGCGACGACGGCGCGGTGGAAGGGGACCACGGTGGGCATGCCCTCGATGCGCAGCTCCGCCAGCGCCCGGCGGGAGCGCTCGAGCGCCTGCTGCCGGGTGGCCCCGGTGACGATCAGCTTGGCGAGCATGGAGTCGAAGTTCCCGCCCACGGTCTCGCCGGCCTGCACACCGGAGTCCACGCGCACGCCGGGACCGCCGGGCAGGTCGAGGGCGGCGATGGTGCCGGGGGAGGGCATGAAGTGCCGTCCCGGGTCCTCGCCGTTGATGCGGAACTCGATCGAGTGGCCGCGGACCTCCGGGTCGTCGTAGCCGAGGGCCTCGCCGCGGGCCAGCCGGAACTGCTCCCGCACCAGGTCGATGCCCGTGACCTCCTCGGACACGGGGTGCTCCACCTGCAGGCGGGTGTTGACCTCCAGGAACGTGATCGTGCCGTCCTGGCCCACCAGGAACTCGCACGTGCCCGCGCCCTGATAGCCGGCCTCGCGCAGGATCGCCTTCGAGGAGGCGTAGAGCAGGCGGTTCTGCTCCTCGGACAGGAACGGCGCCGGCGCCTCCTCCACGAGCTTCTGGTTGCGCCGCTGCAGGGAGCAGTCGCGGGTGGAGACGACCACCACGTTGCCGTGGGCGTCGGCCAGGCACTGGGTCTCGACGTGCCGCGGGGCGTCCAGGAAGCGCTCCACGAAGCAGTCGCCGCGGCCGAACGCCGCGGTGGCCTCGCGCACGGCGGACTCGTAGAGCTCCGGGATGTCGTCGCGGTTGCGGACCACCTTGATGCCGCGGCCGCCGCCGCCGAAGGCGGCCTTGATGGCCAGGGGCAGCCCGTGCTCGTCGGCGAACGCGAGGACCTCCTCGGCGGAGCCGACCGGGTCGGTGGTGCCGGGGACCTGCGGGGCGCCGACCTTCTCCGCGATGTGGCGGGCGGCCACCTTGTCGCCGAGCTTGGCGATGGCCGCGGGCGGGGGCCCGATCCAGGTCAGTCCGGCCTCGAGCACGGCGAGGGCGAACTCGGCGTTCTCGGACAGGAAGCCGTAGCCGGGGTGCACGGCGTCGGCTCCCGAGCGGGCGGCGACGTCGAGGATCTTGTCGATCACCAGGTACGAGTCCGCGGCGGTGGACCCGCCGAGCCCGTACGCCTCGTCCGCCGTGCGGGCGTGCAGGGCGTCCCGGTCCGGGTCGGCGTACACGGCCACGGAGGCGATGCCCTCGTCGCGGGCGGCGCGGATCACGCGCACCGCGATCTCGCCGCGGTTGGCGACGAGCACCTTGGTGATGGGGCGGATGGCGCCGTCCGCGGGGTTCTTACCGGTCACGTCTCACTCCTTGTCGAATCCTCCGATGCACTGTATTCCCCGTCGTGAGCAATCGCCCAACCACCCGGCGGCGGACCGGAAATGCGACGCCGTTTCTGTAGGAGTCCTACAAAGCGCAGACCGGTTCCGGCGGGGAGCGGTTCTCAGCGGCCGGCGGTCCACAGCTCGGGCACGCCGACGCCCGCCCGGCCGAGCAGCGTGCGCAGGGTACTGAGGCTCAGGCCGACGACGGCGTGCACGTCGCCCTCCACCCGCTCCACGAATGCCGCGCCGAGCGAGTCGATGGTGAAGGACCCGGCCACCTCCAGGGGCTCGCCGGTGGCCACGTAGGCCGCGACCTCGTCGTCGGACATCTGCGCGAAGAACACCTCGGCGCTGGCGGGCGCGCCGCCGCTCCAGCCGCTCCCGCCGTCCGCCGGGCTCCGCGTGTCCACGAGCCAGTGGCCCGTGTGGAGCACCCCCGAGCGCCCGCGCATGGCCCGGATCCGGGCGGTCGCCGTCGCGGCGTCCAAGGGCTTGCCGTGCACCTCGCCGTCGAGCTCGAAGACCGAGTCGCAGCCCACCACGAGGGCGCCGGCGGCCTCGGGCAGCGCCGCCACGGCCTCCGCCTTGGCCCGGGCCAGGACCATCGCGGTCTCCTCGGCGCCGGTCACCCCGCGCTCCCGGACCACGGCGTCCTCGTCCACGTCGGAGACGAGCCGGTCGTGGCCGATCCCGGCGTCGGCCAGCAGCTTGGTGCGGGCGGGGGAGCGGGAGGCGAGGACGAGGCGGGGAGTCACCGTCCCAGGATACGCAGGCCGTGCGCGCGAGGGGCCGCGCTGCGCCCCTCGCCCACGCGCGAGGGGCCGCGTCCTGCTGATGAGACGTTCTCCCACCGACAGGACGCGACCCCTCACGATCGCCCGGGACAGGACGCGACCCCTCGCGTCCGCCCGGCTCAGTACTCGACGACCACGCGGCCCTCGATCTTGCCCTTCTCCATCTCGTCGAGGACGGCGTTGACGTCCTCGAGCGGACGGGTGCTGTAGGTCGGGTGGATCAGACCGCGCGCGTAGAAGTCGAGGGCCTCGACCATGTCCTGGCGCGTGCCCACGATGGACCCGCGGATGGTCAGGCCCTTGAGCACGATGTCGAAGATCGGCGCCGGGAAGTCCCCGGGCGGCAGGCCGTTGAACACGATCGTCCCGCCGCGGCGGACCATGCCGATCGCCTGGCCGAACGCGGCCGGGTGCACGGCGGTCACCAGCACGGCGTCCGCGCCGCCCGGGATCTGCGCGAGCACGGCCTCGGCCGGGTCCTCCGCGAACGCGTTGACGGTGATCTCCGCCCCGTGCTTGCGGGCGAGGGCCAGCTTGTCGTCGGCGACGTCGACCGCCGCGACCCGCAGGCCCATGGCCACCGCGTACTGCACGGCCAGGTGCCCCAGGCCGCCGATGCCGGAGATCACCACCCACTCCCCAGGCCGCGCCTCGGTCATCTTCAGGCCCTTGTAGACGGTGACCCCGGCGCACAGCACCGGCGCCACCTCGTACGGGTCGGCGCCCGCGGGGATCTGCGCGGCGAAGCGGGCGTCGACCAGCATGTACTGGCCGAAGGACCCGTCGATGCTGTAGCCGCCGTTGACCTGCTCCTCGCACAGCGTCTCCCAGCCGGTGCGGCAGTTGCGGCAGTGCCCGCACGCCGAGGCCAGCCAGGCGTTGCCCACGAGGTCGCCCTCCTGCACCTCCGTGACGCCCGGGCCGAGGGCCACGACCGTGCCCACGCCCTCGTGGCCCGGGACGAAGGGCGGGGTGGGCTGGACCGGCCAGTCGCCGTGGGCGGCGTGCAGGTCGGTGTGGCACACACCGGTCGAGATCAGCTTGACGAGGACCTGGCCGGGGCCGGGTTCGGGGACCGGGAGGTCCTTGACCTCCAGGGGCTGCCCGAAGGCGGTGACGACGGCGGCGGTCATGGTGCCGGGGACCGCGGTGGCCGCGGACTCCTGGACGGTCGGGGCTTGATGGGCGTTCATGGTGCTCCTCCTGGAACGGGCGGACGATCGGGACGGGACGGGTGAGGGCGGTTTAGAAGAATCCCTGGGCGTCCTCGGAGTAGGAGACCAGCAGGTTCTTGGTCTGCTGGTAGTGGTCCAGCATCATGAGGTGGTTCTCGCGGCCGATGCCGGAGGACTTGTAGCCGCCGAACGCGGAGTGGGCGGGGTAGTTGTGGTACTGGTTCACCCACACGCGCCCGGCCTGGATGTCGCGGCCGGCGCGGTAGGCCAGGTTGCCGTTGCGGGCCCAGACCCCGGCACCCAGGCCGTAGAGGGTGTCGTTGGCGGTGGCCATGGCGTCGGCGTAGTCGGTGAAGCGGGTGACCGACAGGACGGGCCCGAAGATCTCCTCCTGGAAGATGCGCATCGAGTTCTCGCCCTCGAACACCGTGGGGGAGACGTAGAAGCCCTCGGCGAGGTCCCCGTCCAGCACGTTGCGCTCGCCGCCCACGAGGACCTTCGCGCCCTCCTGCTTGCCGATGTCGATGTAGGAGAGGATCTTCTGCAGCTGGTCGTTGGAGGCCTGCGCCCCGACCTGGGTGTCGAGGTCCAGCGGGTTGCCCTGGACCATGCCCTTGACCCGCTCCACGCCGTCGGCGAGCAGCCGGTCGTAGATCGAGCCCTGGATCAGGGCCCGCGAGGGGCAGGTGCAGACCTCGCCCTGGTTGAGGGCGAAGAACGCGAAGCCCTCCAGCGCCTTGTCGTAGAAGGAGTCCTGGGCCGCGGCGACGTCCTCGAAGAAGATGTTCGGGGACTTCCCGCCCAGCTCGAGGGTCACCGGGATGATGTTCTGGGACGCGTACTGCATGATGAGCCGGCCGGTGGTGGTCTCGCCGGTGAAGGCGATCTTGCGGATCCGGGGGCTGGAGGCCAGCGGCTTGCCGGCCTCCACGCCGAAGCCGTTGACCACGTTGACCACGCCCGGGGGCAGGATGTCCGCGAGCAGCTCCATGAGCACCATGATCGAGGCCGGGGTCTGCTCGGCCGGCTTGAGCACCACGGCGTTGCCCGCGGCCAGGGCCGGGGCGAGCTTCCACACGCCCATGAGGATCGGGAAGTTCCAGGGGATGATCTGGCCGACCACCCCGAGGGGCTCGTGGAAGTGGTAGGACGTGGTGTTGTCGTCGAGCTGGGAGAGGGTGCCCTCCTGGGCGCGGATGGCCCCGGCGAAGTAGCGGAAGTGGTCGATGGCCAGGGCGATGTCCGCGTTGATGGTCTCGCGCACGGGCTTGCCGTTGTCCCAGGTCTCGGCCACGGCGAGCATCTCGAGGTTCTGCTCCATCCGGTCGGCGACCCGGTGCAGCACGAGGGCCCGCTCGGCGACCGGGGTCTTGCCCCAGGCCGGGGCGGCGGCCCACGCGGCGTCGAGCGCGGCGTCGATGTCCTCGGCGGTGCCGCGGGCCACCTCCGTGAAGGGCTTGCCGTTGACCGGGGAGATGTTCTCGAAGTACTGGCCCTTGACCGGGGCCACCCACTGTCCGCCGATCCAGTGCTCGTAGCGGGGCTTGAAGGTGACCTTCGAGCCCTCGGTGCCCGGCTGCGCGTAGACGGTGGTGAGGGACTGGGTTTCAACGCTCATGGTGACCTGCTCCTGGTGCGTGACGGTGCGAGTGGCACGGGTGCGGACCGCCTCGTCCGCACCATCGTGTGATGCGGATCACGCTACGGGGGGTCACGTTGCACGCACGTTGCACGCACGGTGCGGCGGGCTCCGTGGCCGGTCAGCGGCGCAGCCGCTCCAGCTCGAGCACGGCCTCGGCGCGGGCGGGGGAGCGGGCCGGCAGGAGGCGCAGCAGCAGCGCCCACGCCTCGGCGTCGTCGGCGGCCTCCGGCAGGGTGAGGTACTCGCGCACGGCTTCGGCCGAGCCGTCGGTCAGGACGGCCTCGCGCAGGAGCCCGGTGAGGCGGTGGCGCAGGGCCACGAGGGACGGCGCCTCGGAGTGGGGCAGCAGCGCCCCGGTGTACTCGCGCAGCGCCCGGCGGTGCGAGCCCCGGGCGAGCAGCTCGAGCACCCGGCCCGCGTCCGAGGGCAGCGGGGTCTCGAGCCGGTAGGGGCGGGAGGCGATCGCCGGCCCGCCCCGGGACTCGAGCAGCCGGCGCAGCCGCAGCACCTCGGCGCGCACCGTGGTCTCCTGCGCCCGGCCGGCCCACAGCTGCTCCGACAGCTCCGCGGTGCACAGGCCGTTGCCGGCGCGGGACAGGGCCAGGAGGATCTCGGCGTGGCGCTCGGTGAGCTCCAGCGCCTGACCGTCCAGCACCAGCGCCGGCGGGGCGTCGCCGAGTACGCGCAGGAACGCGCCGTGGGCAGGGGCGGCGGCCGGCGCCGCGGCGGTCTCGGAGTGGCGGGCGGAGCGCAGGGCGAGGGCCAGCTCGGCCCGGGCGGCGCGCACCGCCGCGCCGACCAGCGCCCGGGTGGCGGGGGCCGCGGCGGCGTCCCCGCCCGTCAGGTCCACCGCCCCCAGCAGCGCCCCCGTGACGGGGTGCAGCAGCGGGGCGGCCGTGCAGGTCCAGGGCCGGGCCTCGGGGTAGAAGTGCTGCTCGCGGTGCACGGTCACGGGCCGGCGCAGGACCAGGGCGGTGCCCGGGGCGTTGGTGCCCACGGCCGGCTCGGACCAGTCGGCGCCCTCGACGAAGCCCATGGACTCGGCCCGCCGCCGGGTCGCGGCGCTGCCCCGGACCTGCAGGATCACGCCGCCGGGGTCCGTGACGGCCACGACCAGGCCGGTGTCCTCGGCCAGCGGGGTGAGCAGCTCGTCGAGCACGGGCATCAGCAGGCGCAGCGGGGAGCGGGCCTCCCGGACGTCGGGGCCGTCCAGCACGACCCGCGGGGTGCAGCGCTCGGGCGCCGAGAGGTGGTCCAGCGACCGGGCCCAGGACAGTCGCAGCAGCGGGTCCGTCGTCGTCGGTCCGTCCGCCGGTGCGCCCACGCGCCGCCTCCTGTCCCGTGCTGTGACCCAGCTCTCATGCCCGTCCCAGGGTAACCCGTGACGCGTCCAGGAACAGCGAGGGGCGGGGAACTGCCGGAATGCGTCGAGCATTCTCGCAGTTCCCCGCCCCTCGCGGTGGGGACGGCGGCGCCGGGGCTCAGCGGACCCCGGTCGCCGCGGCCTCCTCGGGGGTGGCGCCCTCGGGGGCGGCGTCCTCGGGGACGAAGGGGTCGCCGGAGCGCGGGGCGTCGTAGAGCTCCCGGTCCAGCAGCCCCTCGCGGTGGGCGACGATCGTGGGCACCAGGGCCTGGCCCGCCACGTTGAGCGCGGTGCGGCCCATGTCGATGATCGGGTCCACGGCCAGCAGGAGGCCCACGCCGTCGAGCGGCAGGCCCAGCGTGGACAGCGTCAGGGTGAGCATCACGGTGGCGCCCGTGGTGCCGGCGGTCGCCGCGGAGCCCAGCACGGACACGAGCGCGATGAGCACGTAGTGCGTGACGTCCAGCTCGATCCCGTAGAACTGCGCGACGAACAGGGCGGCGATCGCGGGGTAGACCGCGGCGCAGCCGTCCATCTTGGTGGTGGCCCCGAGCGGCACGGCGAAGGACGCGTAGGCGCGGGGCACGCCGAGGCTGCGCTCGGTGACGCGCTGCGTCAAGGGCATGGTGCCCACCGAGGAGCGGGAGACGAAGCCCAGCTGCACGGCCGGCCACACGCCGGAGAAGTACTGCCGGACGGAGAGCCCGTGCGCCTTGACCAGGGCCGGGTAGACCACGAACGCCACGACCAGCAGGCCGGCGTAGACGGTCGCGACGAACGCCAGGAGCCCGCCCATCGAGGTCCAGCCGTACTCGAACACGGCCCGGCCGATGAGCCCGAGGGTGCCCAGCGGGGCGAGGCGGATGATCCACCAGACCACCTTCTGCACCACGGCGAGCGCGGCCCGGACCACGGCCAGGAAGGGCTCGGCGGGGGCGCCCACCTTCAGTGCCGCGATGCCGACGGCGGCCGAGACCACGAGCACCTGCAGCACGTTGAAGCCGAGGGAGGTCTGGACGGTCTCCGGGTCCACCACGGAGGAGGAGACCTGCAGGCCCAGGAAGTTGGCGGGCACCAGGCCGGTGAGGAAGCCCAGCCACGAGCCCTGCGTCCCGGTGTAGGCCTCGGCGGGCGCGGCCGCGCCGCTGCCGGCGCCGGGCTGGACGACCAGGCCGAGCACCAGGCCGACCGTCACGGCGATCAGGGCCGTGATCCCGAACCACAGCAGCGTCTTCCACGCGAGCCGGGCGGCGTTGGAGACCTCCCGCAGGTTGGCGATCGAGGAGATCACCGCGGTCACGATGAGGGGGACCACGGCGGCCTTGAGCAGGCTGACGTAGCTGGTGCCGATGGTGTCCAGGGCGGTCATCAGCCAGTTGGGGTCCGTGTCGGGGTCGCCGCCCAGGGCGTCGGCCACGGTGCCCAGGACCACGCCCAGGAGGAGGGCGAGCACGATCTGCGGGCCGAAGGAGGTCATCCACCGGGGCAGCCGTCGAGTGCTTTCTGCGGAAATCATGTGGCCACGATAGGGCGCGGGAATATACAACACCGAATGACGGTGACGAAATGTGACGCCGGAATGACGGAGGTCACAGGGCGAGCGCGTACCGCAGGGTGTCCAGGCCCACCGAGCCGACCCGCAGCGCGCGGGTGTGGAAGTCCTTGAGCAGGAACTCCGGGCCCGCCACGGCGCGGGCCGCCTCCCGCGCCTGCTCCCACAGCTGCTGGCCCACCTTGTAGGACGGCGCCTGCCCGGGCCAGCCCATGTAGCGCATCCACTCGAAGCGCAGCATCGGGTCCGCCATCACGATGTTCGAGCGCAGGAACTGCCAGCCGTCCTCGGGCGTCCAGACCTCGCCGGGGCGGGCCCCGCCGAGGGCGTCCCCGAGCTCCGCGGGGATCCGGTAGCCACAGTGGAAGCCGACGTCGAACACCACCCGCGCCGCCCGCAGCCGCTGGGCGTCCAGCATCCCCATCCGGTCCCCGGGGTCCTGCAGGTGGCCCAGCTCGTCCATGAGCCGCTCGGCGTACAGCGCCCAGCCCTCCCCGTGGCCCGAGACCCACACGCCCATCCGCCGCCACCGGTTGAGCTCGCCCGAGTTGGCGAGCGCGGTGGAGAACTGCAGGTGGTGGCCGGGGACGCCCTCGTGGTAGACGGTCGTGGTCTCCTCCCACGTGGTGAAGGTCCGGGTGCCCTCGGGCACGGACCACCACATGCGCCCGGGGCGGGAGAAGTCGGCGCTGGGCATCGAGTACCAGATCCCGCCGTCGTGGGTCGGGGCGATGCGGCACTCGAGCCGGCGCATGGGGCCGGTGAGCTCGAAGTGCGTGTCCGCGAGGGCGTCCACGGCGGCGTCGGAGAGGTCCTGCATCCACGCCTGCAGCGCGTCGGTGCCGTGCAGCTGCCGCGCCGGGTCCGCGTCCAGGGCCGCCATGGCCTCGGCGACCGTGGCGCCGGGGGCGATCCGGCGGGCGAGCTGCTCCTGCTCCGCCACGATCGTGCGCAGCTGCTCCACGCCCCACGCGTAGACCGTGGCCGGGTCCAGGACGGCGCCCAGGAACTCCTGCAGGCGCAGCGTGTACACGTCCGGTCCCACCGCGTCCGTGCGGGGCGCGTCCGCGGCGAGCTCCCTGCCCAGCACGGCGGCGAGGCCCCGGTAGGCGTGCCGCGCCGCCTCGGCCGCCTCCCCGACCTGCTGCCGCAGCGCCTCGGGGACGCGGGGGCTGCGCGCCAGCCGGTCGAAGAAGCCGTGGCGCGCCGCGTAGCCGGTGCACTGCCGGGCCGCGTTGCGCAGCTGCGCCGCGGAGGCCGAGCGGCCGAGGGAGCGGGCGTGCCGCAGGCCCAGGACGTAGGAGTCCACGGCGGCGGGCACGGCGCGCAGCCGGCCGGCGAGGTGCGCCCAGTCCTCGGCGGTGCTCCGGGGCAGGTCGTCGAAGACCTCCCGGATCTCCTGCACCGGGGAGGAGATGTTGTTGACCTCCCAGCCCCGCAGCCCCTCCTCGTGCAGGAGCAGGTCCAGGCCCAGGCGCTCGCGCAGGGCGTGGCCGGTGATCCGGTCGACGTCGTCGACCGGGGCCGCGCGCTCGAGCTCCGCCAGCGTCCGGCGGGCGGCGTCGGCGTGGGCCTCCAGGCCCTCGGGCCCGAAGTCGCGGTACTCGGCCTCGTGCCCGGGGAAGCCGTGCACGGTGGCCTGGGCCGGGTCCAGCTCCATGGCGCACGCGAACCAGCGCTCGGCCACGGCGTCCACGTCCGTGGGCTCGCGCCGCCCCGCGCCGAGGGGTGCGGGGCCGGCGCCGGTCAGGGGGTCGGGCCGTTGATCGGTCATGCACGTCACAGTAGCGCCGGGCGCTCCCTAGACTGCGGAGCATGTCCGCTCCTGCGCCGCGCGCGAACTCCGCGCCCCCCGCGACCGTCCCGGCCGGGCCCTCGGGGACCGCCGGGACCGGGCCCGCCCTGCTCGTGGTGGTCGCGGGGGTGGTGGGCGCCCTGCACGTGTGGAAGCTGGCCCCGGCGCTGCCCGTGCTCTCCGCCGAGCTCGGCCTGAGCCTGGTGCAGGGCGGGTTCCTGCTCTCCACCGTCCAGGTGGCCGGCATGCTGCTGGGCGTGGTGGTGGGTCTGTCCGGGGACCGGATCGGCCTGCGCCGGGGCCTGGTGCTCGGCCTGGGCCTGCTCACCGCGGGCTCCGTGACGGGACTGCTCTCCACGGGGTACGGCCCGCTGCTGGGCTCCCGGGTGCTGGAGGGCGTGGGGTTCATGCTCGTGTCGATCTGCGCCCCGGCCCTGATCCGGCGCACCGTGGCCCCGGCCCGGGTGTCCTTGCTGGTGGGGCTGTGGGGCTGCCACATCCCGGTCGCCGCGGCCCTCTCCCTGCTCCTCGGCGGGCTGCTCAGCGAGGCCCTCGGCTGGCGCACCTGGTGGGCGGCCGCCGCGGCCGGCTCCGCGCTCCTGGGCGTGCTGGTGCTCGCCGTGCTCCCGCCGGACCCGGCCCACACGGTGGTGCACGGGGTGCGGCAGCGCCTCGGGCTGACCCTGCGCGCACCGGGGCCGTGGCTCGTGGCCGCGGTCTTCGGGCTCTACACCGCCCAGTGGAACGGGGTGGTGCAGTTCCTGCCCTCCATGTACGCCGAGGCCGGGATCGCGGCGGGCGCCGCCGCGGGGCTCAGCGCGCTCGCCGCGGGGGTCAACGTGGTGGGCAACCTCGGCGCGGGCCGGGCCCTGCATCGCGGGGTGCGCCCCGTGGTGCTGTGGTGCACGGGCTTCGCCGTGCTGGGCCTGGCCGCCGTGGTCGCGTTCGGGATCGCCCCGCTGCTGGACGAGGGCGTGCGCTTCGGCGCCCGGTACGGCGCGGTCCTGGTGTTCTCCGCGGTGGGGGGAGTGGTGCCGACCACGGCGATCGCCAGCCTCATGCGCGTCGCGCCCACCCCCACCACGGTGGCCACCACGCTGGGCCTGGGCCAGCAGTTCAACGCCCTGGGCCAGTTCGCCGGCCCGCCCGCGGTCGCCTCGGTCGCGCAGGCGACCGGCTCCTGGGACCTGACGTGGGCGGTGACGGCGGTGCTCGCCCTGGCGGGCATCGCGGTGGCGCTCGTCGTCTCCCGGCGGATCCCCCGGGAGCCGTGACCGGGCGCCACCCGGGGCACGGCGTGCGGGTCACTCCTCCGGCCCGGTCACTCCTCCGGCCGGGTCCGCCGCCACGCGCCGCGGCCCGGTCACTCCTCCGGCCGGGTCCGCCGCCACGCGCCGCGGCCCGGGCGCAGCTTCAGGCCCAGCCGCATCCGGCGGAACTGGTCCCGGCGCCCCGGGGAGCCCTTCGCGTCCTCCTCGCCCGCGTGCCGGCGCGCGAGCAGGACGGCCGTGACGGCGGCGACCTCCTCCGGCGTGGGGCTGCCGGCCGTGAAGCGCAGGGACGGGGTGCCCTCGGCGGGCTCACGGAGGGTCACAGCGGGATGTTCCCGTGCTTCTTGGTGGGCATCGACGCCCGCTTGTCGCGCAGGGCCCGCAGGGCCTTGAGCACCTGCACCCGGGTCTCGGACGGGGAGATCACCGCGTCCACGTAGCCCAGCTCGGCGGCCTGGTAGGGGTTGAGCAGGCTCTCCTCGTACTTGCGCACCAGCTCGGCGCGCAGCGCCTCGACGTCCTCGTCGTTGTCCGCGGCGGCCTTGAGGTCCCGGCGGTAGAGGATCTCCACGGCGCCCTGGGCGCCCATCACACCGATCTGCGCGGTGGGCCAGGCCAGGTTGACGTCCGCGCCGAGCTTCTTGGAGCCCATCACGATGTAGGCCCCGCCATAGGCCTTGCGGGTGATCAGGGTGACCAGCGGGACGGTCGCCTCGGCGTAGGCGTAGAGCAGCTTGGCGCCGCGCCGGATGATGCCGTTGAACTCCTGATCGGTGCCGGGCAGGAACCCGGGCACGTCCACGAGGGTGAGGATCGGGACGTTGAACGCGTCGCAGTGGCGCACGAACCGGGCCGCCTTCTCGGAGGCCGCGATGTCCAGGGTGCCGGCGAACTGCATGGGCTGGTTCGCCACGACGCCCACGGTGTGCCCCTCGACCCGGGCGTAGCCGATCATCACGTTGGGGGCGTAGAGGGCCTGCATCTCCAGGAAGTGCCCGTCGTCGACGATCGCCTCGACCACCGCGCGCATGTCGTAGGGCTGGTTCGCGGAGTCGGGGACCAGCACGTCCAGGGCGAGGTCCTGGTCGGTGACCTCGTCCTCCTGGTCGTGGTCCACCAGGGGTGCCTCCTGCAGGTTGTTCGCCGGCAGGAACTCGAGCAGCTCGTGCACGAAGTCCAGCGCGTCCTGCTCGTCCTCGGCGAGGTACGTGGCCGTGCCGGTCGTCGCGTTGTGCTGGCGCGCCCCGCCCAGCGTCTCCATGTCCACCGTCTCGCCCGTGACCGTCTTGATGACGTCCGGGCCGGTGATGAACATGTGCGAGGTCTTGTCGACCATCACGATGTAGTCGGTCAGGGCGGGGGAGTAGGCCGCCCCGCCCGCGCACGGGCCCATGATCAGCGAGATCTGCGGGACCACCCCGGAGGAGCGGACGTTCATGTTGAAGATGTCCGCGAACATGGCCAGGGAGGCCACGCCCTCCTGGATCCGCGCCCCGCCGCCGTCGTTGATCCCGATGACCGGGCAGCCGTTGCGCAGGGCGAACTTCTGGACCTTGACGATCTTCTCCCCGTTGACCTGGGACAGCGACCCGCCGAAGACCGCGAAGTCCTGGGAGTAGACCGCCACCAGGCGCCCGTCCACCGTGCCGTAGCCGCTGACCACGCCGTCGCCGGGCAGCTTCTTCGACGCCATCCCGAAGGCGGTCGAGCGGTGGGTCGCGAGGGCGTCGAACTCCACGAACGAGTCCTCGTCCAGGAGCATCTCCACGCGCTCGCGGGCGGTGTTCTTCCCGCGGGCGTGCTGCTTCTCGACCGCCGCCTGCCCCGCGGGCACCTCGGAGCGGGCCCTGCGGTCGTGGAAGTCGGCGATCTTGCCGGCGGTGGTCGTCAGGTCGTGGGTCACAGGCACCTCGTGGTCTGGTACGCGGCCGGCCCGGCGGGCCGATCGGTCCGGTCCGGGGTGGTCAGGGGACCTGCTCACTCTAGTCCGCGGCCGCGGGGGCCTCCGTTGTAGAACTCCTACAAAATCCGTGCCCGGGTCCGGGGGACACGGGACGGTGCTCAGCCGACGCTGCCGAGGACCACCTTCCAGGGGCGGACGGTCCGCTCGGTGACCACCCCGTGGCGCACCAGCGGGTCCTCGTCGGTGAGCCGCTCCACCGCCCCGGCGTCCTCGGCGGCCAAGACCAGCAGCGCGCCGGGCGCGCCGTCGTCGTCGAAGGGACCGGACGCGAGCAGGTGCCCCTGCTCCACGAGCCCGCCGAGGTACTGGCGGTGCTCCGGCCGGCGCGCGGCCAGGACGTCGGCGGGCCCGCCGTAGACGTAGGTGACGGCGAAGGTCGTGCGGTTCTCGGCTGCGCTCACGGTGGCTCTCCCGGGGGTCGTGCCGCGGCCCCGCCCGGCCGGACGGGACCGTCCAGCCGGTTCCCGGGGAACGGGGCTACTACTGTGGATGTGGTCCGAACACTACGCGGACGGCGCCCGGCCGGACAGCACCGACCGCCCCGGCCCGTGCGGACCCGCCCGTGACGACCGACCCGTGACGACCGACCCGAGGAGCACCGTGCCCGACCCCTGCGCCGCCGACCTGCGCGAGCCCGCCCTGCTCGCGGCCCTGGCGGGCCTCGGCCTGGGGCGGATCGACGTCCTCGACGAGGTCGGCTCCACGAACGAGCACCTGACGGCCGCCGTCACCCGGCAGGCGCGCGGGCCCCGCCCGGACCGGCCGTGGACCGACCTGTCCCTCGTGCTCACCGGCCACCAGAGCGCCGGGCGCGGCCGGCTGGACCGGGTGTGGACCACCGAGCCCGGCACCGCGCTGACCTTCAGCCTCCTGCTGCGCCCGGCCGACGCGCGCGGCCGCCCGCTGCCCACCCAGCACTTCCCGTGGCTGACCCTGCTGATGGCCGCGGCCGTCGTCGACGCCCTGGACGGGCTCGCGGCGGCCGGCGCACGGATCAAGTGGCCCAACGACGTCCTGGTGGACGGGCGCAAGGCGGCCGGCCTGCTCGCAGGTCTCGTGCTGGACGGGCAGCACCCGCCGGCGGTGGTCCTGGGCACGGGCATCAACGTCGCCCAGCAGGAGCTGCCCGTGGACACGGCCACGTCCGTCCGGCGCGCCACCGGCCGCGAGGTCGAGCGCGCCGCCGTCCTGCGGGCCGTGCTGGGCGCGTTCGTCCCCGTCTACCTGCAGTTCTGCGCGGACCCGGAGGCCGCCGTGGGCCCGGGCGGGCCGCTGCGCGCCCGGATCACCGAGCGGATGGAGACCATCGGCCGCCCGGTGCGCGCCGAGCTGCCCGGCGGGGCCGCCCCCGTCACGGGCACCGCGACGGGCCTCGGCGAGCACGGGGGCCTCCTGGTGCGCGAGGACGGCGGCGCCGAGCGCGAGGTGACGGCGGGCGACGTGGTGCACCTGCGCCCGGCCCCGGACCCCCCCGGGACGGCCTGAGCGTGCCCGCCCGTCCCGCCCTGCAGCCCGGGGAGCGCGTGCTCGTGTCCACACGGGCCCACGGCGCCCGGCTGACCCGGCCCTTCCTGGTGCTGCTGCTCACGGTGTTCACGCTCTCCT
The DNA here is from genome assembly GCF_006094695.1 of Kocuria rosea. Classification (NCBI taxonomy): domain Bacteria; kingdom Bacillati; phylum Actinomycetota; class Actinomycetes; order Micrococcales; family Micrococcaceae; genus Kocuria; species Kocuria rosea. Next base: position 2,651,138 of record NZ_CP035103.1, on the reverse strand, counting down.
TCGCCCAGCGGGCCCTCGAGCTGCGCTGGCGCCCCGTGGCGGAGCCGTGGACCACGGTGCACGCCGGGGTGGAGCTCACCCTGCTCGTCGCGGCCGGCTGGGTGGTGCTCCGCAGCTGCCTGCGCCCGCTGGTGCGGTGGTGGCGCACCCGCTACGTGCTCACCACCCGCCACCTCGTGCTGCTGCGCCCCGGCGGTGCCCGCAGGACCGTGTCGCTGCCCCTGCAGCAGCTGCGACGGGTCTCGGTGGAGCGCCGGCGCGGTCCGGCCCTGGGCCGGCACGACGGGCGCGTCGTGGCGGACTTCGGGCCCTTCGGCGGCCTGCGCCTGGAGCACGCCCCGGAGGCGCAGCGCCTGGCCGGGCTGATCCGCCGGGCCGCCGAGGACGAGTGGGCGGCGGGCGGCGGCGCCGGCCGGGCGGGGGATCCCGGTCCCGGTGGGGGTGCGCCGTGGCTCCGTCCCACTAGAGTGGACCGCGACGCGGTCGTGGCACCACGCCCAGGTCCGTCCGGCGCCCCGCGCCGACCGTGGAGCCGGCGGGCCGTCCACCAGGAACAGGAGTGACGTGTGGCGAGTGAGGACCCGGAGAACCAGGGCGAGCCGGAGCTCGGCCCCCAGACGGCACAGCTGAACCTGAACCTGCACAACCCCGTCCAGGCCAACCTGTACCGCTCGGACGAGTCCAAGGCCGCCGTGCAGGCCCTCGAGCAGACCCTCCTGGGCTCCGAGCGCGACCTGCGCCGCCGGGAGGCCGCGCGCCGGGGCGGGCTGTCCCTGCTGTCCGCACGGAAGGTGTGGCGGGCCCTGGGCTTCCCGAACCTCACCGACGACGACCTCTGGTTCACCGAGCAGGACTCCGAGGCCCTCCGGGTGCTGTCCACCATGGTCCTCGAGGAGAAGGTCACCGAGGAGGCGGCGCTGTCCCTGGTGCGCTCGATCGGGCAGATGACCGACCGCATGGTCGTGTGGCAGGTCGAGGCGCTCGTCGAGGACATGGTCGTCCACCGGGGCATGACCGACGCCGCCGCCCGGCGGCAGCTGCTGCACCTGCTGCCCGACCTCATCGACGCGATCGAGAACCTCCTCGTCTACTCGTGGCGGCGGCAGATGAACGCCGCCGTGCAGCGGCTCGCGATGCGCGTGGAGCGCCCGGACGGCTCGACCGCCACCGGCCCCACGTCCGACGACGGGGCGTCCGCCGTCCTCCCGCTCGCGCGCGGGGTGGGCTTCGCGGACCTGGTCTCCTACACCTCGCTGTCCCGGCAGATGAACGAACGGACCCTGGCGAACCTCGTGCAGCGCTTCGAGAACCGCTGCGCGGAGGTGATCGCCGTGGGCGGCGGCCGGCTCATCAAGACCATCGGGGACGAGGTCATGTTCCTCGCCGAGACCCCCGAGGGCGGGGCCCAGATCTCCCTGGCCCTGGCCCGCGCCATCCGCGACGACCCCGAGCTGCCGCAGGCGCGCGTGGCCTTCGTCTGGGGGCGCGTGCTGCCGCGGCTCGGGGACATCTACGGGCCCACGGTGAACCTCGCCTCCCGGCTCGTGTCGCTGACCGAGCCGGGCTCCGTGCTCGTGGACGCCTCGACCGCCGCGGTGCTCTCCGGCGACGACCGCTTCATCCTCCTGCCGCAGCCCACCCGCAACGTGCGGGGCTTCGGCGACGTCCAGCCCGTCGCGCTCTCCCAGGGCGCCGGTCCCGGGCTGGAGGTCGACTTCGAATGAGCGCACCCCTCGTCATCCGCGCGGGCGCGTCCACGGACCGGGGCCTGCGCCGGGAGTCCAACGAGGACGCCCTGGTGGTCACGGCCGCGATGTGCGCCGTGGCGGACGGGATGGGCGGGCACGAGGCCGGTGAGGTGGCCAGCGCCCTGTGCGTGCGCACCCTCGGGGCATCCCCCCTGTTCCAGCTGGAGGACTTCCGCTCCTTCGAGGTCCTCGAGCCGGAGCCGCCCCGGGACATCGCCCGGTTCCGCGCCGTCGTGGAGCGCGAGCTGCGGCTGGACCCGGAGATCCCCGAGGACGCGATCGAGGCTGTCCGCCGGGTCCGCTCCGTGCTGTGGCAGGCGGACCAGCACATCCAGCACGCGGTCGAGGGCCGGGCGGGCACCACCGTCACCGGCGTGTGGCTGCTGCGCATCGACGGGCGCATGCTGTGGGTCGTGTTCAACACGGGCGACTCCCGGACCTACCGGCTGGTCTCGCCCCAGCCCGGGGGGCGGGCCGGCGAGGGCGAGGGCGGGCCGCGGATCGAGCAGCTGACCGTGGACCACTCCGAGGTGCAGTACCTCGTGTCGATCGGGCAGCTCACCGCCTCCCAGGCGCTCGTGCACCCGCGCCGCAACGTGATCACCCGCGCCCTGGGCACCGGCCAGGTGTGGGAGCCGGACGTGTGGGTGCTCCCGGCCCGGCACGGGGACCGGCTGATGCTGTGCTCGGACGGGCTGACCAACGAGCTGAGCCCCGCCCACATGGCCCGGGTGCTCGCCTCGGTGCCCCACCCGAAGGAGGCGGCCGACGTCCTGCTGCAGGCCGCGCTGCGCACCGGGGGGCGGGACAACGTCACCGTGATCGTGGCCGACGCCGTGCGGCCGGGGGAGTACGCCCCCGGCTTCTGAGCCGCATGCACGCCGCGTCCCCCGAAGTGGGGGGCATCATGATCCGTCACAACGGCACCGCTCCCACCAGGCCTGTTTACCTTTGAGAACATGGTTCTCTCGCGCCGCTCGTTCGTTCTCTCCGGCCTGGTGCTCGCCGCCTCCGGGGCCTTCGGGGGCGCCCTGGCGGAGCCCTCCGCCGGCCGGCGGCCGTTCGTGCTGTGGGGCTCCTCCTCGGCGGCGAGCGCCCTCCACCGGGACCGCCCGCGGGGCTTCCCCGCGGTGCGCATCGACGACCTGCTCTCGCAGCTGCTGGAGGTGCCCGGGACCTCGCGCGCGGTCAGCGGCGACCGGTCGTGGCAGACCCTGGCGATGCGCAGCAGCGCCCACCCCTACCTGCCCCGGCTGGGCTCCGGCTACGGGGTGGGGCGGATCCCGGCCCACGGGCCGCTGGTCGTGCCCACCGTGGACGGCCGGGTGCCCAGCGTCCACCTCGCGATCCCGGGCACCGTCTCCGGTCTGCCGTGCACGATCCAGGCCGTGGGGCGGGACGAGGGGGACGTGGTGCTGCGCCGGGCGGTCCCGGGGGCCGAGCTCGAGGTGGCGCCCGCGTCGGAGGCCCGCTGGCGCACGGCGCTGGAGGGGGAGCACCGGGGCCACGTCCACCTGCTGTGGACGGGCAAGAACAACATCGAGGACCCGGACCAGGTGCTCTCCGACACCCGTGCCGCGTGGGGGGTCGAGCCGGGCACGTCCGTGGTGATGGGCCACTGGCACACCGCGGCCGACCGTCCCGGCACCGCGGGGTGGGAGGAGGTGCGCGCGGTGAACGCGGCCCTCCGGGCCGAGTACGGCGACCGGTTCTACGACACCATGGCCGATCTGCGCGATCCCGGTCTCTGGTCCCTGGCGGCGCTGCGGGCCCACCGGATCGGGGCCTCGCCCGCGGACCGCCGGTGGCTGGGCCTGGGGCTGCCCCCGCGCTCGGTGGTCGCCGCGGACCGCCGGCACCTGAACGCGCTGGGCAACACGATCGTGGCCCATGGTCTGCACCGCCACCTGACCGGCGCGGCGGGTCTCTACTGAGCGCTGCGCGGCCCCGGAGGTCACACCCGGGTCCCGGGGCCCGGACCTCTTGCGCCGGAGCACCGGGCGCCCTAACATACAACCAAATGGTTGTACGAAATGAGCTGACGGACGACGAGGTCGACCGCATCTTCCAGGCCCTCGCGGACTCGACGCGACGGGACATCGTGGTGCGGGTGCTGCGGCAGGAGCAGTCGGTCTCCGCGCTGGCCGCGCACTACCGGATGAGCTTCGCCGCCGTGCAGAAGCACGTGGCGGTGCTCGAGCGGGCCTCGCTGGTCACCAAGGAGCGGCGCGGCCGGGAGCAGGTGGTGCACGCCGGGGTGGCCACGCTGCGCCGGGCGGCGGCGCTGCTGGCGGACTACGAGCAGATCTGGCGCGGGCGGGCCCGCGCCATCGAGGACCTCCTCGCCGAGGAGACGCCCCCGGGGGACCCGGGGCCCAGGAGGAAGGGAGCATGACATGCCGGTCATCGACGTGCACAAGGACACCGAGGCACTGACCCTGACGTTCGTCGCGGAGTTCGCCGCGGACGTCGAGCGGGTCTGGGAGGTCTGGGCCGACCCGCGCCAGCTCGAGCGCTGGTGGGGCCCTCCCGAGTGGCCCGCCACCTTCGAGGAGCACGAGCTCGCCGAGGGAGGGCGGTGCCGCTACTACATGACCGGCCCCGACGGGGAGAAGGCCCGGGGCTGGTGGACGGTCACCGCCGTGGACGCCCCGCACCGGCTGGAGTTCGACGACGGCTTCGCGAGCGAGGACGGCGAGCCCGACCCCGCGCTGGGGGCCACCCACGGCGTCGTGACGTTCGAGGCCGTCGACGGCGGGACGCGGATGACCACGGTCTCGACCTTCGAGAGCGCGGACCAGCTGGAGCAGATGTCCGCGATGGGCATGGAGGAGGGCATGCGGGAGGCCATGGGCCAGATCGACGGCCTCCTCGCCGGCGCCGTCCCCCGCTGAGCCGCCGGGGTCCCGGCCGCCGACGGCGCAGCCCTCCCCGGTCCTCGCCCGCGCCGCGGGACCGGACGACGACGCCGCCCCGGGGCCTCCGGGGCGGCGTCGTCACCGCCGGGCCCGCCTGCGGTGACGGCGTGCGACGGCGGGCCCGACCGGTCAGGCGTCCTGGGTCACGGCAGCGCCCTCGGCCGGCGCGGTGCCGGAGGCGGGCTCACGGCCCTCCGCCGGCTCCCGGCCCTCCGCGGACCTGCGGCCCGGCTCGGCCGCCCGCTGCGCGGACGCCGCGGCCCGCTGCGCTGCCTTCTTCAACGGCTTCAGCTCGAGCCGGCGCTCGTGCTTGCGCTCCGCCCGGCGCTCCGTGCGCCGCTCGGCCTGCTTCTCGGCGCGGCGCTCCCGCTTCGCCTCCTCCGGGGCCTTCTCGCCCGGTGCCCCGGCGGCGGGCGTGGCGGTCTCCCGGCGCGGGGCGCGCTCCTTGACCGGCGCGCTGCCCGAGGCGCGCAGCCGCCGGTAGTGCTCGGCCGCCTCCTCCTGGCGCCGGGCCTCGATCCCCGTGGCGATCTCGGCCCGCAGGTGCTCCGGCTCGAGCTCGAACGCGGCCACGAGGTCGAGGGCGTGCGGGCGCAGGCGGGCGAGCAGCCGGTCGATGTACTCGTCGAGGCTGCGCCCGCGCCGCATGGACAGCCGGCCGTAGGAGAGGTACCACGCGAGGTTCTTCTCGATGAGCCGCAGCCCGAAGACGTCGCGCAGCCAGGTGAGCACGGTGCGGGTGCCCGGGTCCGCGACCTGCTCCAGGCCGCGGGTGAAGGCCTCCCACTGCAGCAGCTCCGCGTGGGCGCGCGCCGCGGCGATGATCTTGTGCTGGTTCTCGTTGAACAGCGCCGCGGCCTCCGCGCGGGGGAGCTTGGCGCTGGGCCGCAGGTTCTCCGCGATCTCGGCCACCATGGTCTGCACCCGGTCCGTGAGCAGCGCGCGCTGCGCCGACTCCTCGCGCAGGGCGTTGACCGAGCGGCGCACGTCCCCGGTATCCCGGAAGGCCTGGCCGAGCTTGCGCAGCCCCGACCGGTGGTAGGTGGCCTCGGTGGCCCGGCCGGCCACATAGCGGGCCATCACGCCCACGTCGACGTGCTTGAACTCGTCCGCCCAGTCGGAGAGCAGCCGCTTGGCCACGAGCTGCAGCAGCACCGTGTTGTCGCCCTCGAACGTCGCGTAGACGTCCAGGTCGTGGCGCAGGGAGGTGAGCCGGTTCTTGGTCAGGAACCCCGCCCCGCCGCAGGCCTCGCGGCACTCCTGGAGGGTGTCGAGGGCGCTCCAGGTGGACAGCGCCTTCAGGGCCGCGGCGAGCGTCTCGAGGTCCTGCCGGTTCTCGTCGGTGTCCTCGCGGCCGGAGAAGACGTCGTCGTACTTGTGCAGCAGCTCCTGGTGGGCGAAGTGCATGGCGTAGGTCTCCGCCAGCCGCGGCAGCAGCCGCCGCTGGTGCTGCTGGTAGTCCAGCAGCACCTCCTCCTGGACGTCGGAGGACGCGTTGAACTGCCGGCGCTCGCTGCCGTAGCGGATCGCGATGCTCAGCGCGGCCTTGTTCGCCAGGACGGCCGCGCCGTCGAGGGAGACCCGGCCCTGCACCAGGGTGCCGATCATCGTGAAGAACCGGCGGCCCGGGCTCGCAATGGGCGAGCTGTAGGTGCCGTCCGGAGCCACAGCCCCGTACTTGTCCAGCAGGTGCGTGCGCGGGACCCGCACCCGGGTGAAGTGCAGCCGCCCGTTGTCGATCCCGTTGAGCCCGCCCTTGTGGCCGTCGTCCTCGCCGCCCACGCCGGGCAGGAAGTTCCCGTCCGCGTCCCGCAGGTCCACCCAGAACGCGTGCACGCCGTGGTTCACGCCGAGCGTCACCAGCTGGGCGAAGACCACGGCGGCGCGCCCGTGCACGGCGGCGTTGCCGAGGTAGTCCTTCCACGCCGCCGTGAAGGGGGTGTGGATCTCGAACTCCTCCGTGGCGGGGTCGTACGTGGCGGTGGTGCCGATCGAGGCGACGTCGGAGCCGTGGCCGATCTCGGTCATCGCGAACACGCCCGGGATCTTCAGGTCCCGGATGTCCGCGAGCCAGCGCCGGTGGTGCTCCTCGGTGCCGAGGTTGAGCACCGCGGAGCCGAACAGGCCCCACTGCACCCCGGCCTTGATCTGCATCGAGGGGTCCCCGAGCAGCAGCTCCTCGAAGCCCGAGACGTTGCCGCCCGGGTCGTTGTGCCCGCCGTACTCCTCCGGCAGCCCGCGGCTCATCGCCCCGTGCTCCACCAGCAGGTGCAGCTGGCCCAGGACCCGCTCGCGGTGCTCGTGGTGGGTGAGGCCCGGCTGCTGGTGCAGCCGCTCGTCGAGCAGCATCCGGCGGGTCTCGCGCCGGACCTCGGCCCAGCGCCCGAGCAGCACCTCGCCGAGGGCGGCGACGTCCACGGCGGGCCCCGGGAGCCCGGCGCCGTCCGCGGTGGCGGGCCCGGCGGCGGAGCCGGCTGCGGCGGTGGTCGGTCGGTCGATGGTGGTGGTCATGTTCGCTCCTGTCGTGGGTGACCGGCGGTGGCCGGTGCGGTCACGGGGTGGTGGGGCCGGCCGGGGTCCGTGCCGGCCCGGGCGGTGGTCAGGTCGAGGGGGGCTCCGGCACGGGTGCGCCGGGCGGGCGCAGGCCGTCGACGGCCCAGCCCACGATCAGCTCCGTCATCCGCTCGCGGGACGGTCGCCGCGTGCCCTCGGGGGTGTTCATCCAGGCCTCGCCGGCGCCGCGGACCATGCCGATCGTGGACGCGGCCCAGTAGCTGAGCACCGGCTCCTCGAGCCGGCGCTCGGCGGGGGTGTGGTGCACGTGGGCCTCCGCGAGCAGCCCGCTGACGGACTCGGCGAACTCCTGGATCAGCCAGCGCTCGCCGCCGTCCCCGGCCGGGGCGTCCTCCTTGCCGGAGCGCTCGCCGCGGGCCCGCTCGGCCCGGTGCCGGTCGTGCCGCGAGCGCCCGGGGTCGGGGGAGAGGGCCACGACGAAGCGGTACACCGACGCCGAGCGCTCGATGCTGAGCAGGTACTCCGCGACCATCGCCTCGACCGAGTCCTCGAAGGAGCCGGCCGCGCGGGCCGCCTCCTCGAGCCGGTCGCGCATCCGCGTCACGGTGTACTCGCCGACCGCCCGCTGCAGTCCCGCCTTGTCCCCGAAGTACCGGTAGTAGACGGACTTGGAGGTCTGGCACGCGGTGGCGATCTCCTCCATGGACGCCTGCGCGCCGAGCTCGTCCACGGCGCTGCGCGCCGTGCGGATGAGCTCGATCCGGCGCTGCGCGCGGTGCCGGGCCCAGCGGGAGGAGCGTCCGTCCGTGGCGGGCGTGCCGCCCGGGGCGGCGGAGTCAGTGGCGTCGACCTGTTTCACGATACCCAGAGTATCAGGTATTGTCTTTCGTGACGTGATCATCATCACAACACCACCGAGGAGTTACCTGTGAGCGAGTCCACCCCCGAGCAGACCGTCGAGCCCACCGCCGAGCACACGACCCCCAGCGGCGCCGGACGCACCGGCGTGGCCCGCCGTGCGGTCGTGATCGGCGCCAACCGCATCCCCTTCGCCCGGGCGCACGGCGCCTACGCCAACGCCGGCAACCAGGACATGCTCACCGCCGCCCTGGACGGGCTGGCCGCCCGCTACGGCCTCGCCGGGGAGCGGATCGGCGAGGTCGCCGCCGGCGCCGTGCTCAAGCACCCCAAGGACTTCAACCTCACGCGCGAGTCCGTGCTCGGCTCGGTCCTGGACCCCCGCACCCCGGCCTTCGACGTGCAGCAGGCCTGCGCCACCGGCATGGAGGCCGTCTCCACGCTGGTCAACAAGATCCGGCTCGGCCAGATCGACTCGGCCGTCGCCGGCGGCGTCGACTCCGCCTCGGACGCGCCCGTCGTGGTGAGCGAGCGGCTGCGCCGGAGCCTGCTCGAGCTCAACCGGGCCAAGAGCACCCCGCAGAAGCTCAAGGCCCTCGCGGGCCTGCGCCCGGCCGACCTCAAACCGGTGGCCCCCGGCACGGGGGAGCCGCGCACGGGGCTGTCCATGGGCGAGCACCAGGCCCTCACCACCGCCCGCTGGGGGATCTCCCGCGAGGCCCAGGACGAGCTCGCCGCCGCGAGCCACCGCAACCTGGCGGCCGCCTACGAGCGCGGGTTCTTCGACGACCTCGTCACCTCCTTCCGCGGCCTGTCCCGGGACAACAACCTCCGCCCGGACAGCACGGTCGAGAAGCTCGCCGGGCTCAAGCCGGTCTTCGGGAAGTCCCTCGACGCCGGGGCCACCATGACGGCGGGCAACTCCACGCCCCTCACCGACGGCGCCTCCACCGTGCTGCTCGCCTCCGAGGACTGGGCCGCGGAGCGCTCCCTGCCCGTGCTCGCCGACGTCGTGGACGTCGAGGCGGCCGCCGTCGACTTCGTGCACGGCGACGAGGGCCTGCTGATGGCCGGCGCCTACGCCGTGCCCCGCCTGCTGGCCCGCCAGGGCCTGGCGCTCGAGGACTTCGACTTCGTCGAGATCCACGAGGCGTTCGCCGCGACCGTGCTCGCGACCCTCGCCGCGTGGGAGGACGAGCAGTTCGGCCGCGAGCGGCTGGGCCTGGACGGCGCCTTCGGCACCGTGGACCGCAGCCGGCTCAACGTCACGGGCTCCTCGCTCGCGGCCGGGCACCCGTTCGCCGCGACCGGCGGGCGCATCGTCGGCACCCTCGCCAAGCTCCTGCGCGAGCGCGCCGACGAGACCGGCCGCCCCGCCCGCGGGCTCATCTCGGTGTGCGCCGCCGGCGGCCTGGGCGTCACCGCGGTCCTCGAGGCCCGCTGAGCCCGCGCCCCCGACACCCCGCCGACCCCCACAGCAAGGACCCCGACCCCATGGCAGACACCTATCTCGACCTCGTCAGCTCCGGCCCCGGCGGCCGGCTCGCCCGGCAGCTCGGCCTGCCCGCCCCCGCCCGGCTGCGCCGCCACCGCGCCGGGGACCCGCTCGTGCCCGGACCCGTCCTCGTGCTGGGGCGGGGGGAGGAGGCCGACCGGATCGCCGCGGCCCTGCTCGGCTGGGACCTCGACGTGCGCCGCCACCCCGACGACGTCCACCGCTTCGGCGCGGTCGTGCTGGCCCTGACCGAGCTCGCCCGGCCCGCCGAGCTGGCCGAGCCCGCGCTCGGCCTGGGCGGGGCGCTCCGCTCGCTCGCCCCCGGCGGCCGGGTGGTCACCGTGTCCCGGCCCGCCCCGGGCATCGGCACGGGCGCGGCCTCGGCCACGCCCGCGGCGGCGGAGCCGCTCGACCCGGCCGTCGCCGCGGCCCGCCAGGCCGTCGTCGGCCTGCTGCGCTCCACCGCCCAGGAGATGCGCGGCGGGGCCACCGCCAACGGCGTCCTGCTCGCCGAGGGCGTCGCCCCCGAGGCCCCCAGCGTGCTGGGCGCCCTGCGGTTCCTGCTCTCCGGGCGCAGCGCCTTCGTCTCCGGGCAGTTCGTGACGGTCGGCGACGACGCCGGGGCCCTGCCCGCGGACTGGGAGGCCCCCCTGCGGGGCAGGGTCGCCGCTGTCACCGGCGCCGCCCGCGGCATCGGCGCACAGATCGCCCGCACGCTCACCGGCGCCGGCGCGCGCGTCGTCGTCGTGGACGTCCCCGCCGCGGGCGAGCCCCTGGCCGCCCTCGCCAACGAGATCCACGCCGTGGCCCTCCAGCTCGACGTCACGGACGAGCACGCCGGCGAGCGGATCCTCGGGCTCGCCCGGGAGCGCTTCGGGCACCTGGACGTGGTGGTGCACAACGCCGGGATCACCCGGGACAAGCTGCTGGCCAACATGGACGAGTCCCGCTGGGCCTCGGTGCTGGCCGTGAACCTCGAGTCGCAGCTGCGGATGAACGACCAGCTCCTGGCGGGGGAGGGCCTCGGCGAGGCGCCGCGGATCGTCTGCCTGGCCTCCACGAGCGGTGTGGCGGGCAACCGCGGCCAGACCAACTACGCCGCCTCGAAGGCCGGGGTGATCGGGATGGTCGCCGCCACCGCGCCCCTGCTGGCCCGGCGCGGCGGCAGCATCAACGCCGTGGCCCCCGGGTTCATCGAGACGGAGATGACCGCCCGGATCCCGGCGGCCCGCCGCCAGGTCGCGCGCCGGCTGAACTCCCTGCAGCAGGGTGGGCTGCCGGAGGACGTGGCCCAAGCCGTGCTGTTCCTCGCCTCGGACGCCGCCGGCGGCGTCAACGGGCAGACGCTGCGCGTGTGCGGCCAGAACCTGGTGGGGGCGTGAGCATGGCCGCCGACCGGCACGAGACCGTGGTCCTGCCCGGCGTCCCCTCGCTGGGCGGGCTCTACGCCCGTGCGGCGGCGGGGGCGGCCGGGGACCTGCTGCCGCGCGCCCTCGCCGACCGGGTGCCGGGCCGGCTGCCCGGCCGGCCGGCCGGGGCGCGCCGCGGCACCGGCGACGCCCCGCTCGAGCTGCCGGCGGTGGCGCACGTCGTCGAGGACGTGGTCGTCGACCCCGCCGGGCACGAGGCGTTCTGCCGCGCGGTCGGGGCGCCGCTGCGCGAGGGCCCCGGCGGCACCGAGGCCTTCTCCGGGCACCTGCACGCCCTGGCGTTCCCCGTGGCCATGAGCGTGCTCACCCGCCCGGACTTCCCGCTGCCGGTCCTCGGCATGGTGCACCTGGCCAACGAGGTCGAGCACCTCCGGGCCGCGGCGGTGGGGGAGCACCTCACGGTCACCGCCACCGCCGAGCGGCTGCGCCCGCACCGCTCCGGCGCGCAGGTGGACGTCGTCGCCCGCCTCGCGCGCCGGGACGGCGAGACCGTCTGGACGGGCCGCTCCACCTACCTCGCCCGGGACGTGCGCGTGCCCGGGGCGGCCGACGACGCCCCGCGCGCGGAGTTCGTGCCGCCGGCGCCGACCGGGCACTGGCGCCTGGCGGCCGGCACGGGGCGGGACTACGCCGCGGTGAGCGGGGACTGGAACCCCATCCACCTCTCCGGCCCGACCGCCCGGGCGCTCGGCATGAAGGGCGCCATCGCCCACGGCATGTACTCCGCCTCGCGCGCCCTCGCCGAGGTGGGCGTGCCGCCCGGGACGCCCTTCCGCTGGACGGTGGAGTTCGCGGCCCCGGTCCTGCTCCCGGGCACGGTCGCGGTCGCGATCACCGACGACGGCCGGGGGCCCGGCTGGCGGGGCTCGCGCTTCGCCGGGTGGGACCCGCGGCGCAGGCGCCCGCACTTCACGGGGACGGTGGCGCGGCTGGACGGCTGACCCGCCGCCGCGGGCCCGGTCGACGGTGGCGTCCGGCGCGTGGGCCACAATGGTCGGGTGAGCCCACAGCAGAGGACAGACGCACGACCCGTCGACGCCACCGGCCAGGACCTCAACCCCGCCCCGCCCAGCGAGGACCTCAAGGAGCAGTACGCGGAGCTCGTGGACCGGGTGCGCGCGGCACGGACCGCCTACTACGTCGAGGACGCGCCCACCATCTCGGACGCGGAGTACGACGAGCTCTACCGGCGGCTCGAGGAGGTCGAGGCGCTGCACCCCGAGCTGGTGGCCAACGACTCGCCCACCCAGGAGGTCGGCGGCGAGGTCTCCGCGGCGTTCACGCCCGTGACGCACCTCGCGCGGATGTACTCCCTCGAGGACGTCTTCTCGATCGACGAGCTCACGGCCTGGCTGGCGAAGGCCTCCGCCTCCATCGAGGCGCTGCCGGACGCCCCGGAGTCCGCGTGGCTCACCGAGCTGAAGATCGACGGGCTGGCCGTGAACCTGCTCTACCGGAACGGCGAGCTCGTGCGGGCCGCGACCCGGGGGGACGGCACCACGGGCGAGGACGTCACGCACAACGTGCGCACCATCGCCACCATCCCCACCGTGCTCACGGGGGAGGACGTGCCCGAGGAGGTCGAGATCCGCGGCGAGGTGTTCATCTCCTCCCGCGACTTCCGCGCCCTCAACGACGCCATCGTGGCCGAGGGCCGGGCGCCCTTCGCCAACCCCCGCAACGCCGCGGCGGGCTCGCTGCGGCAGAAGGACCCGGCGGTCACGGCCCGGCGCCGGCTGTCCATGTACGTGCACGGGGTGGGCGCCGCCACGGGCCTGCACGCCGACACCCAGTCCCAGGTCTACGAGCTGCTCGAGCGGTGGGGCCTGCCCGTCAGCCCGTACTACCGCGTGCTGCCCTCCACGGAGGACGTCCTCGCGTTCATCGAGGAGTACGGCCGCCGCCGCCACGACCTCATCCACGAGATCGACGGCATCGTGGTCAAGGTCGACGACCGCCGCACCCAGTTCCGGCTCGGGCACACCTCCCGGGTGCCCCGCTGGTCCGTGGCCTACAAGTACCCGCCCGAGGAGGTGCACACCCGGCTCAAGGACATCCTGGTCAACGTGGGCCGCACCGGGCGGGTCACCCCGTTCGGGCTCATGGAGCCGGTGCGGGTCGCCGGGTCCACCGTGGAGATGGCCACCCTGCACAACCAGGACGTGGTGAAGGCCAAGGGCGTGCTCATCGGGGACACCGTGGTGCTGCGCAAGGCGGGCGACGTGATCCCCGAGATCGTGGGGCCCGTGGTGGCGCTGCGGGACGGCACGGAGCGCGAGTTCGTGATGCCCACCCACTGCCCGTCCTGCGGCACGGAGCTGCGCCCGGCCAAGGAGGGCGACGTCGACATCCGCTGCCCCAACGCCCGCAGCTGCCCGTCCCAGCTGCGGGAGCGGGTCTTCCACGCCGCCGGCCGCGGCGCGTTCGACATCGAGGCCCTCGGCTACGAGGCCGCCCTCGCCCTGACCCGGCCCGACGAGCCGGAGACCCCGCCGCTGACCAGCGAGGCGCACCTGTTCGACCTCACCCCCGAGGACCTGCGCGAGGTGCGGATCCGGCGGGAGAAGAAGTCGCGCGGCACGCCCACGGGCGAGACCGAGCTCGTGCCCTACTTCTGGACGAAGGGCACGGCCAAGAAGCCCTCCGAGCCCACCGCCACCACCCGCAAGCTGTTCGAGGAGCTCGAGAAGGCCAAGGCGCAGCCGCTGTGGCGCGTGCTCGTGGCCCTGTCCGTCCGGCACGTCGGCCCGACCGCGGCCCGCTCCCTGGCCACGGCCTTCGGCTCGTTGCCGGCCATCCGCGACGCCGACGAGGAGACCCTGGCCCAGGCCGACGGAGTGGGGCCCGTGATCGCCGCGGCCCTCACCGAGTGGTTCGCCGAGCCGTGGCGCCGGCAGATCGTGGAGCGCTGGGCGGCCGCGGGCGTGCGCATGGAGGACGAGGTGGACGAGTCCGTGCCGCGGACCCTCGAGGGCACCACCGTGGTGATCACCGGCACCCTCGAGCGCTTCAGCCGCGACTCCGCGAAGGAGGCGGTGCTGGTGCGCGGCGGCAAGGCCTCCGGCTCCGTGTCGAAGAAGACGCACTTCCTGGTGGCGGGCGAGAACGCCGGCACCAAGCTGGACAAGGCCGAGCAGCTGGGGGTGACCGTGCTCGACGAGGCCGGGTTCGAGCGGCTCCTCGCCGAGGGGCCGGACGCGCTCGCCGGCGCGGCCGGGAGCACCTCCGAGGACGCCCCGGCCGGCACGGAGAACGGCACGGAGAACGGTACGGACGACGAGGACGGGGCCTGAGCATGGGACGCCACGACGACGCGCTGGAGGGCCTCGGCCCGACCGGCGCCCACCTGGAGGAGCTGCTGGAGCTGGCCCTGGCGGCCGCCGAGTCCGGGGCGGAGGTCCTGCGGGGCCGCGACGCCGGCCGGCTGGGCGTCACCGGCAAGTCGGGGGAGGGGGACTGGGTCACCCGCTTCGACGTCGCCGCCGAGCAGGCCGTGCTGCGCACCATCCTGGACCGCCGCCCGCACGACACCGTCACCGGCGAGGAGTCGGGCACGCACCGCCCGGAGCACCCCTCCGGGATCCGCTGGTCGGTGGACCCGCTCGACGGCACCACCAACTTCATCCGCGGCATCGTCTACTACTGCACGTCCGTGGCCGCCGCCGACGCCCAGGGCAACTGGCTCGTGGGCGCCGTCAACGCCCCCGCCCTGCGCCGCACCTACTTCGCCGTGCGCGGGGCCGGCGCGTGGGTGGAGGAGGACGGCGCGTCCCGCCGGCTCGAGGGTCCCGTGCCGGACAGGGCGGGCCGGCTCTACGGCACCGGCTTCTCCTTCGACGCCGACCGGCGCGAGCGCCAGTTCCCCGCCTTCGCCGCCACCATGCGGCAGTACACGGACATGCGGCGCCTGGGCTCGGCGGCCCTGGACCTGTGCATGGTCGCGGACGGCGCGCTCGACGGGTACGGCGAGCAGGGTCTGCACGAGCACGACTGGGCCGCCGGCGCGCTCATCGCCGAGGAGGCCGGCGCCCTCGTGACCCGGCCGGAGCTGCCCTCCCCGGCGGCGGGCGAAGTGCCGGCCGCCGACCGCCTCGCGGCCTGGATCACCGCACGCGAGCGCGGCATTCCGGGCTGAGTGCGGGCCGGGGCCCGGCCCGCTGAACGTGTGATATGGCTCTCGTCACTTGACCGAGACCAAAACGTTGCCATAGCGTGACCTTCGAAGCGTTCTTCCCGAGGGCATTCCCTCCGCTTCCCGGAGTGCGAACTCCTGCGCCGGCGTCCTTCACGGGCCGGCACCCCTGCAGACCGCGAACGTGTGATACCTCACGACGGGCCGAAAGGGGTAGCGCAACGAAAATCGTTACGCTATCGTGATAATCAGCTTCCCCGAGGATTCCTCCGGGGATCCGGTGTGCCTGGAGTCCGACTCCCGGCGCGCCACCACACCATGCTGGGTGCTGCCGTAACACCGCACGTCGTCTGAAGGGCAGACACCTGTAAGCACTTACCCACCAACACCTTGACGGGTAGACGACGGCGCGAAGACATCCGGGGACGGAAACGAGCGCAGGTGGCCCAGGGAGCATCATGACCAACGCTTTCGCTGTTCGTCGCAACGTCCGTCGCGGTGCCGCCGCTCTGATCCTCGGCGGGACCGCCGTGGGCGCCATGGCCCTCCCGGCCAACGCCGCTCCGGCCTCCACCTGGGACGCCCTCGCCGAGTGCGAGTCCGGTGGCAACTGGGGCACCTCCACCGGCAACGGCTTCTCCGGCGGCCTGCAGTTCACCCCCTCCACCTGGGCCGCCTTCGGTGGCCAGGGCGCCCCGCAGGACGCCTCCCGTGAGCAGCAGATCGCCGTGGCCGAGAACGTTCTCGACGGCCAGGGCTGGGGCGCGTGGCCCGCCTGCTCCGCGAAGCTGGGCCTGTCCGGCTCCGCCGCTCCCTCCGCCAACCCGATGGGCTCCGCATCCGTGACCCCGCAGTCCGTCGAGGCCCCGGCCCCGATCGAGGCTCCGGCCCCCGCCCCGGTCGCCGCCCCGGTCGCCGCCCCCGAGCCCGGCCCCGTGGCCGCTCCCGTCGAGGCCCCGGCCGCCGTCCAGGCCCCGGTCGTCGAGTACGTGGCTCCCGCCGCCGCCGTGGCCCCGGCCTCGGTCTCCGCCGAGACCTACACCGTGGTCGCCGGCGACACCCTCGGTTCCATCGCCGACAAGCTCGGCATCGAGAACTGGGAGGACCTGTACGCCGCGAACGAGGGCACCATCGCCGACCCGAACCTGATCTTCCCCGGCCAGGTGCTGAACATCCCCGCCTGATCCCCACCGGACAGGCACCGCGCGGCCGCGCCGCGCGAGAGCATGCGAGAGGGCCCCTCTGATCGGAGGGGCCCTCTCGCATGCTCGGCGGGCACCGGCACGGCGCCGACCGTGCGCTCAGCTCACGGCGTGCGCTCGGGCCGGCTCCACAGCCACGGCTCGGCGGGCTCGGCCCCGGCGTCGCCGAAGCTCACGGAGCGCTCCGCGCCCTTGACCCGGTACGGCTGGATCACCGTCAGGGACTCGCCCTCCCGGTGCTGGGTCTCCACGGCCACGGCCGTCTGCCCGGAGCGGTCCGGCAGGGTTACGGGGAAGGCGACCGCGGCGCAGAGGAGGTCGTCCCGCAGCTCCACCGCCCGCGCCCGCAGGGCGTCCAGGGCGGCCTCGGGGCTCAGCTCCTCCGCGTCCTCGGCCGGCAGGCTGTCGAGCTCGTACTCGCCGTCCTTGCGCGCGGTGACGAGGAAGGGGGGAAACGCCCCGTGCTGCCCCAGCTGCTGCTCGGCCACGGCCTGGACGTGGGCCATGACCGTGTCGATCGTCGCGGCGGCGTCCTTGCTGACCCGCTGGCGCCACGCGTTGGCGGCGTCCGTCGCGGAGGTCGCGCGCGCGGCCTTCCCGGAGCGGGCGCCGGGGCGCCCGCTCTTGGCGCCTCGGTCCTTCTTCGTGCGGGCGGGGGTGCTCTTGGCCATGTCCGGGTGCTCCTGTGCGGTGGTCGGTGCGTCCCTCCAGGGTATGCCCCTGCGGGGCCCCCTCCGGCCGGGAAGGAGGGGAGTGCCGCGCGGCTAGACTGGACCGGAAACCACCCCCGATCACGAGCAGGAGTGCGCATGTCTGCGATCACCCGCGAGCAGGTCGCCCACCTGGCGAAGCTCGCGCACATCGAGATGACCGAGGAGGAGCTGCGGTCCATGGCGAAGGAGCTCGACCTCGTCGTCGACTCCGTCGCGTCCGTCAGCGAGGCCGCCGGCCCGGACGTCCCGGCCACGAGCCACCCCATCCCGCTGCAGAACGTCTTCCGCGAGGACGTCGTGGGCGAGACCCTCACCGCCGAGGAGTCGCTGCTCAACGCACCGGACGCCGCCGAGGGCAAGTTCAAGGTGCCCGCGATCCTGGACGAGGAGTAGCCGCATGAGCAGCACCGGAACGCCCCAGGGACCCGTCGGTCTCTCCGCCGCCGAGCTCGCCCGCCGGCTCGCCGCCGGCGAGATCACCTCCGTCGACGCCGTCCAGGCCCACCTGGACCGCATCCGGGAGACCGACGGCGAGCCCGTCGACCCCGCCGACCGCAGCCGCGGCCGGACCGGGCTCAACGCCTTCCTGCACGTCAACACCGAGGAAGCCCTGTCCGTGGCCGCCGAGGTGGACGCCGCCCGCGCCCGCGGTGAGGAGCTGCCCGAGCTCGCCGGCGTGCCGATCGCGGTCAAGGACCTCATCGTCACCAAGGGGCAGCCCACCACCGCGGCGTCCCGCATGCTCGAGGGCTGGATGAGCCCCTACGACGCCACCGTGACCCGGCGGCTGCGCGCCGCCCGGATGCCGCTGCTGGGCAAGACGAACCTCGACGAGTTCGCGATGGGCTCCTCCAACGAGCACTCCGCCTTCGGCGACACCGCCAACCCGTGGGACCTGTCCCGCATCCCCGGCGGGTCCGGCGGCGGGTCCGCCGCCGCCGTGACCGCGTTCCAGGCGCCGCTGGCCCTGGGCACGGACACCGGCGGGTCCATCCGCCAGCCCGCGGCCCTGACCGGTTCGGTGGGCGTCAAGCCGACCTACGGCGGGGTCTCGCGCTACGGCGTGATCGCCATGGCCTCCTCGCTGGACCAGGTGGGCCCCGTGGCGCGCACGGTGCTCGACGCCGCGCTGCTGCACGAGGTGATCGGCGGGCACGACCCGCAGGACTCCACGTCCCTGCCCGACCCGGTCGGCGACCTCGCCGCCCAGGCCCGGGCCGGCGCCGCCGAGGGCGGGCTGGCGGGCCTGCGCGTGGGCGTGGTCAAGGAGCTCACGGGCGAGGGCTTCCAGCCCGGCGTCCAGCAGCGCTTCGAGGAGGCCGTGGAGCTGCTGCGCTCCGCGGGCGCCGAGGTCGTGGAGGTCTCCACCCCGAACTTCAAGTACGCCCTGGGGGCCTACTACCTCATCATGTCCTCCGAGGTCTCCTCGAACCTCGCCAAGTACGACGGCGTGCGCTTCGGCCACCGCGTGCTGCCCGAGGACGGGCCCCTGACCATCGAGCGCGTGATGGGCTCCACCCGCGCCGCCGGCTTCGGGGCCGAGGTCAAGCGCCGCATCATCCTGGGCACCTACGCGCTGTCCGCGGGCTACTACGACGCCTACTACGGCTCGGCGCAGAAGGTCCGCACCCTCGTGCAGCGCGACTTCGCGGCCGCGTTCGAGCAGGTGGACGTGCTGGTCTCCCCGACGTCCCCGACCACCGCGTTCGAGCGGGGCGCCGTGGACGAGTCCGCCGACCCCATGCAGATGTACCTCAACGACATCGCCACCATCCCCACCAACCTGGCCGGGGTCCCCGCGATCTCCGTCCCCGGCGGCCTCGCCCCCGAGGACGGGCTGCCCGTGGGCATCCAGTTCATGGCCCCCGCACGCCAGGACGCCCGGCTCTACCGCGCCGGCGCCGGCCTGGAGGCCCTGCTCGAGCAGCGCTGGGGCGGACCGCTCTGGCAGCGGCTGCCGGACACCGCCGCCCTGGTCCGGGACCTGGCCGGCGGCCCCGCCGCGTCCGATCTGTCCGCACCCGTCCGGGGAGGAGCCCGCTGATGAACCGGAGCACCGAAGAGGTCCTGTCCTTCGACGAGGCCATGGAGAAGTACGACCCCGTGCTGGGCTTCGAGGTCCACGTGGAGCTCAACACCCGGACCAAGATGTTCGACGCCGCCCCCAACGTCTTCGGGGACGAGCCGAACACCAACGTCACCCCCGTCTCGCTCGGCCTGCCCGGGGTGCTCCCCGTGGTGAACCGGGTGGCCGTGGAGTCCGCGATCAAGCTCGGGCTCGCCCTGGGCTGCGAGATCCGCCCGGTCTCCCACTTCGCCCGGAAGAACTACTTCTACCCGGACACCCCCAAGAACTTCCAGACCTCCCAGTACGACGAGCCGATCGCCGAGAACGGCTCCGTCGACGTGGAGCTGGAGGACGGGACCGTGTTCACGGTCGAGATCGAGCGCGCCCACATGGAGGAGGACGCCGGGAAGCTCACGCACATGGGCGGCGCCGCCGGGCGCATCCAGGGCGCGGACTTCTCCCTGGTCGACTACAACCGCGCCGGCGTCCCGCTCATCGAGATCGTGACGAAGCCCATCGTGGGCGCCGGCACCCGCGCGCCCGAGCTGGCCCGCGTGTACGTGGCCCTGATCCGGGAGATCGTGAAGAACCTCGGGATCTCGGACGCGAAGATGGAGCGCGGCAACGTCCGCTGCGACGCCAACGTGTCCCTCATGCCCAAGGGCAGCGCCACGTTCGGCACCCGCTCCGAGACGAAGAACGTGAACTCGCTGCGCGCCGTGGAGCGTGCCGTGCGCTTCGAGATCCAGCGCCACGCGGCGGTCCTCGACTCCGGCGGCACGATCGTGCAGGAGACCCGGCACTGGCACGAGGACACCCGCTCCACCACGAGCGGGCGCCCCAAGTCGGACGCCGACGACTACCGCTACTTCCCGGAGCCCGACCTCGTGCCGGTCGTCACCGACCACGAGTGGATCGAGCGGCTGCGGGCCGAGCTGCCCGAGCCCCCGGCCGAGCGCCGGAAGCGGCTCAAGACCGACTGGGGCTTCTCCGACGAGGAGTTCCGGGACGTCGTCAACGCGGGGGTCCTCGACGAGATCGAGCAGACCGTGTCCGCCGGCGCCGCCCCGGCCGCGGCCCGCAAGTGGTGGATGGGCGAGATCGCCCGCCTGGCCAACCAGCGGGAGGTGGAGATCGCCGAGCTCGGCGTCACCCCGCAGCACGTCGTCGAGCTCAACGGGCTCATCGACGCCGGGAAGATCAACGACAAGCTCGCCAAGAAGGTCCTCGCCCACGTCCTGGAGGGCGAGGGCTCGCCCGCGGAGGTCGTGGAGCGGCGCGGCCTGGCCGTGGTCTCCGACGACTCCGTGCTGACCGCGGCGATCGACGACGCCATGGCGCAGATGCCCGACGTCGTGGCGAAGGTGCAGGCCGGCAAGGTCCAGGCCGTCGGCGCCCTCATCGGCCCCGTCATGAAGGCCACCCGCGGCCAGGCCGACGCGGGCCGGGTGCGGGAGCTGATCCTGGAGAAGCTCGGCGTGCAGGGCTGACCGCCGCCCGCGCCCGCGCAGGACTGCGCGCGCGGAACACCGAGGGGTCGCCTCCTGTGGGAATCCGCAAAGGATTCCGGCAGGACGCGACCCCTCGCTGAGCGGCTGGGCCTGGACGCGACCCGTCGCCGCGCGGCGTGCGAGCATGGGCGCATGGACCCTGCGTGCGACGTGCTCATCATCGGCGGCGGCATCGCCGGACTGTCCCTGGCCTCGGAACTGGCCGAGCGGCGGGGGAGCGGCGCCGGGATCGTGCTCGCGGAGACCGAGCCCGTCCTGGCCCACCACACCTCCGGGCGCTCGGCCGAGCAGCTGATCCCCAGCTACGGCCCGGCCCCCGTCCGGGAGCTGACCGGGGCGACCGTGGCCCGGCTGCTCGACCCGCACCCGGCCCCGCCGCGGCCCCTGGCCTGGCCCAGCCGCATGGTCCTCGTCGGGACCGAGGCCCGGCTGCACGCCGAGGCCGCCCCGGGGACGCAACCGCTGTCCCGCGCGGAGCTCGTGGAGCTGTGCCCCGAGCTGGCCTGCTCCCCGGCGGACGCGGTCGAGGCCGGGCGCCTCGACAGCACCTCCGTGCGCACCGACGCCGCCGCGCTCGTGGCCTGGCACCGCGACCGGGCCGCGGCGGCGGGCGCCCGGCTGCTCACCGGCGCCCCGGTGACCGCGGCGGACCCCGACGGCGCCGGCTGGCGGGTCACGGCCGGCGGGGACCGGATCCGGGCCCGGCAGGTCGTCGTCGCCGCGGGCGCCTGGGCGGACGAGGTGGCGGGCCTGTTCGGCGCGGCCCCGCTGGGCCTGCGCCCGCTGCGGCGCACCGCGGCCCTCGTGCGGCTCGCGAAGCCGCTGGCCCCGGACCACCCCATGGTCGTCGCCGCGGACTCCGGCTGGTACTACCGGCGGGCCGGGGACGGCGCGCTCGTCTCCCCGTCCGAGGCCGTGCCGTGCGAGCCCTGCGACGCGCAGCCGGTGCTCGAGGACGTCGAGGACCTCCTGGGGCGGCTCAACACCGTGACCTCCCTCGGCGCCACGGGGATCGAGCGGGCCTGGACCGGTCTGCGCACCGAGGCCCCGGACGGCGTGCCCGTGTGCGGCGCCGACGCTGACGTCCCGGGGCTCCTGTGGCTGGCCGGCCAGGGCGGCTACGGGTTCCAGACGAGCACGGCCATGGCCCGCGCCGCCGCGGACCTGCTGCTCGACGGGGCCGTGGGTCCGTGGTGCTCCCGGGAGACGGCCGCCGCCCTGGACCCGGGCCGCTTCCGGCGCTGAGCCCCCGGGGGCCGGCGCGGCGGGCGCCGTGCCGTCGACCGCCGTGCCGTCGGGCGCCGTGCCGCTCGGCCGCGGGGGCCGGCGGGGCAGACCGCGCGCGGGACCCGCCGGCCCGGGTCAGGCGCCGGCGAGGCCCATCCGGTCCAGCACCCAGGCGTACTCCCAGGCCGTGTCCTTCCACTGCGAGTACCGCCCCGAGGCGCCGCCGTGGCCCCCGGCCATCTCGCAGCGCAGCAGCACCGGCTCGCCGGAGGTCGAGGCCTCCCGCAGCGCGGCGACCCACTTGGCGGGCTCCACGTAGAGCACCCGGGTGTCGTTGAGGCTCGTGACCGCGAGGACCGGGGGGTAGGGCAGCGGCCGGACGTTCTCGTAGGGGGAGTAGTCGCGCATGTACCCGTAGACGTGCGCGTCCTCGATGGGGTTGCCCCACTCCTCCCACTCGAGGGCTGTGAGCGGCAGGGACGGGTCGAGGATGGAGGTCAGCGGGTCCACGAACGGCACCGCCGCCAGCGCGCCGCAGTACCGCTCCGGGGCGAGGTTGAGCACCGCGCCCACCAGCAGGCCGCCGGCGGAGCCCCCCATCACCAGGATCCGCCGCTCGTCGACGTCCGGCCGGGCGGCGAGGTGCTCGGTGACCGCCACGTAGTCGGTGAACGTGTTCGTCTTGTGCAGCTTCTTGCCGTGCTCGTACCAGGTCCGCCCCAGCTCCCCGCCGCCGCGCACGTGGGCCACGGCCCAGACCACGCCGCGGTCCAGCAGGGACAGCCGGGAGACCGAGAACGCGGGGTCGGTGCTGTGCTCGTAGGAGCCGTAGGCGTACTGCAGCACCGGTGCCGGCACGGAGGGGTCGAGGTCGGCGCGGCGGACCAGGGAGACGGGGATGCGGGTCCCGTCCGCCGCGGTGGCCCAGTCCCGCTCCACCGCGTAGTCGGCGGGGTCGTAGCCGCCGAGCACCGTGGCCTCGCGCCGCAGCAGCGGCTCGGCGGGCAGTGCGCCGTCGTCCCCGGTGGCGCCCGCCACGAAGAGGTCGTAGACGCGCGGGGGCGTCGTGAAGGACGTGTAGGACAGGCGCACCACGGGGGCGTCGTGCTCCGCGGCGGAGACGCTCGCGGTGTAGAGCTCCTCGGCGAAGGCCGGTTCCACGGGGGCGGCCTGGGCGTCCGTGCCCAGCCCGGCGAGCGGGAGCAGCCGGACCCGCAGCGTGGTGTCCGCCCGGACGGAGACCACCAGGTGGGTGGCCGTCACGGCGCAGCCGTTGACGCGGACGGTGTCCGAGGCCGGCACGACGTCGCGCAGGGCCACCTCCGCGACCGGGCGGCCGAGGTCGGCCGGGTCCATGAGGGAGATCCGGGAGTTCGGGGCCTCGTGGTCGTGGGTCAGCAGGATCTGCTCCCGCCCGTCCAGCAGCAGGGGCTCCGCCTCGTAGAGCACCCGGTCGGTGCGGGGCAGCACCACCCGCAGCGGCGCGGCCGGGTCCGCGACCGGCTGGATGAGCTGCTCCGAGAACTCGGAGCACATGGCCTCCACCACGATCCAGCGCCGGTCCGCGGACAGGCCCGCCCCGAGCCACAGGCCGGGGTCGGCCTCCTCGTGGACGACGACGTCCTCGGCCACCGGGGTGCCCAGCTCGTGCCGGCGCAGCTGGTGGGGGCGCCAGGACTCGTCCACCACCGTGTAGTACACGGCGCGCGCGTCCGGGGTGAGGAAGGACCCGTAGAACGTCCCGGGGATCTCGTCGGCGAGCAGCGCCCCCGTGGTGAGGTCCCGGACCCGCAGGGTGAAGCGCTCGTCGCCGGTGACGTCCTCGGCCCAGGCCAGCAGCTCCCCGTCCTCGGAGACGTCGAAGCTGCCCAGGGAGTAGAACTCGTGCTTCGCGGCCTCCGCGTTGGCGTCGAGGAGCACCTGCTCCCCGGCCATGGGGGTGCCGGGCTCGACGACAGGCGGGGTCCAGTCCGCCAGCACGTCGCCGGTGGTCACGGCCGGGACCCGGCAGAACACCTGGTGCGCGCCGCCCTCCACGGTGCGGGCGAAGTACCACCAGGCGCCGCGCCGGCTGGGCACGGACAGGTCGGTCTCCTGGGTGCGGTCCTTGATCTCCCCGAAGATCGTCTCCCGCAGGCCCGTGAGGTGGACGGTGGCGGACTCCGCGTACTCGTTCTCCGCGGTGAGGTGGGCCAGCACCTCGGGGGAGTCCTTGTCCCGCATCCACTCGTACGGGTCGGAGAACACGTGGCCGTGGAAGGCGCGCTCGACGGGCTGCTGGCGGATCTGCGGGGGAAGGACAGTCATGGTCCCCATCCTAGGGAAGACGTCCCGGGTGGGGAGGGGCGGTCCGGGCGGGCCCGGGGGCGCCCGGCGCGGGCTGCACGGGGCGGCCGGCGGGCCGGTGCCAGAATGGCCGCATGAGCACCCATGCCCACCTCGCCCCGCGACCGCCCGCCTTCGGCTCCACCCGCGCCGACCTGTGGGTGCAGGTGCTCCTGGTGCTCGGGGTGTCCCTGGGCGCCTCGGCCCTCTGGGCGGTGCTGTCCCTCGCCGAGCACCTGGCGCGCGGACCGCTCTCCGAGGCGCAGGCCACGATGAACCCGCCGCTGAGCCCGCAGCCCCTCATCGACCTGCTGCGCCAGCTCACCGGGATCGCCCTGGACCTGGTGCCGGTGCTGCTCGCGCTCTACCTGCTCGCCGGCTCCGCCGGGGCGCTGGGCACGGTCCGCCGGCGGATCGGCCTCGACGCCCGGATGCCCCTCCCGGACCTGGGCCTCGGCACCGTGCTCTTCCTGCTCATGGGCCTGGGCACGCTGGCGCTCTACGGCGCCGGCCGGGCCCTGGGCGTCACCGCGGAGGTGACCACGTCCGGGCTCGCCGCGCACTGGTGGACGGTGCCCGTGCTGCTGCTCTCGGCCGTGCGCCACGCCCTGGTCGAGGAGGTCGTGGTGGTCGCGTTCCTGACCGACCGGCTGACCCGCATCGGGTGGAGCTGGCCCGTGGTGCTGGTGGTCACGGCCCTGTTCCGCGGCAGCTACCACCTCTACCAGGGGATCGGGCCCTTCCTCGGCAACGTGGTGATGGGCCTCGTCTTCGCGGAGCTCTACCGGCGCACCGGCCGGGTGATGCCCCTCGTCGTCGCGCACTTCCTGCTGGACGCCGTCGGCTTCCTCGGGGCCGCCCGGCTGCTGGGCTGAGCCCCGCCCCGCGGGGCGCGGCCCAGCCGCCGGGCACCGCGGGTCCGGCCGCGGACCGGACCGGGCCGGCCTCAGATGGTGACGGCGCCGTCCGGGGTGCTGAACGAGACGGAGAGCACCCCGGGGGTGCCGTCCGGATAGCGCCAGTCGACCTCGAGGTCCTCGAGCGCGGTCTCGACGGGGGCGCCCAGCCACTCGGCGACCCGCTCCGGGGCACCGGCGATGGTCATCCCCGCGAGCCCCACGTCCGTGATCCGCGCCTGGGACGGGTGCATCTCCGGGGCGGAGTCGAAGTGGATCATGAACGGCAGCTGCGGATCGGCGATCAGGCCCTTGACGCCGATCTGGTGCCACTCCAGGCACCGGCCGTCCGGGAACACCCGGTGGCCGGGCACGGAGCGGCGCCCCAGGCGCTGCTCGAAGGGGGCGAGGTCCTCGACCTCCACGACCCAGCCCAGCCAGCCGCCGCCGGCCGCGGACCGGGCCCGCACGGCCTGCCCGAAGGGGGCCTTCTCCGCCGCCGGGTGCTGGAGGACCTCGACGACCTCCACGTACTGGTGGTTCGTGAGCGGCAGGATCATGTTGCGGGTGCCGAAACGGGGGTGCACCCCGCCCTTGACCGGTTCGATCCCGAGCTGGTCGGCGATGCGCTCGGTGGTGGCCTCCAGGCCCTCCGGGCGGCAGGCGTAGGACACGTGGTCGACTCTCATGGGCACATCGTGGCACCCTGTGAGTTTCGTCTCCAAATCGGTCCGCGACGCGCCGGGCACCGTGCGGGCGGCACCCCGGCCGGGGCGTCACGCCCGACCCCGGCTTGACGCCGTGCGGGCCTGATCCGGAGAATGCTGTCCAGGTCATGAGCGCCAGCGTCCAAGCCCCAGCTAGCTGGCCGGCAACCCTCCACCGCGGTGGGGTGCCCTGGGTGAAGACCAGGCTCCTCGCGTCCGGCGAGCGAGCAAGCGCGGGTCCCCGGCGCCCGGCCGTTCCCGGCCGCACCGCCTCGGCCGGGACGGGACCCCTGAGATCCACAAGGAGTCCCACGGCATGTCCGATCTCCCCGCCTCCAGCACCGACGCCTCCGCCGCCCGCACCGACGTGGCCGCGGCCGAGCGCCCCACCCCCGAGAACCCCGGGGGCTGGGCCTTCGAGACCCGGCAGATCCACGCGGGGCAGAGCCCCGACCCGGTCACCGGCTCGCGCGCCCTGCCGATCCACCAGACCACGTCCTTCGTCTTCCCCGACGCCCAGACCGCCGCCGACCGCTTCGCGCTCGCCGAGCTCGGCCCGATCTACACGCGGATCGGCAACCCGACCACGGAGGTCGTGGAGAACCGGATCGCCGCCCTGGAGGGCGGCGTGGGCGCCCTCATGCTCAGCGCGGGGCAGTCGGCGACGACGTTCGCCGTGCTCAACGTCGCCGGCGCGGGAGACCACCTCGTGGCCAGCCCCAGCCTGTACGGCGGGACCTACAACCTCTTCAAGTTCACGCTGCCCAAGCTCGGCATCGAGACCACCTTCGTCTCCGACCCCGACGATCCCGAGGCGTGGCGGCGGGCGGTCCGGCCGAACACGAAGGCCTTCTTCGCCGAGACGATCCCGAACCCGCGCAACGACGTCCTCGACATCGAGACGGTCTCCGGGATCGCCCACGACCACGAGGTCCCGCTCATCGTGGACAACACCGTGGCGACCCCCTACCTCGTCCAGCCCCTGCGCTGGGGCGCGGACGTCGTGGTGCACTCGGCCACCAAGTTCCTCGGCGGGCACGGCACGGCCATCGGCGGCGTGATCGTGGACTCCGGGGCCTTCGACTACGGCCGCTACCCGGACCGCTTCCCCGGCTTCAACCAGCCGGACGAGTCCTACGGCGGCCTCGTCTACGCCGAGGCCCTGGGCGCGGAGGGGCCCTTCGGCGTCAACCTGTCCTACATCCTCAAGGCCAGGGTGCAGCTGCTGCGCGACCTCGGCTCGGCGATCTCCCCGTTCAACGCGTTCCTCATCGAGCAGGGCATCGAGACGCTGTCCCTGCGGATGGAGCGGCACGTGGCCAACGCCGGGACGGTGGCCCGCTGGCTCGAGGCCCGCGAGGACGTGCGCTCGGTGTCCTGGGCCGGGCTGGAGTCCTCCCCGTGGCACGAGCGGGCGCAGAAGTACGCGCCCCGGGGCGCCGGGTCGATCCTGGGCTTCGTCCTCGACGGCGGCCGGGAGGCCGGGGCCGCCTTCGTGGACGCCCTGACCCTGCACTCGAACGTCGCCAACATCGGCGACGTGCGCTCCCTCGTGATCCACCCCGCGTCCACCACGCACAGCCAGCTCCTGCCCGAGGAGCAGCTGGCCGCCGGCGTGGAGCCCGGCTTCGTGCGCCTGTCCGTGGGCCTGGAGCACATCGACGACATCCTGGCGGACCTGGAGCAGGGCTTCGCCGCGGCCGCGGCCGCGCAGGGAGGACAGGAGTGACCGTGACGGTCGTGAGGGGCTCCGGCGCCGGGACCGCCGTCCGCGAGGACGGCGTGCCGCGGGTCGCCGGGATCGGCGAGCTCGAGCTCGAGTCGGGCTTCCGGCTGCCCGACGTCCGGATCGCCTACGAGACGTGGGGGACGCTCGCCCCGGACGCCTCCAACGCGGTGCTCGTCGAGCACGCCCTCACCGGGGACACCCACGTGGCGGCCGGCCGGGCCCGCCCCGGCGCCCCCGAGGCCGAGCGGCGCGCCGCCGAGAGCGGCGGCTGGTGGGAGGGCCTGATCGGCCCCGGCGCCGCCATCGACACGGACCGGTGGTTCGTGGTCTGCACCAACATCGTGGGCGGCTGCTACGGGTCCACGGGCCCGGCGACTCCCACGCCGCCGAGCGTGGACCCCGAGGGCCGCCCCTGGGGCTCCCGCTTCCCGCTCATCACCGTCCGGGACTCCGTGCACGCCGAGGCGGCGCTGGCCGACGCCCTCGGCATCGACGCCTGGCGCCTGGTCATCGGCGGCTCCATGGGCGGGGCCCGCGCCTTGGAGTGGGCCGTGACCTACCCGGACCGCGTCCGGGCGTGCGCGGTGGTCGCCGCGTGCGCCCAGTCCAGCGCCGAGCAGCTCGCGTGGGGCCAGGCGCAGAACCTCGCGATCCGCCAGGACCCGCACTTCCGCGGCGGGGACTACTACGACGGCCCGCTGCCCGTCACGGGCCTGGGACTGGCCCGGCGGATCGCCCACATCACCTACCGCTCGGCCGACGAGCTGCACCACCGGTTCGGGCGCTCGCCGCAGGCCGAGGAGCAGGTCATCGACACGCACGCCGGCGGGCGGGGGCGCTACCAGGTGGAGAGCTACCTCGACCACCAGGCGTCCAAGCTGGCGGGCCGCTTCGACGCCAACAGCTACCTCGCCGTCAACGAGACGCTCATGTCCCACGACGTCGCCCGGGGCCGCGGCACGCTCGAGGAGGCGCTGTCCGTGACCTCGTGCGAGTGGCTCGTGGCGGCGGTGGACTCCGACCGGCTCTACCTGCCCCGCGAGTCCGACGTCCTGGCCGCCGCGCTGCCCGGGGACGTCCGGCGGCACACCCTGACCTCGCCCTCGGGCCACGACGGCTTCCTCATCGAGGCTCCCCAGCTCGGCAAGCTGCTCGTGGAGACCGTGCTGCCCGAGCGCTGAGCCGGGACGGGGGTCCTCAGCCGTTCCCGCTCGCTCAGCCGTCCGCGGCACCCCGGTCGTCGCCGGGGCCCGCCCCGGGTCCCTCGCCGGGCGCGACGCCGCCCCCGGGCACGGTGGGGGTGCCGAAGTGCGGCCGCTTCGGCCGGACCTGCGCCCCGGAGCTGGTGCGCCGGATCCGGCGGGCCACCCACGGGCGCAGATAGCGGTGGGCCCAGACGAGGTCCTCGCCGCGGGCCTGCCGCCAGGACGAGGGCGGGCGGTCGGGCACCACCTCGGGCACGAGGCCGTGCGCGAGGCCCAGGGTGTCCAGGGCCTCGACCGCGATCCGGTGGTGGCCCAGGGGCGAGAAGTGCAGCCGGTCGGGGTCCCACATCGCCGGGTCCGCGAGCTCCCGCAGCCCCCACAGGTCCACCAGCACGGCGTCGTGCCGGGACGCGACCACGCGCACGTTCTCGTTGTAGACCGCGATCCGGCCCCGGATCCCGCGCAGCACGGGCGTGGCGCCGATGTCCGGGCCGCCGACCAGCACGACCGTCGCCCCGTTCGCCGCGAGCCGGCCCACGACGTCGTCCATCTCCTCGGCGATCGCGTCCGGGTCCCCGCCGGGGCGCAGCATGTCGTTGCCGCCCGCGCAGACCGTCACGAGGTCCGGGGTCAGCTCCAGGGCCGGTGCCACCTGCTCGTCGACGATCTGGCGGAAGAGCCGGCCGCGGATCGCGAGATTGGCGTAGGACAGGCCGGGGGCGAGGCGGTTCAGCTCCTCGGCGACCCGGTCCGCCCAGCCGCGGTGCCCGCCGGGGGAGCCGGGGTCCGGGTCCCCGATGCCCTCCGTGAACGAGTCGCCGATCGCCACCATGCGGCGCCACGGGTGGACGGGAGGTGCGGTGTCCGGGGGCCCCGGCGTCGTCTCGGTCATGCCTCCCGGTCTACCACCGGGCCCGGCGGGCGTCCACGCGCCCGCGCCGCGGGCCCCGGGACCGGGTGGCACACTGGTGCCATGACCGACGCCACCGTCCCGACCGGGACCGCCACCCCCTTCGCCGTGTGGAGCAGGGACGCCGACGCCCGCCCCGGCACCCCGCTGCTCGTGCTCCTGCACGGCTACGGCTCGCACGAGCAGGACCTCATGGGTCTCGTCCCGGCCCTGCCAGGCGAGTTCAGCGTGGCGTCCGTGCGCGCTCCCCAGCCCGCCGGGTTCGGCTACCAGTGGTTCCCGCTCGCCGCGGACCTCAGCTTCTCCCTCGACCGGGTGGCCGAGGCCGTGGAGCCCGTCGCGGCGTGGCTGCGGGAGCTGGCCGCGGACCACCCCAGCACCACGCTGCTGGGGTTCTCGCAGGGCATGGCCATGGCCACGTCCCTCGCCCGGCACATGCCGGGCGAGATCGCCGCCGTGGTGGGGCTCTCCGGCTTCGTGGTCCCCGGCGAGCACCCCCTGTTCGCCGACGAGCAGCTGCGGGAGCGGCCGCTGCGGATGTTCTGGGGCCGTGACCCGCAGGACCCGGTCATCCCGCAGGAGCTCGTCGACTCCACCGCCGAGTGGGCGCTGGAGCACGCCGACGTCATGAAGGTGCACTACACCGGGGTCGGCCACGGGATCAGCCCGCAGGAGGTGGGGCACGTGCGCGAGTACCTCACCCAGGTGGTGCTGGGGGACCCGGACCGCCCGGTCAGCCGCCCGCGGTGATCCGCACCGAGGCGCCCCCGGCGGAGACGACGTCCCCCGGGTGCAGCTGCCGGCCGCGCCGCGTCTCGACCTCGCCGTTGACCGAGACCTGACCGTCCTCCACCAGGCCCCGGGCGTGCGCCCCGTCCTCGGCGAGGTTCGCCAGCTTGAGCGCCTGGCCCAGCCGGATCATGTCGTCGCGGATGGGCAGTTCGTCGGGGCCGCCGGGCTGCTGGGGAGTCGTCATGCCCCCATTGTCCCAGGTCCCGTCCGGTCGGCGGGCACGGCGGGAATTGGCTACCCTGGGACGAGGACGTCGCCCGCGGCGTCCTCGTTCGTGACGGCCGACGACGGCCGGTCCCCGCCCGGCGCACCGCCGGGCCACACCACCCACCACGCGCGTCCGCAGCCGGCGGTCGGGCGAGACCCTGGAGGAATCCCACATGGCCCCCAAGTCCACGCTGGACAACGTCATCTCGCTGGCCAAGCGCCGCGGTTTCGTGTTCCAGGCGGGTGAGATCTACGGCGGTTCCCGCTCCGCCTGGGACTACGGGCCCCTCGGCGCGGAGCTCAAGGAGAACATCAAGCACGAGTGGTGGCAGACCTTCGTGCGCGGGCGCGAGGACATGGTGGGCCTCGACTCCTCGATCATCCTCCCGAAGGCCGTGTGGGAGGCCTCGGGTCACGTGGCGACCTTCACGGACCCGCTCGTGGAGTGCACCTCCTGCCACAAGCGCGCCCGCCAGGACCACCTGGTCGAGGCCTTCGAGGAGAAGAAGGGCCGCGCCCCCGAGAACGGCATGGCCGAGATCCCCTGCCCCAACTGCGGGACCAAGGGCCAGTGGACCGATCCGCAGCAGTTCTCCGGGCTGCTCAAGACGTTCCTCGGCCCGGTCGACAACCAGGAGGGCCTGCACTACCTGCGGCCCGAGACCGCCCAGGGCATCTTCGTGAACTTCAACAACGTGGTCACCGCCGCCCGGAAGAAGCCGCCGTTCGGCATCGGGCAGATCGGCAAGGCGTTCCGCAACGAGATCACCCCGGGCAACTTCATCTTCCGCACGCGCGAGTTCGAGCAGATGGAGATCGAGTACTTCACCCACCCGTCCGAGGCCGGACACTTCTTCGACGAGTGGGTCGAGGCGTGCTGGAACTGGTTCACGGACCTGGGCATCGACCCGGACCACATGCGCCGCTACGACGTCCCCGAGGACGACCGGGCGCACTACTCCGCCGGCACCATCGACATCGAGTACCGGTTCGGCTTCCAGGGCAACCCGTGGGGCGAGCTCATGGGCGTGGCCAACCGGACCGACTACGACCTCGGCGTGCACAACGAGCACTCCAACACGGACCTCAGCTACTTCGACCAGCAGACCAACGAGCGCTACGTCCCGTACGTGATCGAGCCGTCCTTCGGCCTGACCCGGTCGATGATGGCCTTCCTCGTGGACGCGTACACCGAGGACGAGGCGCCCAACTCGAAGGGCGGGGTGGACAAGCGCACGGTCCTCAAGCTGGACCCGCGCCTGGCCCCGGTCAAGGCCGCGGTGCTGCCGCTGTCCCGCAACGAGGACCTCTCGCCGAAGGCCAAGGACCTGGCCGCCGAGCTGCGCCGGAACTGGAACATCGACTTCGACGACTCGGGGGCGATCGGGCGCCGCTACCGCCGCCAGGACGAGATCGGCACCCCGTTCTGCATCACGGTGGACTTCGACACCCTCGAGGACCAGGCCGTGACCATCCGCGAGCGGGACGCGATGACCCAGGAGCGCGTGGCCCTCGACCAGGTGAAGTCCTACCTCGCCGGGAAGCTCGTCCGCTGATGAGCGGCGCGCTGACCGGCTCCGGGCTGCGGCCCTGGCGGGACGGGGACGACCTGCGGCTGCTCGAGGTGTGGCCCGACCCGGAGACGCCCCCGGCCGCCGCCTTCCGGGCGACCCTGCGCCCCGACGACGACGCCCCGTGGTCCCGCACGGTCGTGGCGGAGGACTCCGGCGTGCCGGTCGCCGCCGGCACGGTCTACGAGTCGGCGCTGCACCCCTCGAGGCTGTGGGCCTACGTGGAGGTCGCCCCCGACCGCCGCGGCGAAGGGCTCGGGCGGGCCCTGCTGGAGCGGCTGCGCACCGAGGCGGCGGGCTCGCCCTCGGGCGTGCAGGCCCTGCGCACGAAGGCGGCGCCCGGCTCGGCCGGCGAGCGCTTTGCCCGGGCCGCCGGCCTGGACCCCGTCCAGGACTCGCGCGTGGTCCGGGTGGCGGCCGGGGCCCTGCCCCTCCAGCCGCTGCGGGAGCACCCCGACGGGACACCGGCGCAGGCCGTCGAGGACCTGGCCACCGGCTCGGTCGAGCTGACCCGGG
Organism: Kocuria rosea; assembly: GCF_006094695.1. NCBI lineage: Bacteria > Bacillati > Actinomycetota > Actinomycetes > Micrococcales > Micrococcaceae > Kocuria > Kocuria rosea. Next base: position 2,618,464 of record NZ_CP035103.1, on the reverse strand, counting down.
CGCTGTGGGCGTTCTACCGGGCCGTGCACGCCTGGGACGAGCCGGCGGACCTGTCCGTGGGACGGGTCAACCAGCTGTTCCTCTCCGACGCCGCGCACGCCTTCGGGGCGCTCGTGCTGCGCAACGGCGTGGGCCCGGGGGAGCGGGGCAGGATCTCCGCGTTCGCCGTGAGCTACCGGCCCGTCGAGCTCGACGCCGCCCCCGGCGCCCCCGCCCCTGAGGACGGGCCGGACGAGCCCGCCCACGTCGTGCTCGGCTGGACGCCGGGGGACGCCGCGGCAGGTCCCGCGCTCGAGCAGCTGCTCGCGCTGCTGGCCCACCACCACCCCGTGCAGTTCCAGGTGGACGGGTCGATGGAGCCGCTGACCGCCGTCGTCGACAACCTCCTGGCGGCCGGCGCCGCCACGGTCGTGGAGACCTCCGTCGTCCTCGCGGAGGCCGGGGACTGAGCGCACGGGCCGAGCACCGGCCCGCGGGAGGCCCCGGCACCTCGAGGTGCCGGGGCCTCCCGCGTGCCGGCGCCGGGTCCGGCCGGCGCGGGGACGGGCTCAGCCGGCCGTGCTCGCGTCGACGCGCCGGACCTCGGCCCGGTCGCCGGCCTCGGCGCCGGTGTAGTCCTGCTCCCCGTAGAGCCAGTCGGTGTAGTCCCAGATGCCGTGCCGGTCCGCGGACTTCCACAGCATGTTGCGCACGGTCCGCTCGACCGGGCCGGTGAGGTGCCAGGACTCGCCCCACACCCGCGCCGTCGTCTGGATCCGCGCGGTGCGCGGCTGGCGGACGGCGTTGTACTCCCGGAACACGGCGTTCCACCGGGAGGCGTCGTGGTGCTCCGGGTCCGCGAACACGGACCGCGCGGCGATGGCCTCCAGGGCGGCGGCGTCCTCGAGGGCCTGGCAGGCGCCCTGGGCGAGGTACTGCAGCATCGGGTGCGCGGCGTCGCCGGCCAGGGCGATGTTGCCGTCCACCCAGTTCTCGATCGGCACGCGGTCGAACATGGGCCAGCGCTGCACGTGGCTGAGGTTGTCGAGCGCCGCCCGGACCTCCGGCACGCAGTCCCGGTAGGCCTCGCGCAGCTCGGCGTCGCCCTCGTAGACGAGCTGACCGGCGGCGAAGGACGGCGAGCGGTAGACGGCCACGGTGTTGAACAGCTCTCCCTGGCGCAGCGGGTACTGCACGAGGTGGCACTCGGGGCCCATCCACACGACCACGGCCTCCATGTCCCCGGCGTGGGTGATCTGCGAGATCGGCAGCGCGCCGCGGTAGGCCACGTACTCGGAGCCGACGGGCTGGTCGTCGGAGAGCTGCGCGCGGACCACGGACCTGATCCCGTCCGCGGCGACGATCGCGTCCGCCTCGAAGACCCGGCCGTCGTCCGCGGTCGCCCGGGCCACGGCGCGCCCGTCGACCTCCACGTTCTCGGTCTTCGCCACCCGGACGTTGTTGTGCAGGTTCACGCCGAGCTCGGCGCACTCCTCCATGAGCAGGCGGTGCAGGTCCGAGCGGTGGGCCACGATGTAGGGGGCGCCGTAGCGCTCGTAGTACTCGCCGGTGACGTCCTCCCGCAGCAGCTCCTCGCCCGTGAGGGCGTCGCGGAAGACGATGTACCGGGGGGCCACGCCGGTCTCGACGGCCCGGTCGAGCACCCCCCACTCGCGCAGCAGGCGGGTGGCGTTGGGTGACATCTGCAGGCCGGCGCCGACCTCCCCGAACTCGGGGGCCTGCTCCACGAGCTCGACCTCCGCGCCGAGCCGGCGCAGGGCGAGGGCGTTGCCGAAGCCGCCGATGCCGCCTCCGATGACGAGGACCTTGGTGTGCTGTGCCATGGTGGTGATTCCTTTCGAGCTGTGCTGGACGGTGTCAGGCGACCGGCTGGGTCCGTACGACCCGGGGCGCCTGGCGGGCCTTGGTGATGACGGGCAGGAGGGCGAACTGCAGGACCGTGGCGACGGCCGCCGCACCCGCGAAGAGGAGGAACACGGGGTGGACGCCGTCGGCGGGGTCGGCGTAGGCGCCGAGCACGAGCCCCGCCGTCTGCGGGGCGAGGACGGCGCCGATGCGCCCCACGCCCAGGGCCCAGCCGAGCGCGGTGCCGCGGAGGCTGTCCGGGTAGTACAGGGTGATGGCGCCGATGATCAGGGACTGCGTGCCGTGCGTGCCGACACCGGCGAGCACGAGCATCAGGTAGATCAGCCAGACCGGCTCGTCGCCGACGACCATGATCACGAGCAGCCCGGCCGCGGCGGCGCCCGAGGCGACGGCGCCGGTGAGCACCGGACCGAACCGGTCCCCGGCCCAGGCCGTGAGCACGGAGCCCAGCACCGCGCCGAGATTGAGGACGAGCGCGAACGTCAGGGCCCCGCCGATCTGCGCGCCCTGCAGCCGCATGAGGTTCGGCAGCTCGGTGCCCAGCCCGTACCAGGCGAAGAGGGTCGCGAGGGTGGCGGCGGCGAACAGGATGCTCATGGTCAGGTGGGGCGGGCGGAGCAGGGACCCGAAGCCGGGCCCGTGCATCTGCGCGGCGGCCGCGGCGGCCCGCTGCTCCGGGCCGGGGTCGGCGGGGATCACCTTCAGGGCCACGGGCACGAGCACGACGAGGGCCAGGACGGGGAAGACGAACATCCACCGCCAGCCCTCCCAGCCGAGCCAGTCCGCCGGGATCACGGGGATGCCGGTCAGGGCGGCGAGCGAGCCGCCGATCGGCACGCCGGACATCATGAGCGTGGCCATGGCCGAGCGCCACCGGGGCGGGATGAAGTCCGCGGCGAGGGCGTTGGCCGAGGGCACGAGACCGCCCAGGCCGAGCCCCGCCACGAGGCGCAGCAGCGCGAAGACCCACTCGTCGGGGGCCACGGCGCACGCCACGGTCGCCAGGGAGAACACCACCGTGCACCAGACGACCGTCTTCTTCCGGCCCAGCCCGTCGGAGAGCCGCCCGGCGAAGACCGCCCCGATCATCATGCCGAGGAACGCCGAGGAGCCCACCGTGCCGGCGGTCGCCTGGGACATCCCCCACTCCTCCATGAGGGAGGGCTTGACCGTGCCGAAGACGATGAGGTCGTAGCCGTCGAAGACGATGAGCAGCCAGCAGACCAGCACGGCGATCCATCGGGCGCGCCGGCCCACCGGGGCGGGCGGGGCGGCGGCGGCAAGAGCCGTTGCGGACATCGGGACTCCGTTTCACAGGTGAGGGGCGCCACCGGCGTGCGGCGCGTCACACCAGGATGTGCCCGTGACCGGCACGCCCCGAAACTTATTCTGCTGGATGGAACAAACGGTGTGTCGTGGATCTCCATCGGGGTGCGGCGGGCGCCTAGACTGGGCCCGTGCAGAACCAGGACCTGGAGCGGAAGCCGGCCTACTCCCTGCAGTCCGTGGACAACGTCCTGCGCCTGCTCCAGATGCTGCGCGACTCCGGCGGGGTGCGGCTCAAGGACGTGGCGCAGGAGCTGGGCGTCGCCCCCTCCACCGCGCACCGCCTCCTGTCGATGCTCGTCTACCGCGGCTTCGCCGTCCAGGACGACTCCCGCCGCTACCTCGCGGGGCCGGGGCTCGGCGTCTCGGTCCCCGAGTCCGGCTCGCACAGCCGGCTGCGCGCTCTCGTGCAGCCCTACCTGGAGCTGCTCAGCGAACGGACCCACGAGACCACGAACCTCATGGTCAGGGTCGGCACCACGGTCCGCTTCCTCAGCTCCGTGGAGGGGGCGGGGCTGCTCAAGGTCGGCGACCGGCGCGGCGCCGTCCTCCCGGCGGCCGCCACCTCCGCGGGCAAGCTCCTCCTGTCCTACCTCTCCGAGGAGGACCTCGCGCGGCTGTTCCGCACGGGCTCGGCCCGGACCGTGGGGGAGTACCTGGACGAGGCCGCCTTCGGCTCCTTCGTCCGGTCCCTGGCGATGATCCGCTCCGTGGGACTGGCCTTCAACCGCGAGGAGGCCGAGCGCGGCGTCTCCGCCGTGGCCTGCGCCGTGCGCGATCCCGAGGGGCGCCCCCTGGCCGCCCTGTCGGTGTCCGTGCCCGTGCAGCGGGCCGGCGTGATCGAGGACCGGGCGGTGATCCGGGCGCTGCGGGAGGTGTGCCGGGAGATCGAGGGCGAGATCGCCGCGGAGATCGAGTCCGGCCGGCCCCGGTGAAGCGGCCGTGGAGCACCGGAGGAAGTTTCCATCCAGCAGAATTCATTGCCGGTCCCGCCGGTGCCTGCTCTAGCGTGGCCAGTAACTCACATCACAGCGCAGGGTGGTCCGCCCCGCGACCCGCGAGCACCGAGGAGCTCACCATGAGTCACGACAACCAGATGACGGTCCCGGCCCCCACGCCTCAGGAGCAGGCCCAGCTCGACGCCCTCTACCAGGACTTCGAGTCGGGCCACATGGTCCCGCTGTGGACGGAGATCGGCAACCTCATGCCGGAGGCCCCGGCCTCGGCGGCCGTCCCGTTCGTGTGGGAGTGGAAGAACCTGCTGCCGCTGGCCGAGCGGGCCGGGGACCTGGTGCCCGTGGGCCGCGGCGGGGAGCGCAGGGCCATCGCGCTGGCGAACCCCGGTCTGGGCGGGCGCCCGTACGCCACCCCCACCCTGTGGTGCGCCATCCAGTACCTCGGCGGCCACGAGGTGGCGCCCGAGCACCGGCACTCCCAGAACGCCTTCCGCTTCGTGGTCGAGGGCGAGGGCGTGTGGACCGTGGTCAACGGCGACCCGGTGCGGATGTCCCGCGGGGACTTCCTGCTCACCCCGGGCTGGAACTTCCACGGCCACCACAACGAGCTCGATGCGCCCATGGCGTGGATCGACGGCCTCGACATCCCGTTCGTGCACTACACCGACACCGCGTTCTTCGAGTTCGGCATCGACCGGGTGACCGACGAGTCCACCCCGGAGTTCTCCCGCGGCGAGCGGCTGTGGTGCCACCCGGGCCTGCGGCCCCTGTCGGGTCTGGGCAACACCGTGTCCTCCCCGATCGGGGCCTACCGGTGGGAGCACACCGACCGGGCGCTCACCGAGCAGCTGGCGATCGAGGACGAGGGCTACCCCGCCACCGTGGAGCAGGGCCACGCCGCCGTGCGCTTCGTGAACCCCACCACCGGCGGGGACGTCATGCCCACCATCCGGGCCGAGTTCCACCGCTTCCGCCCCGGCACCGAGACCCGCACGACGCGGGAGGTCGGCTCCAGCGTCTACCAGGTCTTCGAGGGCCGCGGCCGGTTCGTGCTCGACGGCGAGGTCCGGGTCGTGGAGAAGGGCGACCTGGTGGTCGTCCCGTCCTGGACGGCCTGGCAGATCCAGGCCGAGACCGGGTTCGACCTGTTCAAGTTCGGCGACCAGCCGATCGTCGAGAAGCTGAACTTCAACCGCACCTTCGTGGAGGGCGAGGAGAAGTAGCACCGCACCTCCGGCGCGCGGAGCGGACCGCCCCGCGCGCCGGACCACGTCCGTGGCGCCCCGCCGGGCGCCGCCGCACACCGACCCCCACATCCCGACCCAGGAGACACTGACCGATGAAGCTTGCAACCCTGCGCACCAACGGGACCACCACGGCCGCCCGCCTCGACGGCGAGGTGTTCACCGAGATCGAGGGCTGCCCCGACCTCGGCGCCCTGCTCGCGGAGGAGAACTGGCAGCAGATCGCCGCCGACGCCTCCGGGCCGACGCACCCGGCCGCCGGCGCCGAGCTCGAGACGATCGTCGCCGACCCCGGCAAGGTCCTGTGCGTGGGGCTCAACTACAAGAGCCACATCCAGGAGATGGGCCGCGACCTGCCGTCCTACCCCACGATCTTCGCCAAGTTCACCGAGACCCTCACCGGCCCGAACGACGACATCGAGGCCGTCGCCGAGGACCCCCAGCTGGACTGGGAGGGCGAGCTCGTCGTCGTCGTCGGCAAGCGCGCGTACAAGGTGGACGAGGCCGACGCCGGTCAGTACATCGCCGGGTACGCCGCCGCCAACGACATCTCCATGCGCGAGTGGCAGTTCCGCACCAAGGAGTGGTTGCAGGGCAAGATCTGGGCGAAGTCCACCCCGGTGGGCCCCGTCATGGTCACCGCCGACGAGTTCGACCCGAAGCAGGCCGTCCTGCACACCCGGGTCAACGGCGAGACCATGCAGGAGCACTCGATCGGGGACCTGCTGTTCACCCCGGAGCACCTCGTGGCCTACTTCTCCACGATGCTGCCGCTGAACCCCGGGGACATCATCCTCACCGGCACCCCCGGCGGGGTGGGCCGGGCCCGCAACCCGCAGGTCTTCCTGAAGTCCGGCGACGTGGTGGAGGTCGAGATCGACGGTCTGGGCGTGCTCACCAACAAGATCGTCGACCCCGCCTGAGCGCGGGCACGAGAGGAGTCAGCCATGGTCGCCCGTCAGGACCTCACCACCGACGAGGACCTCAAGGCCCAGCTGCTGCTGGTGCGCCGCGGCACGGCGTTCTGGTCCCGCAAGGTCAACGAGCTCACGGACGACGAGCTCGACGGACCCTCACTGCTGCCCGGCTGGTCCCGCCGGCACGTCATCGCCCACGTCGGCTACAACGCCCGCGCCCTGACCCGGCTCGTGCAGTGGGCCAACACCGGGGTGGAGACCCCGATGTACTCCTCCCCTCAGGCCCGCAACCAGGAGATCGCCTACGGGGCGACCCTGCCGGCCCGGGCGCTGCGCCACCTCAACGACCACGCCTCGGTGTCCCTGAACGTCGAGTGGCGGGACACCCCGGAGGCGGCGTGGAGCCACGAGGTGCGGACCGCCCAGGGCAGGACCGTGCCGGCCACGGAGACCGTCTGGATGCGCAACCGCGAGGTCTGGATCCACGCGGTCGACCTCGACAACGGGCCCCGCTTCTCGGACGTCCCGGCCGAGGTCCTGACCCGGCTGCTGAAGGACGTGACCGGCAACTGGGCGGGACAGGACAAGGACCCCGGGCTGCGGATCCAGGTCTGTGACGCCCCGGAGCTCGGTGAGCTCGGGGCCGGCGCCGGCCAGGACGCGGGGATCCTGGTGCGCGGGGACCTGGCCGCGGTCGCGCAGTGGGCCTCCGGGCGCGGCGGGGCCCGCCTCGAGGTCGGCGCCGACGTGGCGAACCCGCGCTGGATCTGACCCGCGCCGGCCGGCGCAGGGCCCCGGGGAGCACCCCGGGGCCCTGCGCCGCTGCCGTCCGTGAGAGAATTCCCCGGTGATGGACACCCGTACCGAGAACCACCCCGCCCGGCTCGACCTGCCGCCGCTGCACCTGGGCGCGCTCACGATCGACGTCCCTGTGGTGCTGGCGCCGATGGCCGGGGTCACCAACAAGGCGTTCCGCCGGCTGTGCCGCGAGTACGGCGGCGGCCTGTACGTCACCGAGATGGTCACGGCCCGCGCCCTCGTGGAACGCCGGCCCGAGTCGATGCGGATCATCGACCACGACCCGGACGAGACGCCCCGCTCCATCCAGATCTACGGCGTGGACGCCGTCCACGTCGGGCAGGCCGTGCGGATGGTCGTCGAGGAGGACCGGGCCGACCACATCGACCTGAACTTCGGCTGCCCCGTCCCCAAGGTCACCAAGCGCGGCGGCGGCTCCGCCCTGCCCTGGAAGACCGACCTGTTCACCGCGATCGTGCGCACCGCCGTCCAGGAGGCCTCCCGCGGGAACGTCCCCGTGACGGTCAAGATGCGCAAGGGCATCGACGACGGCCACCTCACCTTTCTCGAGGCCGGCCGGATCGCCCGCGACAGCGGCGTCGCGGCCGTGGCCCTGCACGGGCGCACCCTCGAGCAGCACTACTCGGGGACCGCGGACTGGGACGCCATCGCGCAGCTGCGCGAGGCCCTGCCGGACGTGCCCGTGCTCGGCAACGGGGACATCTGGAGCGCCGAGGACGCCGTGCGCATGGTCGAGCAGACCGGCGTGGACGGCGTGGTCGTCGGCCGCGGCTGCCAGGGCCGGCCCTGGCTCTTCGGGGACCTGCAGGCCGCCTTCGAGGGCCGCCCCGACCGCTTCCGCCCCGGGGTGGACCAGGTCGCCCGCACGATCTACCGCCACGCCGAGCTGCTCGTGGAGATGTTCGGCGACGAGGCCAAGGGGCTGCGCGACATCCGCAAGCACGTCGCCTGGTACTTCAAGGGCTACCCGGTGGGCGGTGAGCTGCGCGCCAGGATGGCCCAGGTGCCGGATCTCGCGACCCTGCGCGAGCTGCTGGACGAGCTCGACCTGTCCCTCGGCTACCCGGGCGAGGCGGTCGAGGGCCCGCGCGGCCGCGCCGGCTCCCCGAAGAAGCCGCACCTGCCGGACGGCTGGCTGGGCTCCCGCGAGCTGGGGGACGCCGAGCGGCTGGGGCTGGTCGCGGCGGAGCTCGACGTCTCCGGCGGCTGAGCCGTCCCCACCACACGGAAAGGACCGGGCATGCCCCACACGTCCATCGAGATCGACCGCACCGGCGCGCCCGCCCCGGGCTACGAGGCCCGCGACGTCGCGCGCTGGGTGGCGGAGGACCACCACAACAAGTACCGCTCCGACTTCGAGCGGGACCGCGCCCGGATCCTGCACTCCTCGGGGCTGCGGCGGCTGGCGGCCAAGACCCAGGTCGTCTCCCCGGACACCGACGACTTCGTGCGCAACCGCCTGACCCACTCTCTCGAGGTCGCCCAGATCGGCCGGGAGCTGGGCCGGATGCTCGGCTGCGACCCCGACGTCGTCGACGCCGCCTGCCTCTCCCACGACCTCGGGCACCCGCCGTTCGGGCACAACGGGGAAGCGGCCCTGCACCGGCTGACCCAGCACATCGGCGGCTTCGAGGGCAACGCGCAGACCCTGCGCCTGCTGACCCGGCTCGAGCCCAAGGTGCTCGACGACGACGGGCGGCCCGCGGGCCTGAACCTCACCCGCGCCGTGCTGGACGCCGTGTGCAAGTACCCCTGGGAGGCCCACGAGGCGCCGCTGCGCCCGGACGGGACCAGGTCCCCGAAGTTCGGGGTCTACACGGACGATCTGCCGGTGTTCGCGTGGTTGCGCGACGGCGCCCCGGCGCGCACCAAGTGCCTCGAGGCCCAGGTCATGGATCTCTCGGACGACATCTCCTACTCCGTGCACGACGTCGAGGACGCGATCGCCTCCGGGCTCGTGCAGCTGGGCTGGCTCGCCGACACCACCCAGCGGGACCGGGTGCTCGAGCTCACCCGGCGCTGGTACCTGCCCGAGGCCGCGCCGGAGTCCCTCGACGCCGCCCTGACCCGCCTCGAGGACTCGTCCCTGTGGGTCCGGGAGATGGACGGGTCCCGCAAGGACCTCGCCCGGCTGAAGAACATGACGAGCCAGCTCATCGGCCGCTTCGCGATGTCCGCGGTCGGCGCCACCCGGGACATCTACGGCGAGGACCCGCTGACCCGCTACGACGCCCAGCTCGTGGTGCCGGAGGGGACCACGGAGGAGATCGGCGTGCTCAAGGGCATCGCCACGACCTACGTCATCACGGTGCGCGACGCCCAGCCGATCTACGACAACCAGCAGGAGGTGCTCTCGATCCTGGTGGGGGCGCTGATGGACTCCGACGGCCGTTTCCTCTCGCCCGCCTTCACCGCCGACTGGCACGACCTCGGCGACGGGCCGGGCACGGAGGCCGCCCGCCTGCGCCTCGTGGTGGACCAGATCGCGTCCCTCACCGACCTGTCCGCCGTGTCCCTGCACGACCGGATCCGCGGCACCCACTGGCGGGTGGGGGACAAGCCGCTCTGGTGAGCCGTCCCACCGGAGCGGCGGCCGATCCCGTTCAATGACTGTGCGCTGGGTCGCACGCGGCGCCGCTCCCTAGACTCGGCGCGTTTGTGCTCCTCCTCACAAAGGTCTGATCGTCATGGAAAACTCCACCGGACCCGCCCCGCAGGCCGCGTCCCCCTCCTCCCCGGGCGCCCGGCCCGTCCTCCGCTCCCGGGCGTGGGTGGCGCCGCTGTGCTGGATCGCGGTGCTGCTGGACGGCTTCGACGCCGTGGTCCTGGGCGCGGTGCTGCCGTCCATGCTCGAGAACAACGAGCTCGGGATGACCACCGCGCAGGGCACCGCCGTGGCCACCGTCGGCCTCGTGGGCATGATGATCGGCGCGCTGACCATGGGCTACCTCACCGACCGGCTCGGCCGCCGCAAGATGCTCATCGGCGCCGTGGTCATGTTCTCCCTGCTGACCTTCGCCGCGGCGTTCTCCCCGAGCGTGTTCGTCTTCGGCCTCCTGCGCTTCCTCGCCGGCCTGGGCCTCGGCGGCTGCCTGCCCACCGCCATCGCGATGGTCACCGAGTTCGCCCGCCTCGGCCGGGGCTCCGACGCCACGACCCTGGTGATGACCGGCTACCACGTGGGCGCGGTGCTCACCGCGGCGCTCGCCATCGTCGTCGTCGTCCAGTTCGGCTGGCAGGAGATGTTCGTCCTGGGCTCCCTGCCGGCGCTCGTCCTCGTGCCTCTCATGCTCGTGTTCCTCCCCGAGTCCCCCTCGTTCCTCGCGTCCAAGGGGCGGATGGCCGAGGCCCGCGCCGTGGCCGAGCACTACGGCGTGCACCTCGAGCACCACACCGCCGAGGAGCAGGCCGAGAAGGTCGGCGCCACCATGCTGCTCTCCACCGGCTGGCGCCGGAACTCGATCGCCATCTGGGTCGCCTCCTTCATGGGCCTGCTGCTCGTCTACGGGCTCAACACCTGGCTGCCGCAGATCATGCGGGCGGCCGACTACGACCTCGGCAACTCCCTCGGCTTCCTGCTGATCCTCAACGTGGGCGCCATCGCGGGGCTGGCGGTCGCCGGCCGGGTGGCCGACCGGATCACCCCGCGCGCAGCCGGCATCATCTGGTTCCTCGGCTCGGCCGCGCTGCTCGCGGCCCTGGCGATCAAGCTGCCGCTGCTCGGGATCTACGCCATGGTCTTCGTCACCGGCTGCTTCGTGTTCTCCTCCCAGGTGCTCGTCTACGCGTTCACCGCCGCCAACCACCCGCCGCGCGTGCGCGCCACGGCGCTGGGCATGTCCGCCGGGGTCGGCCGGCTCGGGGCGATCTCGGGCCCGATCATCGGGGGCACCCTGCTGACCGCGGGCCTGGCCTACCCGTGGGGCTTCTTCGCCTTCGCCGCGGTGGGCGCCCTGGGCGGCCTCGCCCTGACCGGTACCCGGACCCGGCAGGACTTGCGGGAAAGCTCCCGCTGAGCCGCTGACGGATCCCGCTCCACGGGCCGCCCCGGGCCGCACGGCGATCCACCGCGCGGCCCGGGGCGGCCCTCCGCCGTCCGGCCGCGCGCCTAGACTGGCGGTGTGGCAGGACTGATCAGACGCGAGGACATCGACGAGGTGCGGGCGCGCACCGACATCAAGGAGATCGTCGACGGCTACGTCACCCTCAAGAGCGCCGGCATCGGCTCCTGGAAGGGGCTCTGCCCGTTCCACGACGAGCGCACCCCGTCCTTCCACGTGCGGCCGCAGATGGGCACCTACCACTGCTTCGGCTGCGACGAGTCCGGGGACGTCATCTCCTTCCTCATGACGATGGACCACACCACCTTCTCCGAGACCGTGGAGAAGCTCGCGGCCCGGGTGGGCTACGAGCTGCACTACGAGCAGGGCTCCGGGCCGAACAAGGAGGAGGTCGGCCGCCGCCAGCGCCTGCTGGACGCGCACAAGGTCGCCGCGGAGTTCTTCCAGCGCAACCTCTACACCCGCCAGGCCGCCCCCGCCCAGCAGTTCCTGGGCGAGCGGGGCTTCGACGGCGAGGCGGCCCGGCGCTACGGCGTGGGCTACGCGCCCCGCGGCTGGGACCACCTCCTCAAGCACCTGCGGGAGCGCGGCTTCACGGACCAGGAGCTCAAGCTCACCGGGATGTTCTCCGAGGGCAACCGCGGGCTCTACGACCGGTTCCGCGGCCGGCTCGTCTGGCCCATCCGCGCGGTCGCCGGCGAGGTCATCGGCTTCGGCGCCCGCAAGCTCCACGACGACGACCAGGGCCCGAAGTACCTCAACACCCCCGAGACCGCCCTGTACAAGAAGTCCCAGGTGCTCTACGGCATCGACCTCGCGAAGCGGGAGATCGCCAGGCAGCGGCGCCTCGTCGTCGTCGAGGGCTACACCGACGTCATGGCCTGCCACCTCGCGGGCGTGACCACGGCGGTGGCCACGTGCGGCACCGCCTTCGGGGCCGAGCACATCAAGATCGTCCGGCGGTTCCTCTCCGACGACGGCGGCGGGGGAGAGGTCGTCTTCACCTTCGACGGCGACGCCGCCGGGCAGAAGGCCGCCCTGCGCGCGTTCGAGGAGGACCAGAAGTTCGTGGCGCAGACCTACGTGGCGGTCGAGCCCCACGGCATGGACCCCTGCGACCTCCGGCTCGCCCGCGGGGACGCCGCCGTGGCCGAGCTCGTGGAGAACCGCCGCCCCCTGTTCGAGTTCGCGATCCGGGCGACGCTGAAGAACTTTGACCTGGACACCATCGAGGGCCGCATCCGGGCGATGCGCGCCTGTGCGCCCATCGTGGCGCGGATCCGCGACCGCTCCCTGCGCCCCGCCTACGCGCGGCAGCTCGCGGGCTGGCTCGGGCTCGAGCCGGCGGAGGTCCAGCGGGCCGTCGACGCCGCGGGCCGCGCCCAGCGGGAGGAGGCCCCCGCGCCGCACCGGCCGGCGGAGCCGGAGGCGTCCGGGCCGGCCCCGGTCGAGCTGCCCGACCCGCGCGAGCCCGTGGCCCGGATGGAGCGCGAGGCCCTCGAGACCGTCATCCAGTGCCCGGACCTGATGCTCGCGCGGCACTGGGAGGAGTTCGGGCTCAGCGACTTCCGCTACCCCGTGCACGGGGCCGTGCACGACGCCGTGCTCGCCGCGCGCGCCGAGCTGCTCGGCGACGGCTCCGCCGTGCCGAGCGGGCAGGCCTGGGTGGACGGGGTGCGCGGACACCTGCCCGAGCCGCTGCACGGCTACCTCGCCGAGCTCGCCGTGACCCCGCTGCCGGCCACCACGCAGCAGCAGCTGGAGCGCTACACCGCGGACATCCTCAACCGCCTCTTCGAGCTGCAGATCAACCGGCGGAAGTCGGACCGGCTGGCGGAGCTCCAGCGCACGGATCCCACCGGGCAGCGCGAGCGCTACCAGGAGCTCCAGCGGGAGCTGCTGGAGCTGGAGATGCAGCGGCGCGGCCTCCGCCAGGACTGACGCCACCGGGCGGAACCGGATTTGTCGAAGCCCGGCGGGAACGGTAAAGTGATGGCTCGTTGCACGTCCGCGTGCACGGTCCCCCGTAGCTCAATTGGCAGAGCATTCGACTGTTAATCGAAGGGTTACTGGTTCGAGTCCAGTCGGGGGAGCAACACAGGAGGCCCTCACCGGCGGAAACGCCGGTGAGGGCCTCCGTCGTCCCCGACGACGGCTGCATCCTGGGGACACCGGGACCTGGTCTCAGGACCCGGTCCGTCGTTGCTCACTCGTGTGTGAGTGGTTCACAGTGCCTGCACGACGACGAGGACGCAGTCGTGGATGGTCGATGACCGCCTGTGGGAACTGATCGCCCCGGTGCTTCAGGAGCAGGGCGAAGGAATCGGTCCTCCAGGGCGGTGGCCGCCTCCTTGGGGGCGAGTGAGGGTCATCAGGGAGTCCTCTGGTGTCGGGCGGCCGCGCGCGGGTCAGGAGACCATGTGTGCTGACAGCCCGTCTCAGCCGCGCCCCTCGCGCCTTTCGCGCTCGGCCCGGCGCCGAGCCATCAGGGCGTGCTTCATGTGGCGTATCGCCTCTGCTTGCGCATCGTCGGTGAACGCTTCGGCGAGCTCGGTACTGGCCCCGACCAGGGTGATGATGTTGAACAGGTCGGCAGTGCGCTCCGCCAGCAGGCCCAGGGCCTCCAGGGAGAAGCTGCTCAGATCTGCGCAGTCCAGCAACGCCTCCTGCGGCGGCAGGTCCCGGCCGGTGAACGGCGCCAGCAGCGCGGTGACCTGCTCGGGCTCCAGCAGCCTACCCGGCATGGTGATCGTGACCGGGAGGAGGGAGTCGGGGCCCGGCTTCAGATGGGTGAGAGCCATCTTGATCATCTCGCCGAGCACCTCGATGAGCTGGTCGGCCGTCAGGGAGCTGGACAGCGGGTCGCCGACGATCTTGCCGCGGGAGGACTCCAGCTTCGGGAACCCGGAGGGCCGGTGGTCATGGACGCTCGGGGTCTGGGTGCCGGTGGGCCACACTCGGAAACGGGCGAGGTCGCCCCGGTAGGTGAAGACGAAGGGGCGACCGGACAGCACGCCGGTGGCCGTGAGCGGGATGTCACTGAAGCGGTGCAGCGCCCCGTCCTCGTCACGGCGGAACTGCAGTCCCGGATGGCGGGATTCCAGGGCGGCGGCGACCTCTGCGTCCGCGTCGTGCTCGACAGGGGGCTCGTGCTCCACGGGGGTCTCCTCGGGGTCTGACCCGGATACGGTAGCCCCGGGTCATGATCCATTTGTACGGACTGGCCCTGTGGTGATGCTGAGACAGCCCTATGGTTTCTCCAGCGCATTCGCCGCCGGTATCACTCCCGGCCGGTCGGTGACCGCCTAGGAGTGCTACCCACTGCCTCCAGTGCGCGTACTCGGCGGCGAGCTCGCGGGCTGCGGCCCGGACCTGCTCGTCCGTGGCGTTCAGGGGCACCTCGACGGTGTCGCACCCACGACGCGGCCAACCTCATGGCCGTGACGCCCCGGCGCGTCGCGCGTCAGCCGGTGACGCTGATCCGCACCCCGTCGGAGGGCGCGGGCACGTCGAAGACGGCCGTGTAGTTGAGGACGGCGGTCCAGACCGCCACCCGCACATCGCTCTCCGACATGTCGGGCGGGTGGTGGGACACGGTCACGGACCACTCCTGGCCGTCGAACAGCATCTCGACGGAGGTGACGGTGACGCCGCGGGCGGCGAGCGCGCCGACGACGCCGGCCCGGACGAGGGACTCGGCGGGATGGGCCCGGGGGATGGCGGTCATGGTGGTCGTCCTTCCGGCGGGAGCTCGGATCAAGCTCCCTTCCATTGACTCGCATCCGATCGCGAAAGTAATGCCCGCTCTTTGCCCGACAGGGCGGAAGCGGCGGGAAACGGGCTGTCGGTCCCGCTCCGAGCCGCACGCATGTCTTATGGAATCCTTATGTTCTTCCTAGCCAGGACGGAAGTCCGTGGCGCACCCTGGGTCCAGGGCGGTCCCGGGCGAGTCGAGATCCTGGACGCACCGGACGGGATCCTCCGTGCGGCTTCCGGACGGGGCCCGACATTTCGGGAGGAATCATGCGTCGGTCGGCCAGGACAGCCGGACCCGCCGCGAACCGGGGCCGGAGCGCCGCGGGGAAGCCGTCAAGGCGTCTGACCGGCGTCGACGCGGCCCGCGGTCTGGCGCTCATCGGTCTCATGTCCGTCCACGTCCTGCCGTCCTCCGACGACGAGACCGGCGAGCCGACCTGGTCGCAGATCCTCTTCTCCGGGGACTCGGCGGCGCTGTTCGCGCTGCTGGCGGGCGTGGGACTCGCCCTGTCCACCGGTGGACCCCGCCCGCACGGTGGCCGGGAGCTGGGCGCGGACCGTGTGGCGCTCGTGGTGCGGGCGGTGCTGATCGCGGTGCTGGGACTGGCCATCGGATCCCTGCTGGCCGACGACCTGCCGGCGGACAACATCCTCATCTACTACGGCGTGTTCTTCCTCCTGGCCGTGCCCTTCCTGCGCGCGGGCCCGAAGCCGCTGTTCGGCTCGGCGGCGGTCTTCCTGCTCGTGGCTCCGGTGCTCATGCAGTCGCTGCGCGACGCACTGCCCGAGCCCGTCGCCGACAACCCCGCGTTCGGGGAGCTGCTGACGGAGCCGGGGGCGACGGCGGCCCAGCTGCTGCTGACCGGCACCTATCCGGCGCTCGCCTACCTGACCTACCTGCTGACCGGCATGGGGCTCGGCCGGCTCGATCTGCGGAGGAGGGCGACCCAGCTGCGCCTCCTGGCGGTCGGCCTGGGTCTGTCGGTCTGCGCGCAGGCGGCCTCGTACGTCCTGCTCCACGGCCTCGGCGGCTACGAACGGCTGCTGGCCTCCTCGTCGGGGGACGCGAGGCAACTGGACGAGATCCTGATCTGGGGCGAGGACTGGCTGCCCACCGACACCTGGTGGTCGCTCGCCGTCGACGCGCCGCACACCAACACCCCCCTGGCCATCGCGGTCAGCCTCGGCACGGGCATGGCCGTCCTGGGCGCCTTCCTGCTGATCTCCCGCGTGGTCGGCGCCTGGCTGCTGCCGCTGTCGGCGATGGGCTCGATGACCCTGACCCTGTACACCGCGCACCTGGTCGTCCTGTCGTTCGAGGTCCACGAGGACCGGCCCCACCTGTGGCTCGCCGTCCAGCTCGTGTCGGCGGTCCTGTTCGCCGTGACGTGGCAGCGGACCATGGGGCAGGGGCCGCTGGAGCGGGCGCTCGGCGCCGTCACGAAGGGCGCGCGGCGCCGGTCCCTCGTCGCGTCCTCCGGCCCCCGGGGCGTCGAGGAGCCCGGCACCGGCGGGAGCCGACCGCCGGGCGAACCGGACAGTAGTTCCGATCCGTGACCGTACCGCGTCCGGAACGTCACCGTTTGCTATTGAGTGCCTTGTCAGAAGCGAATTAGGCTGATCTCACCTTATTCACCAAGGGGGAACACAGTGAAAACTCTGGAAAAGCTGGTAGCGAGTGTCGCCGTGGCGGGACTGCTGATCGGGGGAGCAGGTCCGGCGCTCGCTGACGGCAAGGACGATCGCAAGGGCGACGACAAGGGGCACAGCAAGAAGGACGAGCGCAAGAACGGCGAGGTCGACGTCGTCGTCAAGTACAAGCACCGCGGCGACTGGAAGACGAAGCGCTACGAGGACAAGAGCCTCGAGAAGGCCGCGTCCATCGCCAAGGAGAAGTGCCACGGGGGCGACTGGCGCGAGTACTACAGGGACGCCCGCCAGGTCGACCGCACCGGCAAGTCGGACAAGGTCTGCCAGAAGAAGTACGTGAGGGTGTACTTCGAGCAGGACGAGGACCGGCACTGGGACAAGGACAAGGGCGACAAGGGCAAGGGCCGGGACGGGAAGAAGTAGCACCGGACCCGACTCCGACGCACCGACGGGAGGGCCCGTCCGGGGAACCGGACGGGCCCTCCCGCACGTCCCGGCAGGCTGAGCCGCGACCCCGTGCGCGCCCGCCGGCGGCGTCCCCGATGGTAGCTTGGTGCTCAGTCCACGTACTTTTCTCATCATCAACGGAGGCGGGCATGAGTCATTCGGTAGGCCCCAGCACGGGCGGAGCGTCGGGAGCGGGGTCGGAGCACTCCGATCCCGGATCGGCGTCGATCCTCGATGTCGTCAAGGTCTTCGCCAGGCTGCTGCCCAAGCAGCTCAAGGACGAGGCGCAGCTCGCCAAGCTCGAGCTCACGGAGAAGGCGAAGACGCTGGGCAAGGGCGCGGCCTTCGTCGTCGTCGGCCTCGTGTTCCTGCTGCTCGCCACGATCGCCCTGGTCGGCGCGGCGATCGCGGGTCTGTCGCAGATCATGCCGGCCTGGCTGGCCGCCCTGCTGCTCGCCGTGCTGTTCCTGATCATCCTGGCCGTCGCGGCGCTCATCGGGGTGTCCACCATCAAGAAGGCCCTTCCGCTCGTGCCGCGCAAGGCGCTCTTCGGGGTCAAGTACGACCTCGGCGTGGTCAAGGAGGGCTCCGCCTACACCGAGAGCCGTGTCCAGCGCGAGGAGCAGCTGGCCCGCGAGCGCAAGGAGCAGGAGAAGCGGGAGGCCGCGCAGGACCCGGCCCAGCAGAAGCCCCCGGCGCCCACCGAGGAGCAGCTGCGGCACCGGCTCAAGCTGCGCCGCGAGCACCTCAAGACGCTGCGCGACGACGTGCAGGGCCGTGCGGAGACCATCCAGTCCACCACCAAGGGGTTCGTGGACCGCACCAGCCGCACCGTGAAGACCACCCCGAAGGACGTGAAGGGCCTGCTCGCCCAGGGCGGCGCGAAGTCCCGCTCGACCTCCGGCTCGTCCGCCGGGTCCGGCCTCGGCGAGCGGTGGCAGCCGCTCACGGTGCTGGCCGTTGCGGGGAGCGCGTTCGTCGTCTTCCTCCGCAAGCTGTTCCGGTGACGTCGCCGTCCATGGGTTCCCCGTGGACGAGCGCACCGGTCGAGGGCCCGGAAGCCACAGGCTTCCGGGCCTTCCCCGTGCGTTCACCGGGTGTCCACGCGCCCCGGGCCGGACGGGCGGGCCGGCTCGATAGACTCCCGGGCGTGACGACAGATCGGTGGATGCCATGAGCCAGTGGTTGGCGGTCGCCCTGGCGCTGCTCTCGGCCGTGTGCCTGGCCGTCGGGACGCAGCAGCAGGGCAGTGCCGTGGCGGACGTCGCGAAGGGACGGCTGCGCCTGCGCAGCATCGCGGTCCTGCTGCGCCGTCCCCGCTGGCTGCTGGGTCTCACCCTGCTGGGCCTCGGCACCGGCCTCAACGTCACCGCCCTGGGACTCGCCACCGTGACGGTGGTCCAGCCGATCGGCGTGGTGGCCCTGGTGATCACCACATTGCTGCACGCACGGCACCGCCGGCTGCGGATCAACCGGCGCACCTGGACGGCGATCGGACTGTGCACCGCGGGCGGGGCGGTCTTCGTGACGTGCGCCGTGGCGGCGACCGACCCCGCCCGGGGCATCTCGCGGTGGGCCGAGCACACCGTGGTGGTCATGCTCGTGGTGCTGATCTGCGTCCTGGGGGTCTCCGCGGCGATGTTCGGCCGCAGCCTGGGCGGGACGTTCTACGTGGTGGGCGCCGGCATCCTCTACGGATTCGTGGCGGTGCTCGTGCGGCTGACCCTGATCCGCATCCAGGGCAGCGCCGGGACGCCCCTGGACGACGTCAACTGGCTGGCCGCGGGCACCGCCGTCGTCGCCGCCGTGCTGGGCGGGTGGTTCGTGCAGACGGCCTTCGCGTCGGGTCCGCCGGACCTCGTGATCGCGGGGCTGACCGTGATCGACCCCATGGTGGGCGTCCTCCTGGGGCTGCTGGTGCTGGGCGAGGCGGTGCCGGGCTTCTCCGTCCCGGTCGGGATGCTGATGGCCGCGGCAGGCGGCGTTGCTATAGTCGGGGTCGCCGTGCTCTCGCAGCACCACCCGGAGGTGCTCGAGCGCCGGGCCGAACGCGCACGGCAGGACCGGGCGCAGCCCCCCTCGGGCTCCGCCGCACGGCGCCCCGCAGCATCCGACCGCCCCACGGCATCCGACCGCCCCGCACACGACCGACCGGGAAGACACGCTTGAGCGCCCACACCCCCTCCGCCGCACGCCCCCTGACCGTCCTCCTGGGCGCCGAGACCTACCCCCCGGACGTCAACGGGGCCGCGCAGTTCGGGCACCGTCTGGCCCGGGGCCTGCACGAGCAGGGCCACCGGGTGCACGTCCTGTGCGCACGGCCGGGCCCCGGGCCGTCGTACCGGGCCGAGGACGACGGCGTGGTCGAGCACCGGCTCCGCTCCCACCGGGCCTTCACCCACCCGTACTTCCGCCTGTGCTTCCCGTGGCAGGTGGCCGGGGAGATCCGCCGCGTGCTGGACGAGGTGCGCCCCGACGTCGTGCACGTCCAGTGCCACTACATCCTCGGCCGGATGCTGGTGCGGGAGGCCCGGCGGCGGGGCATCCGCACCGTGGCCACCAACCACTTCGTCCCCGAGAACCTGGAGCCGTTCCTGCCGTTCCCGGCATGGGTTCTGAACCGCTACCGCGCGGTGTCTTGGCGGGACATGGTGCGGGTGTTCGGCGCCTGCGACGTGGTGACCGCACCGACCCCGCTCGCGGTGGAGGCCATGCGCCGCAACGGCTTCCCCGACACGGTGCTCGCCGTGTCCAACGGGATCCGGATCGCCGACTACGAGGCCCACGACGGCGAGCGGCGGCAGCCGGCCGCGCACCCGACCGTCCTGTTCACCGGCCGGCTCGCGGTGGAGAAGAACGTGGACGTGCTCATCGAGGCGATCTCCGTGCTGCCCGCCGAGCTCGACGCCCACCTGGAGATCGTGGGCGACGGCGAGCAGCGGCCCGCGCTCGAGAAGCTGGCGCGGACCCTGGGGGTCGCCCACCGGGTCCGTTTCCTGGGCTACGTCCCGGACGAGGGCCTGCGCGCGGCCTACCTGCGGGCCGACGTGTTCTGCCAGCCGGGCACGGCCGAGCTCCAGTCGCTGGTCACCCTGGAGGCGATGGCGGCGTCCCGGCCCGTGGTCCTGGCCGACGCACGGGCCCTGCCGCACCTGGCCGAGGACGGCGTCAACGGCTGGCTCTTCGCCCCCGGCGACGCCCAGGACCTGGCGCGCAAGCTCGCCCTCGTCCTGGGCGCCCCGCGCGAGGAGCGCGCCCGGATGGGCCGGGAGAGCCGCCGCAAGGTCGCGCAGCACAGCTTCCCGCGGACCCTGGAGACGTTCCTGCGGCTCTACCGCGGCGAGCACCCGGAGTCCGTGCGCACTCCTGCTCCGGGAGCGCGCGAGCACCAGGAGTCGGCGCGCGCCCCCGCCGCGGGCCCGCGACGGATCCGGACCAGGCTGGCCTCGCTCGTGCGGTAACGTGGTGCTGCGCCGCCGGGCCCGTCCCGGCGCGGGGCCGTAGCTCAGCTGGTCAGAGCAGAGGACTCATAATCCTTCGGTCGTGGGTTCAAGCCCCACCGGCCCTACCCGACACCCCTTCCACCGCGCGTCCCCCGGTGGGAGGGGTGCTTCCGTCCGCACGTCCCGTCCACCGGGTGCGCGTCCCCTGCGGATGTGGTGCACTGGTGGTCCGATCCGCGCACCACCCACCGAGAGGACGCCGAGATGAGCCGACGCACGCCGTGGAGCCTCCTGTCCGTCGCCGCCCTGGCGCTCGCCGCACTGACCGGCTGCGACACTTCCACCGAGGACGTAGAGGAGGGCGCTGACCAGGTCCAGCAGGAGGTCGAGGAGGGTGCCGACCAGGTCCAGCAGGAGGTCGAGGAGGGCGCCGGCCAGGTCGAGGAGGGTGCCGACCAGGTCCAGCAGGAGGTCGAGGAGGGCGTCGACGACGCTCAGGACGACGAGGGCTGAGCGGCCGCGCGCAGCCGCTCGGGCACGGGGAGCAGCACCGACGGCTCGAGCGCGCCGACGAACTGCAGCGGGTTGACGTAGTCGCCGTCCCGGCGCACGCCCCAGTGCAGACAGGTCCCCGGGCCGCAGTGGTCCCGGCCGCGCAGCACGCCCACGACCTGGCCGCGGTGCACCCGGTCCCCGGGGACCAGGGACGACTCGACGGGCTCGAAGCTCGAGCGCAGACCCCCGCCGTGGTCGAGCGTGAGCACCGGGCGGTCCACCACGAACCCCACGAAGGCCACCGTTCCCGCGGCCGGGGCGCGCACGGCGGCGCCCGGGCCCGCGTCCAGGTCCACGCCCCGGTGGCCCCGCGCCCACCGCTGGGCGGGCGGAACCCACTCGCCCACCACGGCCGGCCGCGGCGACAGGGGCCACGCCCACCCCTGGGCCGCCGAACCGGGGGAGGGGAGCAGCACCCCCAGCACGAGCACGATCGCGAGCCCCACCACGCCGGCCGGCCCGGTCCGGGCACGGGGCCGGTGCAGGAGACGGAGGAGCGGGGAGGGTCCGGTGGGCATGTCCCGACTGTCCGCCACCGGGGCCGGGCGGAGGGCCGCCCGGCCCCGTGCTGTGGACGGTCCCGGGGCCCCTCCGGCAGCCCCCGGCCGGGTGCAGGGCGGACGAGGCCCTTGTAGTACACTCGATCCCGCAGTGTGCTCTGAGGCGCCCCTCGTGGCGCGCCCTCGCGCCCACCCGGACCCGGCCGCGACGCCGGAGCCGACGGCGCGGTGGCGAGCAGCTGACTTCGCGCGCAGCGCCGCCGGGACCTCCCGTCCCGGTCCGGCCGCCCCGGTCCGCGTTCCCCGTCCCGGCGGGGTGCGGCACGGCGGCCGGGAGACGGACCCGCAGGGTCCGCCCACCGCTGCACCAGGGGCTCGTCCGCCGGACGCAGCCGAGAACCGAACCCGCGGGCCGGGCGTCGTCGCACGCCCTCCCGCACGAGAGACCAGGAGACGACATGTCCGTCGTTACCATGCGCCAGCTCCTCGACAGCGGCGTGCACTTCGGCCACCAGACCCGCCGGTGGAACCCGAAGATGAAGCGCTTCATCTTCACCGAGCGCAACGGCATCTACATCATCGACCTCCAGCAGTCGCTGTCCTTCATCGATCGCGCCTACGAGGCCGTCAAGACCACCGTGGCCCACGGCGGCACCATCCTCTTCGTCGGCACCAAGAAGCAGGCCCAGGAGGCCATCGCCGAGCAGGCCACCCGCGTGGGCATGCCCTACGTGAACCACCGCTGGCTCGGCGGCATGCTCACGAACTTCGCCACGGTCTCCAAGCGCATCGAGCGCATGAAGGAGCTCGAGGAGATCGACTTCGACGACGTCGCGGGCTCGCAGTACACGAAGAAGGAGCTCCTGCTCCTGCGCCGCGAGAAGGAGAAGCTGGAGCGCACCCTCGGCGGCATCCGCAACCTGACCAAGGCCCCCTCCCTGATCTGGATCGTGGACACCAAGAAGGAGCACCTCGCGGTGGACGAGGCCCAGAAGCTGGGCATCCCGGTCGTCGCGATCCTCGACACCAACTGTGACCCCGACGAGGTCGCCTTCCCGATCCCGGGCAACGACGACGCCATCCGCTCCGTCAACCTCCTGACCCGCGTGATCGCCGACGCCGTGGCCGAGGGGCTCATGGAGCGCCACAACAAGAAGTCCGGCGGCGCCGACCAGGCCGCCGAGCCGATGGCCGAGTGGGAGCGCGAGCTGCTCGAGCAGCACGCCGCCGAGCAGACCGCCGCGACCGAGGCCCCGGCCGAGACCGCTGCCCCGGCCGAGACCGAGACCGCCGCCGCGACCGAAGCCCCGGCCGAGACCGAGGCTCCCGCCGAGGCCCCGGCCGAGACCGAGACCGCCGCCGAGTAGTCTCCGTCCACCGTCCGTTTCCCCCGGCGGGGCACCGTCCCCGCCCGAGGCCGGCCGGGGCGGGCCCGTGCCCGCCCCGGCCGGCACCACCGACCGAGTGAGGAGTTTCCATGGCGAACTACACCGCCACCGAGATCAAGGCCCTGCGTGAGCGCACCGGCGCCGGCATGCTGGACGTCAAGAAGGCGCTCGACGAGGCCGACGGCGACCTCCAGAAGGCGCAGGAGATCATCCGCGTCAAGGGCCTCAAGGGTGTCACCAAGCGCGAGGGCCGGGCCACGGCCGAGGGCCTCGTCGCCGCGCGCGTCGAGGGCACCGTCGGGTACATGGTCGAGGTCAACTCCGAGACCGACTTCGTGGCGAAGTCCGCCCCGTTCGTCGAGTTCGGCAACAAGGTGCTCGACGCCGCCGTGGCCGCCGACGCCACCACGCTCGAGTCCCTCATGGACGCCCAGGTCGACGGCAAGGCCGTCTCCGAGCTCGTCACCGAGACCGGTGCCCTGCTCGGCGAGAAGGTCGTCGTCCGGCGCATCGCCCGCGTCGAGGGCGACAACGTGGCCGTCTACCTGCACAAGACCTCCAAGGACCTCCCGGCGCAGGTCGGCGTGCTGCTGGCCGTGGCCGGTGCCGACGCCGGGCAGGTCGCCCACGACGTCGCCGTGCACATCGCCGCGATGTCCCCGACGTTCCTCTCCCAGGAGGACGTGCCCGCCGAGACCGTCGAGTCGGAGAAGCGCGTCGCCGAGGAGACGGCCCGCGCCGAGGGCAAGCCGGAGAAGATCCTGCCGAACATCATCAACGGCCGCCTCAAGGGCTACTTCAAGGACGTCGTCCTGCTGGACCAGGACTTCGCCAAGGACTCCAAGAAGACCGTCGGCAAGGTGCTCGAGGAGGCCGGTGCGACCGCCACGGCCTTCGCCCGCTTCCGCGTCGGCGCCTGACCGGTCCTCTCCCGGGCGCCCGGCGCCCGCCCGCGACGGAGGCGTTCCTGCACGGCAGGGACGCCTCCGTCGTCGTTCCCGGTCCCGCTTGCGACGACGCCCTCGAGGCCCCGGGGGCCGGCGCCCGGGGGCGGACGCGTTCTGTATGCTGAGGGAGGCCCGCCCCCCGCGCCAGCTGCACCCTCGCGGGGCCGAGCCGGTCCACGCAGCTCCGTCGTCGCCGGGAGGAACCATGCCCACCACTTCTGCCTCCGAGATCAAGGACGAGGCCCTGCGCCTGAGCAGGGACCCCCGGGTCGCCCCCGCCCGCCGCCGGGTGCTGCTGAAGCTCTCGGGCGAGGTTTTCGGCGGCGGCTCCATCGGGGTGGACACGCGCGTGGTCCGCGACATCGCCGAGCAGATCGCGGCCACCGTGGGCCAGGTCGAGACCGCCATCGTGGTGGGCGGCGGCAACTTCTTCCGCGGCGCGGAGCTCTCCCAGGCCGGCATGGACCGCTCCCGTGCGGACTACATGGGGATGCTGGGCACCGTCATGAACTGCCTGGCCCTGCAGGACTTCCTCGAGCAGTGCGGGGTCGACACCCGGGTGCAGTCCGCGATCAAGATGGAGCAGGTGGCCGAGGTCTACATCCCGCGCCGGGCCATCCGGCACATGGAGAAGGACCGGGTCGTGATCTTCGGCGCCGGCGCCGGGCTGCCCTACTTCTCCACCGACACCGTCGCGGCCCAGCGGGCCCTGGAGGTCCACGCGGACGAGGTCCTCATGGCGAAGAACGGGGTGGACGGCGTCTACACGGCGGACCCCCGCACGAACCCGGACGCCCAGCGGCTGTCCACCCTCACCTACGGCGAGGCCCTCGCCCGCGACATCCGCGTCATGGACCAGACGGCCTTCAGCCTGTGCCGCGACAACGACGTGACGATGCGCGTGTTCGGCATGGAGGGCGAGGGCAACGTCACCCGCGCCATCCTCGGGGAGCAGATCGGCACCCTCGTCACCGCGTGAGCCGGCGCCGGGCGGCCCCCGGTTAGACTGGGGCGAGCACGGCCGGGCGGCGTGGTTCCCGCGCGGCGACCGGCCGAACCGACCCCGCGCGGAGGACTCCGTGCGACACGACGAAGGAGCCCCTACGTGATCTCAGAGACCATGTCCGAAGCGAAGACCAAGATGGGCAAAGCCGTGGAGGGCGCCAAGGAGGACTTCGCCGCGATTCGCACCGGCCGGGCCAACCCCTCCCTCTTCTCGAGCCTGCTGGTCGAGTACTACGGCACTCCCACCCCGCTCCAGCAGCTCGCCTCCTTCCAGAACCCCGAGGCCCGCACGCTGCTCATCACGCCGTACGACCGCTCCGCCCTCAACGACATCGAGAAGGCGCTGCGCAACTCGGACATCGGGGCGAACCCCGCCAATGACGGCAACGTCATCCGCGTGGTCATGCCGGAGCTGACGCAGGAGCGGCGCAAGGAGTACGTCAAGGTCGTCGGGCACAAGGCCGAGGAGGCGCGCGTCTCCGTGCGCAACATCCGCCGGCACGCCAAGGACCAGATCGAGAAGGCCGTCAAGGACGGCGACATCGGCGAGGACGAGGGCAAGCGCGCCGAGAAGGACCTCGACGCCGCGACCAAGAAGCACATCGACCAGATCGACGAGATGCTCAAGAACAAGGAAGCGGAGCTGCTGCAGGTCTGATGCCGGACCAGCCGCGACCGCACCAGGAGACGAAGGCTTCCCCGGGAACCGCCGGGGGGGCCTTCTCCCCGCGTGCCCGGCCGGCGCCCGTCCGGGCCGGCGCCGCGACGACCCCCGGCACGCCGGGGCGCCGGCACACCGCCCCCTCCCGCGCCGGCCGGAACCTGCCGGCCGCCGTGGGCGTCGCCGTGGTGCTCATCGGGACCCTGCTCGTCGGGCTGTTCGTCCAGCCCCTCGTCCTGGCGCTCTTCGCCGGGACGGCGGCGGGGATCGGCGTCTGGGAGGTCGGCCGGTCCCTGCGCTACCGCGGCATCGTCATCCCGCGCGTCCCGGCGGTGACCGCGGGCGTGCTGATGCCGGTCGCCGCGTTCGCCGGTGGCGGCGAGGCGCTGATGATGGCCGTGATCGTGGGGCTGACGCTCGTGATCGTCTGGCGGGCCCTGGGGGGCCGGGACGGCATGATCCTGTCCATCATGGGCTCCGTGTTCGCCCTGGTCTGGGTGGGCTTCCTGCTGAGCATCGCCCTGCTGCTCTACCACACCGAGGCGGGCCCCCTGAAGGTGCTCACGGTCATCCTGCTGGCCGTCGGCTCGGACACGTGCGGCTACGCCGTGGGCGTGGTCTGGGGCCGCCACCCCATGGCGCCGCGGATCAGCCCCAAGAAGTCCTGGGAGGGCTTCGCCGGGTCGCTGGGCGGCTCGGTGCTGATCGGCGTCCTGTGCGCCGTGCTGCTGCTCGACCACGCCTGGTGGGAGGGCGCCGTGCTCGCCGCGGTGCTCGTGCTCGCAGCCACCCTCGGCGACTTCTCCGAGTCCATGGTCAAGCGCGAGCTGGGGATCAAGGACATGGGCACCCTCCTGCCCGGCCACGGGGGCGTGATGGACCGGATCGACTCCATCCTCTTCGCCGTCCCCGCCGGGTACCTGCTCTTCGAGCTCTTCGCCGCGAGCGCCTGAGCCCGGCGTCCAGGACCCGCAGCCCATGCCTCCCGACCGCCCCGGAGCCCGGCCGGCCACCGCCCGCATCCCGCGGTGCACCGAGGCCGAGCGCGGCTACGACGTCGTCCAGGTGGACGAGCTCCTGGCCGGCGTGCACGCGGCCCTGCAGGACGCGCCGCCCGGTCCCGGACCGGCGCACCGGTCCGGGGCCGTGCTGAGCACTCAGGTGCGCGCCGCCGTCTTCGCCGACGCGCGGGGCGGTTACCGGCCGGAGGCCGTCGACGGGCTGCTGGACGCGGCCGAGGACGCGCTGGCCGCGGCCGAGCGCGAGCAGTGCCTGCGCGACCGGGGCCCCGAGGCCTGGCAGGAGCACGTCGACGCCCTGACCCGGCTGCTCCGGAACCGTCTCGACCGGCCGCGCACGCAGCGCTTCCGGCGCCCCTCCCGGCCGCGGGCCCAGGGCTACTCCGCGGCCCACGTGGACGTCCTCTGCGAGCGCCTGGGCGCCCGGCTGGAGGGCGCCGCGGACCTCGCGCCGGCCGAGCTGCGCCGGGCCGTGTTCCCGCCCGCGCAGGGGGAGCGCAGCTACGAGGAGCAGCAGGTGGACGCCTTCCTGGACCGCGCCGTCCAGCTGCTCCTGGCCTCTCGCTGAAACAGGCTCTCCGAAGCCTCTGTGTATACATGCTGGACCGGGCCTCGTCCAGAAACGCCGTTCCGTGTTCATCCTGACCCCTGAAAAGCAACTTTTGGGTGTCACGCCTTGCTCCTGTGCATACAACGGCCTAGTGTGGGCCACATCACATGAGGAGGTAGCCCATGTCCACCCAGCCACCCATCGACGCCGACGACCTCGTCGCCGACATCGATTTCCCCGCGGCCCAGCGGTCGCCAGAGTTCCAGGAGCTGCGGAAGACCCATCGCGGCTTCGTCTTCCCGCTCGCCGTCGCCTTCCTGGTCTGGTACCTGCTGTACGTGGTGCTCGCCATGTACGCGCCGCAGCTGTTCGCCATCCAGGTCATCGGCAACGTCAACCTCGGCGTCGTCCTGGGCCTGCTCCAGTTCGTCACGACCTTTGCCATCACGGGGGCCTACGTGTCCTTCGCCAACCGCAAGCTGGACCCGAAGGCCACGGCCATCCGGGAGCGTCTCGAGCCCAGCCTCGGCACCACCGGCGGCGTCCACGGACAGGAGAACTGACCGATGCACCAGCTGCACACCGCGCTCGCGCCCATGACGGCCGCCACCACGGAGACGGTCGGCACGCCCTGGATCAACATCTCCATCTTCGGCGCGTTCGTCGTCGTCACGATGGTCATCGTCCTCCGCGCCTCGAAGTCCACGTCCACGGCGGCCGACTACTACGCCGGCGGCCGTGGCTTCAGCGGCACCCAGAACGGCCTGGCCATCGCGGGCGACTACCTCTCGGCGGCGTCCTTCCTGGGCATCGTGGGCGCGATCGCCCTCCAGGGCTACGACGGGTTCCTCTACTCCATCGGCTTCCTCGTGGCCTGGCTCGTGGCGCTGCTGCTGATCGCCGAGCTGCTGCGCAACACCGGCAAGTTCACGATGGCGGACGTCCTGTCCTTCCGCCTGCGCCAGCGCCCCGTGCGCGTCGCGGCGTCCATCTCCACCCTCGCCGTGTCCGCGTTCTACCTGCTGGCCCAGATGGCCGGGGCGGGCGCCTTGGTGTCGCTGCTGCTGGGCATCAGCTCGCGGGTCGGGCAGTCGCTGGTCATCGTGGTCGTGGGCGTGCTCATGATCGTCTACGTCCTCGTGGGCGGGATGAAGGGCACCACCTACGTGCAGATCATCAAGGCGGTGCTCCTGGTCTCCGGCGTGGCGGTCATGACCGTCTGGATCCTGGCGCTCTACGGCTTCAACTTCTCCTCCCTGCTCGGTGACGCGGTCGCCGTCTCCGGCAACCCGGCCATCCTCGAGCCGGGCCTGAAGTACGGCGTGAGCGAGACCAGCAAGCTGGACTTCATCTCCCTGGGCCTGGCCCTCGTCTTCGGCGCGGCGGGCCTGCCCCACGTGCTCATGCGCTTCTACACGGTGCCCACGGCCAAGGAGGCGCGCACCTCCGTGGTCTGGGCCATCTCGCTGATCGGCCTGTTCTACCTCTTCACCCTCATCCTGGGCTTCGGCGCGGCGGCCCTCATCGGCGCCGAGCGGATCCAGGCGGCACCCGGCGGCGTGAACTCCGCGGCCCCGCTGCTGGCCTTCGAGCTCGGCGGGTCCCTGCTGATGGGCATCATCGCGGCGGTGGCCTTCGCCACGATCCTCGCGGTCGTCGCCGGCCTGGCCATCACGGCCTCGGCCTCGTTCGCCCACGACATCTACACCAGCGTGATCAAGAAGGGGAACTCCGATCCCCGCAAGGAGCTGAAGGTGGCGAAGACCACGGTGGTGGTCATCGGTCTCGTCTCCATCGCGGGCGGCATCGGCGCCCAGGGCCAGAACGTCGCGTTCCTCGTGGCGCTCGCCTTCGCGGTCGCGGCCTCGGCGAACCTGCCGACCATCCTGTACTCCCTGTACTGGCGGCGCTTCACCACCCGGGGGGCGGTCTGGTCCATGTACGGCGGCCTGATCATCTCGGTGGGCCTCATCGTCTTCTCCCCGGTCATGTCCGGCACCGAGACGTCGATGATCCCGACGGCCGACTTCGCGTGGTTCCCGCTGCAGAACCCGGGCATCGTCTCGATCCCGGCCTCCTTCCTGCTCGGCTTCATCGGTTCCATGACGGAGCGCCGTCTCGAGGACCCGATCAAGCAGTCCGAGATGGAGGTGCGCTCCCTCACAGGCATCGGCGCCGAGAAGCCCGTCGCCCACTGACGGATTCCCCGCTCCCACCTGGGAGGATCCACCGGCCCGCCCGAAGCCCCGGCTTCCGGCGGGCCGGTCCGCGTCCGGGAGGAACGCGTCGATTGGCTAACGGGAACAGACAGGCGGCTGACCGTCGGCTAGGGTGAGGCGCAGAAGCAACCTCAGGGTATTCCAGGGATACTCGCCGGTTGCGTACAATAAAAGTCCCTCCCGGGACGGATAAGGAGCCATCATGGGAATCATCAGCTGGATCATCCTCGGCCTCATCGCCGGCGCCCTCGCCAAGCTCATCATGCCGGGCAGCCAGGGTGGCGGCATCATCGTCACGATCGTTCTCGGCATCGTGGGGGCCCTCCTCGGAGGCTTCCTCGGCTCGCTGATCGGCATCGGGGACCTGGAGTCCGCGTTCGACATCGGCACCATCATCACCGCCGTCGTGGGAGCCCTCATCGTGCTCTTCATCTGGGGCGCGGTCTCCGGCCGCAAGGGTCGCGCCACGCGCTGACCCCACCCCCGTCGGTCGCCGAGGCCCCGTCCACCGCTCCCGGTGGACGGGGCCTCGGCCCGTTCCGGGCCGTCCGCAGGCACCCCCTGCGGGCACCGCACCGAGGAGTGGCGCTGGGGGATACTGGGGCCATGACGCCCCCCGCCACCTCGCCCCGCACCCGCCCGACACCCGAGCTGCGCGCCCTGGCCGCCGCCGGCCCCCGCCGGATCAGCGTCCTCGGCTCGACGGGCTCGATCGGCACCCAGGCGCTCGACGTCGTGCGGGCCGCCCGCGAGCTCGAGGGCGCGGACCCGTTCACCGTGGTCGCCCTCGCCGCCGGAGCACGGCACCTCGAGCTCCTCGCCGAGCAGGCCCTCGAGACCCGCGCCGCGCTCGTGGCGACCAGCGGCACCGCCCAGGACGCCGCCCGGCTGGCCGGCCTCATCGCGGACGGGGCCGCGTCCGCCGGGGCCGGGGGATACCGCCCGGACGTCGTGCACGGGCCCGACGCCGCGTCCGCGGCCGCCGCCCACCCCGACGCCGACCTCGTGCTCAACGGGATCACCGGCTCCATCGGCCTCGCCCCCACGCTGGCGGCGCTGCGGGCCGGGCACCGGCTCGCCCTGGCGAACAAGGAGTCCCTGATCGCCGGCGGCGCCCTCGTCAAGGCCGCCGCCGCGGCCACCGGGGACCCGGACGCCCTGATCCCCGTGGACTCCGAGCACTCCGCGCTGGCGCAGGCGCTGCGCGGCGGCACCGCCGGGGAGGTGGACCGGCTCGTGCTGACGGCCTCCGGCGGGCCCTTCCGCGGCCGGTCCCGGGCGGAGCTCGAGACGGTCACGCCCCGGGACGCGCTGCGCCACCCGACGTGGGACATGGGCCTGATGGTGACGACCAACTCGGCGACCATGGTGAACAAGGCCCTCGAGGTGCTCGAGGCCCACCTGCTCTTCGACGTCCCCCTCGAGCGCATCGACGTGGTGGTCCACCCCCAGTCGGTCGTGCACTCCATGGTCCAGTTCGTGGACGGCTCCACCCTCGCCCAGGCCTCGCCCCCGGACATGCGCCTTCCCATCGCCCTCGGCCTGGCCTGGCCGCACCGGGTGCCCGGGGCCGCCCTGCCGTGCGACTGGACGCGCGCCACGGAGTGGACCTTCGAGCCCCTCGACCCGGTGGCGTTCCCCGCCGTCGAGCTCCTCAAGGCGGCGGGGGAGCGGGGCGGGACCTTCCCCGCCGTGTTCAACGCGGCCAACGAGGAGGCGGTGCACGCCTTCCACGACGGCCGGATCCGGTTCCCCGCCATCGTGGACACCGTCGAGGCGGTGCTGGGCGAGCACGACGACGACGGCCCGCTGGAGCTCGAGGCCGTGCTGGCGGCCGAGCGCTGGGCCCGCCGGCGGGCCCGCGAGGTCCTCGCCCGCTGACCGGGCCGGGCCCGGCCCC
This sequence comes from Kocuria rosea, assembly GCF_006094695.1. NCBI lineage: Bacteria > Bacillati > Actinomycetota > Actinomycetes > Micrococcales > Micrococcaceae > Kocuria > Kocuria rosea. Next base: position 2,587,235 of record NZ_CP035103.1, on the reverse strand, counting down.
GCCGCACGTGCTAGTGTGTCAGGCGGATGACGAGTCCCAGCGTGCAGCCCTGGCTTGCTGGGCGGCAACCCTCTCCCGTAGTGGGGTGCCCCAGGTGAACCATCCGGCACCGGCCGACGACGGCCGGCGGCAAGTACGGTCCGACCGCGCACGCGCCCTCCGGCGCGCCCTCGACCGTGGCCGCCGGACCCGTTGGCCCCGGTGGAGACCTCCGACACCCCGGACCCACGGAAAGGCACCACATGCGATCGCAGCGCCTCCCCTTCCTCGCCCTGGCCACGACCCTCGGCCTCGCCCTCACCGCCTGCGGCGGCTCCGCCGGGGAGTCCTCCGGCGAGGGCGTGCTCGCCGACGACAAGGTCACCATCGGCGTGGTGGGCACCGACCCGACCCACGACGCCCTCCAGCGGGTGGCCGAGGAGCAGGGCATCACCGTCGAGTACGTCGACTTCTCCGACTACAACCAGCCGAACCCCGCCACCGAGTCCGGTGACGTGGAGATGACCTGGTTCCAGCACGTCCCGTTCCTCGCCGACTACAACAACGCGGCCGGCGGCTCCATCACCCCGATCGGCTCGACCTCGATCTACCCGCTGGGCCTGTACTCCAACCAGTACGACTCCGTGGAGCAGTTCCAGGAGGGCGACGAGATCGCGGTGCCCAACGACGCCGTGAACCTCTCCCGGGCCCTGCTCGTGCTCGAGGCCGCAGGTCTCGTGGAGCTGACCAGCGACACCCTCATCCCCACCGAGCTCGACGTCGACACCGAGGCCTCCACGGTGCGGGTCACCCCGGTCTCCGCGGAGCAGACGGTGCTCTCGCTCGACTCGGTGGCCGGCTCGGTCATCAACAACGACTTCCTCTCGCGGGCCGACATCGACCCGCAGTCCGCGCTCGCCCAGGACGACCCCGAGTCCGAGGGCTCCCGCGCCTACGTCAACCTCTTCACCACCACGGAGGAGCTCGCCGACGACGAGACCCTCCGGCAGGTCGCGGACCTCTACCACGAGCAGGCCGTGCTCGACGCCGAGATGGAGGAGACCAAGGACACCGCCGTGCCGCTGCAGCTGGAGCCGGAGGAGCTCCAGGAGCTGACCGCGCGCTACCAGCAGGAGCTGAAGGACCAGGAGCAGTGAGCGCGGCGGTCCCCGCCGGGCCGCCCGCACCCGGGCGCCCGGACGAGGTGCTCGTCTCCTTCCGCAACGTCTCCAAGACCTTCCGCACCGGCTCGGGGCGGGCGGCGCGCGAGGTGCTCGCGGTCAACGACGTCACCCTCGACGTCCGCCGCGGCGAGATCTTCGGCGTGATCGGCTACTCCGGGGCGGGCAAGTCCACCCTCGTGCGCCTGATCAACGGGCTCGAGCCCGTGTCCTCGGGCTCCCTGACCGTGGAGGGCTTCGAGGTGGCCGGCCGGCGCGAGACCGAGCTGGCGCCCGTGCGGCAGGAGATCGGGATGATCTTCCAGCAGTTCAACCTCTTCACCTCCCGCACCGTCGCCGGCAACGTCGAGTATCCGCTCAAGCGGGCCGGCTGGCCGAAGGAGAAGCGCCGGGCGCGGGTGGCCGAGCTGCTCGAGTTCGTGGGCCTCGCCGCCCGCGCCGGCAACTACCCGGAGCAGCTCTCCGGCGGGCAGAAGCAGCGCGTGGGCATCGCCCGCGCCCTGGCGACCAGCCCGAAGCTGCTCCTGGCCGACGAGTCGACGAGCGCCCTCGACCCGGAGACCACCCAGGAGGTGCTGCAGGTGCTGCAGCGGGTCAACCGGGAGCTCGGGATCACGATCGTGATCATCACCCACGAGATGGACGTGGTCCGCGCGATCGCCGACCGCGTGGCCGTGATGCAGGACGGGAAGGTCGTGGAGCACGGCTCCACCGTGGACATCTTCGCCCGGCCCCGCACCGAGACCGCCCGCCGCTTCGTCTCCTCCGTCCTGCACTCGGTGCCCGACGCCCGTGAGGTCGAGCGGCTGCGCCGCGCCCACCGGGGGCGCCTGGTGATCGTGGACGTCGGCGACGGCGTGGACATCGGCGGGGTGCTCTCGGACGGCGCCGCCCGCGGGGTCCGCTTCACCATCGCCTACGGCGGGATCAGCGTGCTCCAGGAGCAGTCGTTCGGGTCCCTGACCTTCGAGCTGACCGGTGCGGACGCGGCCGTGCAGGCCGTGGTCGACGAGATGTCCCGCATCACGACCCTGAGAGAGGTGGCCGCGTGAACGACTGGTCCGTCCTGGGACCCGAGCTGCTGTCCGCGCTCGGGGAGACCCTCTACATGGTGGCGGTCACGCTGCTGCTCGCCGGCCTGCTCGGTCTGCTCGTGGGCGTCGGCCTCTACGTCACCCGCCGGGGCAACATCCTGGAGAACCGGGCGGTGCACGAGGGCCTCAACCTCGTGGTGAACTTCGTCCGGCCGATCCCGTTCATCATCCTGCTTGCCGCGCTGGGACCGGTGACCCAGGGGGTCGTCGGGACCCGGCTGGGGCCCAACGCCGCGATCTTCGCGATGACCATCGGGGCCATGTTCGCGGTGGCGCGCATCGTCGAGCAGAACCTCATGAGCGTGGACCCCGGGGTCGTGGAGGCGGCCCGCTCCATGGGCGTCTCCCGCGGCCGCATCATCACCACGGTGATCCTGCCCGAGGCGCTGGGCCCGCTGGTGCTCGGCTACACGTTCCTGGTCATCGGCATCACGGACATGTCGGCGATGGCCGGGGCCATCGGCGCCGGCGGCCTGGGCGACTTCGCCCTGCGCCTGGGCTACCAGCGGTTCAACGACGAGGTCACGTGGGCGGCGGTCGCCGTCATCGTGGTCCTGGTCCAGCTCGTGCAGGTGGTGGGCAACCGGCTGGCCCGCCGGATCCTGCGCCGCTGAGGCGCCCCGCCCCGCAGCCCACCGACGGCCGGTGCGCCTCCCTCCCGGGAGGGCACCGGCCGTCGTCGTGCCCTGGTGCGCCCGGTGCCCGACGTCCAGGATCGTGGTGCAGACTGGTCCTCGCCGTGCCGAGCGCACGGCCCCGACGTCCCCGGCGCCCGCCGGGGTCCCTCGACGATCCCGGGAGGTCCGACGGATGGGTGTCGTGCTGTTCCTCGTGGGCGTGCTGCTGGCCGCCGCCGCCATCGCGGTCTCCATCGCCCTCCACGAGATCGGCCACCTCGTGCCGGCCAAGCTCTTCGGCGTGCGCGTCACGCAGTACATGGTCGGCTTCGGGCGCACCGTGCTCTCCCGCCGGCGCGGCGAGACGGAGTACGGGCTCAAGGCGGTCCCGCTGGGCGGCTACATCTCCATGGTGGGGATGTACCCGCCGGCGCGCGCGGGCTCGACGGCCCGCGCCTCGAGCACCGGCGTCTTCCAGCAGATGGCGGCCGAGGCCCGCGGCGGCGCCGCGGACCAGCTCCTCCCCGGGGACGAGGACCGCGTGTTCTACCGGCTGCCCGTGTGGAAGCGGATCGTGATCATGCTCGGCGGCCCCGTGATGAACCTCCTGCTCGGGACCCTGTGCCTGGCCGTCCTGCTCTCCGGCTTCGGGACGGCGACGCCCACCACGACGGTCGCGTGGGTGTCCGAGTGCGTGGTGGCCGCGGAGCGCCAGGCCGCCGGGCAGACCGAGTGCCGGCCGGAGGATCCCCAGGCCCCCGCGAACGCCGCCGGGCTGCGCCCCGGGGACGTCGTCACGGCCGTCGACGGCGCCCCGGTCGGCTCCTGGGACGAGCTCACCGCCCGGATCCGGGACCGGGCCGGCGAACGGATCCCGGTGGTGGTCGAGCGGGACGGCCGGACCGTGTCCGCGGCGCTGACCCCCATCCTCTCCTCGCGGCCCGTGCTGGACGACTCCGGCGCCGCCGTGACCGGCGAGGACGGCGCCCCCCGCTACGAGGAGGTCGGTTTCATCGGCATCAGCCCCACGAGCGAGCCCGTCCGGCAGCCGCTGACCGCGGTGCCCGGGGCGGTGCTGGACGGGCTGCAGCAGATCGCCGGGGTGGTCCTGCACCTGCCGCAGCGGATCTACGAGGTGGGGGAGGCGGCGTTCTCCGACGCGCCCCGGGACCCGGACGGGCCGATCTCCGTGGTGGGGGTCGGCCGGATCTCGGGGGAGATCGCCGCGCACGAGGAGATCGCGCTGCGGGACAAGGCCGCCTCCCTCGTGGGCCTGGTCGGCTCCGTCAACCTGGCCCTGTTCGTCTTCAACCTGCTGCCGCTGCTGCCGCTCGACGGCGGGCACGTCGCCGGGGCGCTGTGGGAGGCGCTGCGCCGGGGGAGCGCCCGGCTGCTCGGCCGCCGCGACCCTGGCCCCTTCGACCCCGCCCGGCTGCTGCCGGTGACCTACGCGGTGGCCGTGCTGATGATCGGGATGTCCGTGCTGCTGATCTACGCGGACATCGTCAAACCGGTCCGGCTGTTCTGAGCCCGGGCCGGCCGGCGCGCCCCCGGGGCCGGCGGGCGTTCGGCGTGGGAGGAATCGCACCCCGGCACCGGGGGCCGCCCCGGAGCATGGGGCACAATGGGAACCGGTGACGGGCCCGGCCAGCGGGTCCCGGCGCCACCGCTCCAGCTCCTGCCCTCGATTCCTCGGAGGAACTCCTTGACCCCGGTCAGCCTCGGCATGCCCGCCGCGCCCCAGCCCGTCCTCTCCCCGCGCCGGAAGACCCGGCAGATCCGGGTCGGGTCCGTGGGCGTCGGCTCCGACTCGCCGGTGAGCGTGCAGTCCATGACGACCACCCCCACCACGGACATCAACGCCACCCTGCAGCAGATCGCGGAGCTCAACGCCACCGGGTGCGACATCGTCCGGGTGGCGTGCCCGTCCCAGGACGACGCCGACGCCCTGCCGATCATCGCCATGAAGTCCCCGATCCCGGTGATCGCCGACATCCACTTCCAGCCGAAGTACGTCTACGCGGCCATCGAGGCCGGGTGCGCGGCCGTGCGCGTCAACCCGGGCAACATCCGCAAGTTCGACGACCAGGTCGGCCAGATCGCCCGCGAGGCCAAGGCCGCCGGGGTGTCCATCCGGATCGGCGTGAACGCCGGCTCCCTCGACCAGCGGATCATGGACAGGTACGGCAAGGCCACGCCCGAGGCGCTCGTCGAGTCCGCCGTGTGGGAGGCGTCCCTGTTCGAGGAGCACGACTTCCACGACTTCAAGATCTCCGTCAAGCACAACGACCCGGTCACCATGGTCCGGGCCTACCAGCTGCTCGCCGAGCGCGGCGACTGGCCCCTGCACCTCGGCGTGACCGAGGCGGGCCCCGCCTTCCAGGGCACCATCAAGTCCGCCACGGCCTTCGGCGCCCTGCTGTCCCAGGGCATCGGGGACACCATCCGGGTCTCCCTCTCGGCGCCGCCGGTCGAGGAGGTCAAGGTCGGCAACCAGATCCTGCAGTCCCTGGGCCTGCGCCCGCGCAAGCTCGAGATCGTCTCCTGCCCCTCCTGCGGCCGCGCGCAGGTCGACGTCTACACGCTCGCGGACGAGGTGACGGCGGGCCTCGAGGGGCTCACCGTCCCGCTGCGGGTGGCCGTGATGGGCTGCGTCGTCAACGGCCCCGGCGAGGCCCGCGAGGCCGACCTCGGCGTGGCCTCCGGCAACGGCAAGGGCCAGATCTTCGTCAAGGGCGAGGTCGTGAAGACCGTCCCCGAGGACCTCATCGTGGAGACGCTGATCGAGGAGGCCAACCGCATCGCCGCCGAGATGGAGACGGACGAGAACGGGGAGACCACGGCGGGCAGCCCCGTCGTGAGCGTCAGCTGACGGGCCGGTGACGGGCGGGTGAGGACGCAGCGGAGGACGGCGCCGCGGCTGGTGCCGGCGGGGGAGGTCGATCCGGCCCAGCTGGACCGGCTGCTCGAGGCGGACCCCGTCGCCCACGCCTTCGTGGCCGCCCACGTCGAGTCGTACCGCGGGAGCAGAGGCTCGCGGATCCCGCCCGTGGTCGGCACCGCCGGGCCGGACGGTGAGCTGACCGGCGCGTGCTGGGTGGGCACGAACGTGGTGCCCGTGTCCCTGGACGGCCCGGGCCTGGACCTCGTCGGAGGGCACCTGCGGCGGGGCGGGTCCCGGCACGCCTCGCTGTTCGGGCCCGCCGAGCTGGTCCTCGGGCTGTGGTCCCGGGTGGAGCGCTCGTGGCCCCGGCCCTTCGACCTGCGCCCCGTCCAGCCCCTGCTGGCCATCGACCGGGACCCCGCGCCCGCCCCGCACCCCGGCGTGCGCGTGGCACGCCCCGAGGACCTGCCCGCCGTGCTCCCGGCGAGCGCCGCCATGTTCGAGGAGGAGGTCGGGTACTCCCCGTACACGGGCGGCGACCGCGGGTACCGGGACCGGGTCTCCGCGCTCGTCGAGGCGGGGCGCTGCCTCGTGCTGACCGACGACGGGGGCCGCGTGGTGTTCAAGGCCGACCTCGGCTCGGTGGCCCGCGGCGTGGCGCAGGTGCAGGGCGTGTGGGTGGACCCGGCGCACCGCGGCCGGGGGCTGGCGGCGCCCTGCATGGCGGCGGCCGTGCGCCTCGCCCGCCGGCGCACCCCGGTGGTCAGCCTCTACGTCAACGACTACAACGTCCGGGCCCTCGCCACCTACCGGCGGGTCGGCTTCGAGCGGGTCGGGACCTTCGCCACCGTCCTGCTCTGAGCGCCCGGGGCCGCCGATCCCGGTGCGGCCGGGCGGGGCGGGGGGTGTAGATTTGACCGGAATCAGCGGCGCCGTCGGCGCCGCCCATCCTCTCGACGCCCGGGCCCGGCCGCACCACGCCGCGCTCCCCGGGAGAAACGGAGCCCTCGTGGCGCTGCGACTCTCCTCCCTGTTCCTGCGAACCCTCCGCGAAGACCCGGTCGACGCCGAGGTGGACAGCCACAAGCTGCTCGTCCGCGCCGGCTACATCCGCCGGGCCGCCCCGGGCATCTACACCTGGCTGCCGATGGGCCTGCGGGTGCTCGGGAAGGTCGAGCAGGTGGTGCGCGAGGAGATGGATGCGATCGGCGCCCAGGAGGTGCACTTCCCGGCGCTGCTGCCGCGCGAGCCCTACGAGGTCACGAACCGCTGGACGGAGTACGGGGAGAACCTCTTCCGCCTGAAGGACCGCAAGGACGCCGACTACCTGCTCGCGCCCACGCACGAGGAGATGTTCACGCTGCTCGTCAAGGACCTGTACTCCTCCTACAAGGACCTCCCCGTCACCCTCTACCAGATCCAGGCGAAGTACCGGGACGAGGCCCGCCCCCGCGCCGGTCTCCTGCGCGGGCGCGAGTTCGTCATGAAGGACTCCTACTCCTTCGACGTCGACGACGCCGGTCTCGACGAGTCCTACGCCAGGCACCGCGAGGCCTACGTCCGGATCTTCGAGCGCCTCGGCCTGCCCGTGGTCGCCGTCTCGGCCCAGTCCGGGGCCATGGGCGGCTCCCGCTCCGAGGAGTTCCTGCACCCCACGGTCATCGGCGAGGACACGTTCGTGCGCTCGCCCGGCGGCTACGCGGCCAACGTCGAGGCGGTGACCACCGTGGTGCCCGCGGAGACCGATCCCGCCGGGGCCCCCGAGGCACGGGTGCTCGAGACCCCGGAGAGCCCCACGATCGACACGCTCGTGCAGCGCTCGAACGAGCTGCACCCGCGCGCCGAGGGGCCCTGGACCGCCGGCGACACCCTCAAGAACGTGGTGCTCGCCGTCGTCCTGCCCGACGGCGCCAGGCGGCTCGTGGCGGTCGGCCTGCCCGGCGACCGCGCCGTGGACCTCAAGCGCATCGAGGCCGGCATCGGCGCCGCCCTGGACGTCTCCGGCGAGGTGCTGGTGGAGCAGGCCGGTGACGAGGACCTGCGCGCCTGCCCGCTGCTGGTCAAGGGCTACATCGGGCCGGGGCTGTCCCCGGACCAGGCCGTGCTCGGCGAGAAGTCCTCGACCGGCATCCCCTTCTTCGTGGACCCGCGCGTGGTCCGCGGCACCCGGTGGGTGACCGGGGCGAACGTGGCCGGCCAGCACGTCTACGACCTCACGGCCGGGCGCGACTTCGCCTGGGACGGCGTCCTGGAGTGCGCCGAGGTCCGGGCCGGCGATCCCGCGCCGGACGGCTCCGGCCCGCTCGAGGCGGCCCGCGGCATCGAGATGGGCCACATCTTCCAGCTGGGCCGCAAGTACGCGGAGGCACTGGGGCTGAAGGTGCTCGACCGCAACGGCAAGCTCGTCACCGTGACCATGGGCTCCTACGGGATCGGGGTCACCCGGGCGGTGGCCGCCCTCGCCGAGGCCTACCACGACGACAAGGGGCTGCTCTGGCCGCGCCAGGCCGCCCCCGCGGACGTCCACGTGGTCGCCACCGGCAAGGGCCCCGAGGTGCTGGAGGAGGCCGAGAAGGTCGTGGCCGAGCTCGAGGCGGAGGGGCTCGAGGTCCTCTTCGACGACCGGCCCAAGGTCTCCCCGGGCGTGAAGTTCGGCGACGCCGAGCTGCTCGGCGTGCCCACCGTGCTGGTGGTCGGCCGCGGCCTCAAGGACGGCGTCCTCGAGCTCAAGGACCGCGCGAGCGGCAGCAGCGAGGACGTGCCCCGGGACGGCGTCGCCGCCGTGGTCGCCGCCGCAGTGCGCGGCTGATCCCGTGCAGGGGCTCGGCGCCTGGCTCGGGGCCTCGGGCCTGGAGCAGATGGACCCCGGCGTCGTCGCCCTGCTGGTGGCGGCCGGGCTCGCCGCGGGATTCGTCGACGCCGTGGTCGGCGGCGGCGGCCTGCTGCAGCTGCCCGTGGTGCTGATGGTCCCGGGGATCAGCCCCGTCCAGGCCCTGGCCACCAACAAGATGGGCTCCGTGTTCGGCACCGCGACGAGCGCGCTGACCTTCTACCGGCGCACGTCCCCCGACCTGCGCACCGCCCTGCCCATGGCCGGCGTCGCGCTTCTCGGCAGCTTCGGCGGGGCGGCGCTGGCCGCGTCCCTGCCCGAGGCGGTGTTCCGCCCGATCATCCTCGCCGCGCTGGTGGCCGTGCTCCTGTTCACCGTGGCCCGGCCCACCGTGGGGCAGCTCACCGAGCTGCGCCACAGCGGGGCGCGGCACTACGGCACCGCGATGGTGATCGGCACCGTCATCGGCTTCTACGACGGCGTGATGGGCCCGGGCACCGGCTCGTTCCTGGTCATCGCCATGATCACGCTGCTGGGCTACAGCTTCCTGGCCGCCAGCGCCAAGGCGAAGATCGTCAATCTCGCGACCAACGTGGGCGCGCTCGTGTTCTTCTTCGGCCACGGGTCGGTGCTGTGGGGCCTGGGTCTCGTCCTGGGGCTGTCCAACATGCTGGGCGGCTACCTCGGGGCGCGCACCGCGGTGGCCCGCGGCAGCCGCTTCATCCGGGTGGTGTTCCTCACCGTGGTCTCGCTGCTCATCCTCAAGCTGGGCGTCGACGTGCTGCGGGGAGCCTGAGCCGCCCCACCGGGCGGGAGGTCACTGCGGCGGGTCGTCCCGGACCACGCCGGGCAGGGCGTCGACCTCCCCCGTGAGCGCGGCGCGCAGCCCGGTCGCGCGCTCGAGCGCCACGAGCGCCCAGCACCGGTCGCCGGCGTCCCCGCGGGCCAGCACGTGCGCGGCGGCATCCTGCACGTCCCGCGCCGCCGTGTCCGCGACCCGGCCGGGGTGCTCCCGCACGTCCTCGGGCAGGACGTAGGCGCCCGCCGGCAGCCCCGGGTCCGCCGCGAGCACCCGCCGGGCGGACGGGGACCCCAGGAGCTCCTCGACGTCCGCCCGCGCCCGGGCCGCCAGCTCGGCGGGGACGGCACCGGCCGGGGCGGCAACGTCAGGGGCGGCGGCGTCCGGGGCCGTCCCGGTGCGGGCGGCCAGCGCCTCGAAGGCGTAGCCGGCGCGGTCCAGCGCCGACCACAGGACGGCCCCGGGAGCGGTCGTCCCGCCGGGGGCCGGATCCCCGGCGGCGTCGCACAGGTCGGCGCCGGCCGGAGCCGGGACCTGCGGCGCCGGGCCCTGCGGGACCGCGAGCTGCCGGGCCGCCGTGGCCCGCGAGACCGCCGCCGCGGCGAGCACCCGCGCCAGGGCGGGGTCCTCGGCGGCCAGGGCGTCCCCGGCGAGGGCCGTCGCCGTCGTCCGCAGCGCGGCGGACGCCGTGGCGCCCGGTTCCGCGGCGTCCCCGGCGTCCCCGGCGTCTCCGGGGCTGACGCCGCCGGTGCCGCCGGCGGGGGAGGGACGCCCGGCCCGGGCGGCGGCGCTCGTGCGGTCGTCGGGCGCGGGACCGAGGGCCTCGAGCTGCCGGGCCAGGTCGGCGCGCACGTCCGCCCACGCGGCGGCGGGCGCCGGGGCGGGCGCCGCGAGCAGCGCCTCGGTTCCCCGCCACGCCTCGGCGCGCGCGACCTCGTCCGGGGGCACCGGCCGGGCGGAGTCCAGCCACCACGCCCCGGCCGCCCCGGTGGCGAGCAGGACCCCCAGCACCAGCGGGAGCACCCGGGGGACGGGCGTGCGGGGATCGGTCACCGGGGGCTCCTGGGGGACGCGGCGGGGGACGGCGGAGGGCCGCGTTCATCATAGGATCTCCAGGACCGACCCCGACGTCCCGACAGCACGAGGAGACCCCGTGAGCGAGCAGAGCACCCCCGGACCCGACGACCAGCGGCTGGCCGAGCTGATCGGCCCCGCGGTGGAGGAGTCGGGGCTCGTCCTGGAGCACGTCGCCCTGAAGCCCGCCGGCACCGGGCTCGTGCTGCAGGTGCTCGTGGACCTGCCGGAGGACAGCACCGACAGCGTGGACATCGACCGGATCGCCGCGGTCTCCCGGGCCGTGTCCGAGCTCCTCGACCGCACGGACCCCGTGCCGGGCTCGGCCTACGAGCTGGAGGTGTCCTCCCCGGGGGCCACGAGGGAGCTCGCGGCCCCGCGGCACTGGCGCCGCTCGATCGGCCGGCTGGTGCGGGTCACCCCGGTGGAGGGCGAGAAGTTCACGGCCCGCCTGCTCGAGGTCGGCCAGGACGGCGTGGTCCTGCAGCGCAGCCACCAGGTGAAGAAGGGGATGCCGGCCCGGCTGCTCGACCCGGAGCGCTGGGCCTTCGAGGCCGTGCGCCGGGCCAGGGTGGAGGTCGAGTTCACGGACTGACGGACCCGGCCACACTCGGCACGAGTGTAAGATGTGCCGTTGACGCCGCGGCGCCCACCGGCGCCGCGGTCCGCAGTGCGACGACAACCGAGTGCGACGACGAGTGCGCGAGCACGACCCGTGGCGGCGCCCCGTCATCCCCGACGGTGCGCTGCGCCGTCCCCGGGGCCGTCAGGTGAGGAAGGCCGGACATGGACATCGATATGAGCACCCTCCGACTGCTGGAGCGTGAGCGCGACATCCCCGTGGACCTGCTCATCCCCACCATCGAGCAGGCCCTCCTGCTGGCGTACCACAAGACCGCCGGCGCGCTGCCGGGAGCGCGCGCCGAGATCGAGCGCCGGACCGGCCACGTCACCATCTGGGCGCCCGAGCTGGACGAGGACGGCGAGGCGGTCGGGGAGTTCGACGACACCCCGGCCGGCTTCGGGCGGATCGCCGCCTCCACGGCCCGCCAGGTCATCCTCCAGCGCCTGCGCGACGTCGAGGACGACGCCGTCCTGGGCCACTTCAAGGGCCGGGAGGGAGAGATCGTCTCCGGGCAGATCCAGCAGGGGCACAACCCCCACATGGTCCAGGTCGACCTCGGCACCGTGGAGGGCGTGCTGCCCCCGCACGAGCAGGCCCCCGGCGAGAAGTACCCGCACGGCGCGCGCATCCGCGCCTTCGTCGTGGAGGTCAAGCGCGGCATGAAGGGCCCGTCCATCACGCTGTCCCGGTCCCACCCGGACCTGGTGCGCCGCCTGTTCGAGATGGAGGTGCCGGAGATCGCCGACGGCTCCGTGGAGATCATGGCGATCGCCCGCGAGGCCGGCCACCGCACCAAGATCGCCGTGCGCGCCACCCAGTCCGGGATCAACGCCAAGGGCGCCTGCATCGGGGAGATGGGCTCCCGCGTGCGCGCCGTGATGAACGAGCTGCACGACGAGAAGATCGACATCGTCGACTGGTCGGACGACCCCGCCCGCTGCATCGCCAACGCCCTGTCCCCGGCCAAGGTGTCCCGGGTGAGCGTGCTCGACGAGCGGGCCCGCTCGTCCCGCGCCGTGGTCCCCGACACCCAGCTGTCCCTGGCCATCGGCAAGGAGGGCCAGAACGCCCGCCTGGCCGCCAAGCTCACGGGCTGGAAGATCGACATCGTGCCCGAGTCGAAGGCCGCCGAGCGCCGCTGAGCCCCGCCGCGGCGGGACCGGCGCCCCCGCCCCGGGGCGGTCCCGGGATCCCGCGCGCCCCCGGTTTCGGCCCAGGGCGGTCCCCGGGATAGACTGGACAGCGGTCAGATCGTTGGTGGTCCCTGTCCGGCGCCCGCTCCCGGCCCGCACGGGACGTCCCCGACGTCCCGGCGCGAGACGAGGAGTACCGAGCGAGTGAGTGCAGACTCCCGTCGCACGTGCATCGGATGCCGGACCACCGAACACCCTGACCAGCTCGTACGTGTGGTGACCGAACCGACCGACAGCGGCCTCCGGGCCGTGGTCGACCGGGACGGCCGCCTCGGCGGTCGCGGAGCCTGGCTCCACCCCTCCCACGAGTGCCTGGACTCGGCCCTGCGCCGGCGCGCCTTCCGGCGCGCGTTCCGGGCGGTCGTGGACACGGAGGCGGTCGCCCCCGCACTGGACGCCCTGCTGTCCACGGGGGCAGCCCCGGCGACCGGACGCACGAGTGCCGACCACAGCCGTCCCCGGACGGCAGCCCGCGCGGTCCGACCGGACCGGTGACCACGTCCGTTCGCGGGTGAAGAACTGGAAAGCGAGTCAGAGAACCGATGGAAAACCGATGAGTGCCCAGCGATGAGTGCTTCGTTGTGCTCTGCCAACGGCCTCCCGCGACCCCGCGCCGTCCTCGACGGCCGATGCTCCGGGAGCCTCAACGGAAAATAAGTGGTTCGTGCCTGTTTCGGTGCGGACCGAGACAGGAGAGAAGTGGCCAAGCCCCGCGTTCACGAGCTCGCGAAAGAGCTCGGAATAACGTCCAAGGAAGCGATTTCCACGCTTCAGACCCTGGGTGAGTTCGTCCGAGGCGCGTCCTCGACCGTCGAGCCGCCCGTCGCCAAGAAGCTGCGCTCCGCCCTCGCCGGCCGGGCGGAGAAGTCCGCCCCGGCGGCCCCGGCGCCCGCCGGCAAGCCCGCGTCCAAGCCCGGCGCCTCGTCCCGGCCCGGCACCTCCGCGCCCGCCCCGGGCCCGGCGGCCGCCAAGCCCGCCGAGAAGGCGCCGGAGCGCGCGCCCGAGAAGGCCGCCGAGCAGCGGCCGGCCGAGAAGGCGCCCGAGCAGCGCTCCGCCGAGCCGTCCTCGACCCCGGAGCGGTCCGCGCCGCAGCGCCCGGCGGCCCCGGGCGCCAGGACCCCCGCCCCGGGCCCGCGCCCGGGCAACAACCCGTTCGCCAGCCAGCAGGGCATGGGCCGCAGCGGAGCGCCCCGTCCGGGCTCCGCCGCGCCGCGTCCCGGTGGCACCGCGCCCCGTCCGGGCTCGGCCGCGCCGCGCCCCGGTGCTCCCCGCCCGGCGGGTCCGCGTCCGGGCAACAACCCGTTCGCCGCCCAGCAGGGCATGCGCTCGGGCCGTCCCGAGCGCCAGGGCGGACCGCGTCCCCAGGGCCAGGGCCAGGGCGGTCCCCGCCCGCAGGGCCAGGGTCAGGGCGGTCCCCGTCCGCAGGGCCAGGGCGGCCCGCGGCCCCAGGGCGGTCCCCGCCCCGGCGGCGCACGCCCCAGCCCGAACATGATGCCCGGGCACACCACCGGCGTGGCCCCGATCGGCTCCCGGCCGGCCGGCGGCGGCGCAGGTCCCCGCCGCGGCGGTCCCGGCGGCGGCGGGGGCGGGTTCTCCCGTCCCGGCGGCGGCCCCGGCCGCGGCGGCCGCGGCGGCACCCAGGGCGCCTTCGGGCGCGGCGGTGCCCGCGGCAAGCAGCGCAAGTCGAAGCGGGCGAAGCGCCAGGAGCTCGAGCAGATGAAGGCCCCGTCCGTCGGCGGCGTCTCCGTGCCCCACGGCGACGGCACCACGGTCGTCCGCCTGCGGCGCGGCGCGTCCCTCACGGACTTCGCCGAGAAGATCAACGCGAACCCGGCCTCCCTCGTCACGGTGCTCATCCACCTCGGCGAGATGGCCACGCAGACGCAGTCCCTCGACGAGGAGACCTTCCAGCTGCTGGGCGCGGAGCTCGGGTACCGGATCCAGGTCGTCTCCCCGGAGGACGAGGAGCGCGAGCTCTTCGAGTCCTTCGACATCGACCTGGAGGCCGAGGCCGCGGCCGAGGGCGAGGACGTCCTGGAGGCGCGCCCGCCGGTCGTCACCGTCATGGGCCACGTCGACCACGGCAAGACCCGCCTGCTCGACGCGATCCGCAACACGAAGGTGATCGAGGGGGAGGCCGGTGGCATCACCCAGCACATCGGCGCCTACCAGATCGACACCGAGGTCGACGGCCAGGAGCGGCAGATCACGTTCATCGACACCCCGGGCCACGAGGCGTTCACCGCCATGCGTGCCCGTGGTGCCCAGGTGACGGACATCGCCGTGCTCGTGGTCGCCGCGGACGACGGCGTCATGCCGCAGACGGTCGAGGCGCTCAACCACGCCCAGGCCGCCGGCGTGCCGATCGTGGTCGCGGTGAACAAGATCGACAAGCCCGACGCGAACCCGGAGAAGATCCGCGGCCAGCTCACCGAGTACGGCCTGGTCCCCGAGGAGTACGGCGGCGACACCATGTTCGTCGACGTCTCCGCGCGCCAGAACCTCAACATCGACGACCTGCTGGACGCGATCGTGCTGACCGCGGACGGCGCGCTCGAGCTCTCGGCGAACCCGAACAAGGACGCCCGCGGCGTGGCCATCGAGGCGAACCTGGACAAGGGCCGCGGTGCGGTCTCGACCGTGCTCGTCCAGTCCGGCACGCTGCACGTCGGCGACGCGATCGTCGCCGGTGCCGCGTACGGCCGGGTGCGCGCCATGTTCGACGAGAACGGGCAGTCCGTCGAGGAGGCGGGTCCCTCGCGTCCCGTGCAGGTGCTGGGCCTCGACTCGGTGCCCCGGGCGGGCGACACGTTCCTCTCCACCCCGGAGGAGCGCACCGCACGCCAGATCGCCGAGAAGCGCCAGGCGGCGGACCGCAACGCCCTGCTCGCCAAGCGCCGCAAGCGGATCACGCTCGAGTCCTTCGACGAGGCCGTGGCCGCCGGCAAGATCGACACGCTCAACCTCATCATCAAGGGCGACGTGTCCGGTGCCGTGGAGGCGCTCGAGGACTCGCTGCTCAAGATCGACGTGGGCGAGGAGGTCCAGCTGCGGGTCATCCACCGCGGCGTCGGCGCGATCACCCAGAACGACGTCAACCTGGCGACCGTGGACAACGCGATCATCATCGGCTTCAACGTCCGTCCCGCCGAGCGCGTGACGGAGCTGGCCGACCGCGAGGGCGTCGAGATGAAGTTCTACTCGGTGATCTACAACGCCATCGACGAGGTCGAGAGCGCGCTCAAGGGCATGCTCAAGCCGGAGTACGAGGAGGTGGAGCTCGGCACCGCCGAGATCCGCGAGGTGTACCGCTCCTCCAAGTGGGGCAACATCGCCGGTGCCTACATCACCAAGGGCACCATCCGACGCAACTCCAAGGCCCGGCTCGTCCGGGACGGCAGCGTCGTGGCGGACAACCTCACCATCGACTCGCTGCGCCGGTTCAAGGACGACGCGACCGAGGTCCGCGAGGGCTACGAGTGCGGTATCGGGCTCGGCTCCTTCAACGACATCCACGAGGGCGACCTCATCGAGACGTGGGAGATGCGCGAGAAGCCGCGCGCCTGACCCGTCCCGAGTCCCGCGCCCCGCGCGCGGGACACCCGCGGCGGCACGGGCGGGCCCAGCGCCCGCCCGTGCCGCCGCCCCCGTTCCAGCACCGTTCCCCGCCTCGTCGCCAGCACCGCGCCGAGCACCGCACCGCCCCGACCCGAGGAGCATCCACCATGGCTGACGCAGCACGCGCCGCCCGACTCGCCGACCGGATCAAGGTCGTCGTGGCCCAGGCGCTCGAGCGCCGGGTCAAGGACCCCCGGCTGGGCTTCGTGACCATCACGGACGCCCGCGTCACCAACGACCTCCAGCACGCCACCCTGTACTACACGGTGTTCGGCACCGCGGAGGAGCAGCAGAACACCCGGGCGGCCCTCGAGTCCGCCAAGGGCGTCCTGCGCAGCGAGGTGGGACGGAACATCACGGCCCGCCTGACGCCCACCCTGACCTTCGTCCCGGACGAGATCCCGGTCAACGCCTCCCACCTCGAAGAGGTGCTGCGCGCGGCCAAGGAGAAGGACGCCGAGGTCGCCGCCCAGGCCGCCGGGGCCAGCTGGGCCGCCGGCGAGGACCCCTACCGGAAGCCGGCCGAGGAGGACGACGAGTCCTCCCGGGACCGCTGAGCAGGCGGGGGCACCGGGGAAGTGACCCGCACGAAGCCTGACGTCCCGAGTCCGGACCCGTCCCTGCCGACGCCGTCCGGGCTCGTGGTCGTGGACAAGCCCGCCGGCTGGACCAGCCACGACGTCGTCGCCCGCGCCCGCCGCCTCGCGGGCACCCGCAAGGTGGGCCACGCCGGCACCCTGGACCCCATGGCCACGGGCGTGCTGGTGCTCGGCGTCGACCGGGCCACCCGCCTCCTGACCTGGGTGGTGGGCCGGGACAAGACGTACGCCGCGACGATCCGGCTCGGCCTGACCACCGTGACCGACGACGCCGAGGGGGAGGTCGTCGACGTCGCCGCCCCCGGGGCCGTGGCGGCGGTGGACGAGGACGCGGTGGCGGCCGGCGTCGCCCGGCTCACCGGGGACATCCAGCAGGTCCCCGCGAAGGTCAGCGCGATCAAGGTCGAGGGCCGCCGCGCCTACGCCCAGGTCCGCGCCGGGCAGGACGTGGAGCTCGCCGCGCGCCCCGTCACCGTCTCCGAGTTCGCCGTGCACCGGCTCGTGCGCACCGCCGACGACGCCGGACGGGAGGTCCTCGACGTCGACGTCACCGTGACCTGCAGCTCGGGCACCTACGTCCGGGCGCTGGCCCGGGACCTCGGCGCCGACCTCGGGGTGGGCGGTCACCTGACCGCGCTGCGCCGCACCCGGGTGGGCGCGTGGACCCTCGAGGACGCGTCCACCCTGGAGGAGCTCGCCGCGGAGGTGGCCGCCGGCCGCCCGCTGCCCGTGACGAGCCTGGAGGAGGCCGCCGCCGGACTGTTCCCCGTCCGCCGGCTGACCGCCGCCGAGACCCAGGACGTCGCCCACGGCCGCCGGATCGGTCCCAGCGCCGCCGACGGCGGCGGGGACCACGGCGGGACCCCGCCGGATCACGACGCCGTCACCGCCGGCTTCGCCCCCGACGGGCGTCTCGTGGCCCTGCTGTCCGACCGCGGCCACCGCGGCGAGCGCACCGCCAAGCCCGTGCTCGTCTTCCTGCCCGGGGAGCGGTTCCCCGGGCCGCCCGGGACCACCCGGGAGGAGCGCTGATGCTGTGGGGCTACGACGGCTGGTTCTGGGCCGCGGCCCTGCTGGGCGCCCTCTCCTTCCTGGTGTGCGCCGTGCAGGCCGCACGCGGGCGGCGGCCCGACGACTGGACCCAGGGCTCCGTGCTGCTGCTCGAGGCGTTCCTGCTCGTCTACGCCGTGGGCACGGTCGTCATGCACGTGCGGGGGCCCGGGCCCACCGGATCGGCCCTCGAGTACTGGGGCTACCTGCTGACCGCCCTGCTCATCCCGGCCGGAACCTTCGTGTGGTCCCTCGTGGAGCGCTCGAGCTGGTCCAACTGGGTGCTCGCAGCCGCGGGGCCGGTGGTCGCCATCATGGTCTACCGCATGAACTACATCTGGTACTACCAGTGAGCCCCGGACCCCGGACCGGCTCCCGGCCCGCCACGACCCCGCAGGAGAGGCCCCGATGACGCACGACCGCCCGCAGGACGGCCCCACCCGGCTGCAGCGGCGCTTCGGGCCCCGCGCCGCCCCGGCGCGCGGCGACCGCAAGTCCTCGGGCTTCGGCCGGCTGGTCGTCGTGGTCTACGCGGTCTTCTCCCTCTCCGCCGGTGTCCGCTCGCTCTACCAGATCGCGACGGACTTCCAGGCCGCGCCGCTGCCGTACCTGCTCTCCGCGTTCGCCGCGGCCGTCTACGTGGTGGCCACCGTGGCCCTCGCCCGGCCCGGCCCCCGCTGGCACCGGCTCGCCACGGCCGCCGTGGCCGTGGAGCTGCTGGGGGTGCTCGGCGTGGGCCTGCTCTCGGTGCTCGTCCCGGAACTGTTCCCCGAGGCGAGCGTGTGGTCCCACTTCGGGCAGGACTACGGCTACGTCCCGCTCGTGCTGCCGGTGGTCGGCCTCGCCTGGCTCCGCCGGTCCCGGCCCCGGGGCGGGCGGGCACCCGCCTGAGCGCCCGTCCGTCCCGCGCGGCGCACCGGCACGCACCGGGTAGGCTCGGTCGCGGGCCGGAGCGCCCCGTGCCGCACGCCTCCCGAAAGGACCCCCGCCGATGCCCGTACGCCCCGACGGCGCCGAGGACTACGACGTCCCCGTCCTCAACGACGGCACCGTGGTGCTGCGCCGGCTCGAGGAGCGCGACGTCCCGCAGCTGGCCCGCAACTGCGCGGACCCCGCGGCCGCGGAGTTCACCACTGTGCCCCTGGGCTACACGGAGGCCGATGCGCGCTGGTACGTCGAGGAGTTCGTCCCCGCCGCCTGGCGCGCCGGCCGCGAGTACAACTGGGCGGTCGCCGACGCCCGGACCGACCGGCTGCACGGGACCGTGGGGCTCAACGCCCTGCGCGGGACCACGGCGGACATCGGGCTCAACTTCGGCCCCCACGCCCGCGGCACCGGCGCCGCCGAGGCCGCCTGCCGGCTGCTGCTCGAGCACGCCTTCGGGCGCCTGGGCCTCACCTATGCTTACTGGATGGCGAAGGTCCCCAACTGGGCCAGCCGCAAGCTCGCCTGGAGGCTCGGCTTCCGCTCCCCGGTGCGGATCGACGGGTTCATGGAGCAGCGCGGCGCCTCGGTGGACGCCTGGATCCTGACCCTCGGCGCGGAGGACCCCCGCTCCCCGCAGGCCCCGTGGGACGGTCCGCCGTCCCCGGCCGCCGCCCCCGCGGAGGAGCCCGGCGGCCCGCACCGGCCCGTGCCGCCCCGACCCTGACCTGCCTGTTCCGTTCCTGCGAGGAGAAGCGTGTTCCGCTGGCGAGATCTCTCTGACGTCCCCCCGGGCTTCGGCCCGTCGGTCGTCACCATCGGCAATTTCGACGGTGTCCACCGGGGCCACCAGCGGGTGCTGTCCCAGCTCGTCGACTCCGCCCGCGAGCTGGGCTGGGCCTCGGTGGTCGTGACGTTCGACCCGCACCCCGCGCAGGTGCACCGCCCCGGCAGCCACCCGGGACTGATCATGGGCACCGAGGACAAGCTGGACGCCCTCGAGCGAACCGGCGCGGACGCCGCCCTCGTGCTGGAGTACAGCCTGGAGTTCGCGGCCCAGTCCACCGAGCAGTTCGTGCTGGGCACCCTGGTGGGCCCGCTCGGCGCGCGCTGCCTCGTGGTGGGCGAGGACACCCGCCTGGGCAAGGACAACACCGGCAACATCGACACGCTCCGGGAGCTGGGGCAGCGCCACGGGTTCGAGGTCCGTGTGGTCGACGACCTGCTCGACCCCCTGCACGAGCAGCACCCGGAGCACGCCCCGGCCGTGACCGCGGCGGGGGAGCGGCGCTGCTCCTCCACGTGGATCCGCGCCTGCCTGCAGGCGGGGGACGTGCGCGCGGCCGCCCGGCTGCTCGGGCGCCACCACCGGATGCGCGGGGAGGTGGTGCACGGGGCCGCCCGCGGGCGGGAGCTCGGCTATCCCACGGCCAACCTGTCCCCGGACGCGGCCGGGTTCGTCCCCGCGGACGGGGTGTACGCCGGGTGGCTGCTCGACGCCCACGGCACCCGCTGGCCCACCGCGATCTCCGTGGGGTCCAACCCGACGTTCGAGAACGTGCCCCGGCAGGTCGAGGCGCACGTCATCGACCGCCCCGAGGAGCGGGTCGAGGACTTCGACCTCTACGGCCAGGAGGTGGTCGTGGAGTTCGTCGCCCGGTTGCGCGGGATGGTCGCCTACGAGGGCGTCGACAAGCTCGTGGCCCAGATGGACGACGACGTCGAGCGCACCCGCGGCATCCTGGCCGCCGAGGCCTGAGCCCCGGCGGCCGGCCGGGCCCCTACATCTCCTCGTGCTCGTTCGGGTCGAACCCCGACCCGCTGATCCCCGTGTGCAGCATCTGCATCCGGTGCATCTGCTCCTCGTCCAGCTCCCAGTCGAAGACGTCGAGGTTCTCGGCCATGCGCCGGGGGTCGGAGCTCTTCGGGATCGGCACGGTGTGCGACTGCAGGTGCCAGCGGAGGACGACCTGGGCCGGGGTGCGGCCGGTCCGCCGGGCGATCCGCGCGATCCACTCGTGCTGGAGCAGATCGGTCTTGCGGCCCAGCGGGGACCAGGCCTGGGTGATGATGCGGTGCTCCGCGTGGAACTCCCGCAGCCGCTCCTGCTGGTACTGCGGGTGCAGCTCCACCTGGTTGACGGCCGGCGTCTCGCCGGTCTCCTCGACCAGGCGGCGGATGTGGGCGGGCGTGAAGTTGGACACCCCCACCGAGCGGACGAGCCCCTCCTGCCGCAGCTCCAGCATCGTCCGCCACGTCTCGACGTACCGGCCGACCGACGGGTTCGGCCAGTGGATGAGGTACAGGTCCACGTGGTCGGTGCCCAGCCGCCGCAGGGAGCCCTCGAGCGAGCGGCGCACGGAGTCCGTGCCGTGGTCCCGGCCCGGCAGCTTGGTGGTGAGGAACAGCTCGTCGCGCGGCACGCCGGCCGCCGCGATCGCGCGCCCCACGCCCGTCTCGTTGCCGTAGTTCACCGCGGTGTCGACCATCCGGTAGCCCAGCATGAGGGCCTCGGCGACGTCGGCCTCGGCCCCGGCGTCGTCCATCGGGTAGGTGCCCAGCCCGATCGCGGGAATGCGCCGGCCGTCCCGCATCGTGTGCGTGCGGTCGGCGACCGCCGGGCCCCGCCCGTCCTTCTCGTCCTTGCTCACGCGCTGCTCCTGCTCGTCTCGTCCTGCTCGTCCACGTGCTGCCGGCCCGGTCCTGCCCGGCCCGGACGGGCCGTGCGCCGGGACCCCGCCGTCGTGTCCCTCCCATCTTGGCCCACCGGCCGGGGGAGGCCCAGCGCAGCGCGCCGCGCCGCCCGGGGGTGGGGCGGCGCGCCCGGGTCCGCTAGACTGGACGGCGGTCCGACTGCAGTCCGTGGTTGTCGGACCCCCGGGGAGTCCCGGGACCCGGCGACGAGCCCGTCGTCCGGGCCGCACGGTACTGACTCGAACGGAGTTACACGTGGCACTCGACGCCGCCATCAAGCAGGAGATCATCAAGGACTTCGCCACCCACGAGGGCGACACCGGTTCGCCCGAGGTGCAGATCGCGGTCCTGACCCGCCGGATCGCCGATCTGACGGAGCACCTGAAGCAGCACAAGCACGACCACCACACCCGCCGCGGCCTGATGGCCCTGGTCGGTCGCCGTCGCCGCATGCTGACCTACCTGCGCGACACCGACATCACGCGCTACCGCACGCTCATCGAGCGGCTCGGCCTGCGCCGCTAGTCGGCACCCGGCGGCGTCCGCCCGGCAACGGGAGGACGCCGCCGAGCACCGGGCCCGCACGGCACAGCAGCCGGGCGGACCCCCGCACCACCAGAGACAGCACCATCGAACACCAGACGGGGCCACCGCGCCGATCATTCGCGGTCCTCGGTAGTGATCTCCGGACACCGGACGGCCCCCGCGGCCCCGGACCTTCCGTGGATCTCGATCGAAGACCGGGTGACGCGCGGACGGTCCCGCCGACACGAAACGGAGGTGACCCTTGGAGGGTCCCGAGATCCAGTACGCCGAAGCCGTCATCGACAACGGCTCCTACGGAAAGCGCGTCGTGCGCTTCGAGACCGGCCGCCTCGCCAAGCAGGCCGCCGGCTCCACCCTCGTCTCCATCGACGAGGACACCACCATGCTCGCCGCCACCACGGTGGGCAAGTCCCCCCGCCAGGGCTTCGACTTCTTCCCCCTGACGGTCGACGTCGAGGAGCGGATGTACGCGGCCGGGCGCATCCCGGGCTCGTTCTTCCGCCGCGAGGGCCGCCCCTCCACGGACGCGATCCTCACCTGCCGGCTCATCGACCGCCCGCTGCGCCCCGCCTTCGGCAAGGGCATCCGCAACGAGGTGCAGGTCGTCGTCACGATCCTGTCCATGAACCCGGACGAGATCTACAACACCGTCGCGATCAACGCCGCGTCCATGGCCACGACCCTGTCCGGGATGCCCTTCCAGGGTCCCGTGGGCGGCGTGCGCGTGGCGCTCATGGCCGGCGAGAACGGCCAGCACCAGTGGGTGGCCTTCCCGAAGCACTCGCAGCTCGAGAACGCCGTGTTCGACATGGCCGTGGCCGGCCGCGTCGTGACCGGCAAGGACGGCTCCGAGGACGTCGCGATCATGATGGTCGAGGCCGAGGCCACCGACAACTCCTGGAACCTGATCAAGAACAACGGCGCCGTGGCCCCCACCGAGGAGCTCGTGGCCCAGGGCCTCGAGGCCGCCAAGCCCGCCATCAAGGCCCTGTGCGACGCCCAGGCCGACCTCAAGGCCCGCGCCGGCAAGCCCGACATGGACCTGCCCCGCTTCGGCGGCTTCGGCGACGACGTCAAGGAGGCCGTCGCGGCCTCCGTCGGCACCCGGCTCGCCGAGGTGTACTCGATCGCCGACAAGCAGGAGCGCGAGACCGCGACCGACGCGCTGCACCAGGCGACCCTGGCCGAGCTCGCCGGCGAGGACGGGCCCTTCGCCGACCGCAAGGACGAGGTCAACGGCGCCTACCAGGCGCTCACCAAGCAGACCGTGCGCCAGCGCATCCTCACCGAGCAGGTCCGCATCGACGGCCGCGGCCTGACGGACATCCGCCAGCTCACCGCCGAGGTCGAGGTCCTGCCCCGCGTGCACGGCTCCGCGATCTTCGAGCGCGGCGAGACCCAGATCATGGGCGTGACCACGCTGAACATGCTCAAGATGGAGCAGCAGATCGACTCGCTGTCCCCCGTCAAGCACAAGCGCTACGTGCACCACTACAACTTCCCGCCGTACTCCACCGGCGAGACCGGCCGCGTGGGCTCCCCGAAGCGCCGCGAGATCGGCCACGGGGCACTGGCCGAGCGGGCCATCACCCCGGTGCTGCCCTCCCGCGAGGAGTTCCCCTACGCCATCCGCCAGGTCTCCGAGGCGCTGGGCTCCAACGGCTCCACGTCGATGGGCTCCGTCTGCGCCTCCACCCTGTCGCTGCTCAACGCCGGCGTGCCCCTGCGCGCGCCGGTGGCCGGCATCGCCATGGGCCTGGTCTCGGACGAGGTGGACGGGGAGACCCGCTACGCCGCGCTGACCGACATCCTGGGCGCCGAGGACGCGCTGGGCGACATGGACTTCAAGGTGGCGGGCACCTCCGAGTTCGTGACCGCGATCCAGCTCGACACCAAGCTCGACGGGATCCCCTCCTCGGTGCTGGACGCCGCGCTGACCCAGGCCCGCGAGGCCCGGCTGCACATCCTCGGCGTGCTGAACGCGGCCATCGACCAGCCGGACGAGATGAGCGAGTTCGCCCCCCGCGTGATCTCCGTGACCGTCCCCGTCTCCAAGATCGGCGAGGTCATCGGCCCCAAGGGCAAGATGATCAACCAGATCCAGGAGGACACCGGCACCGACATCTCGATCGAGGACGACGGCACCGTCTACATCGGCGCCACCGACGGCCCCTCGGCCGAGGCGGCCCGCGCGGCGATCAATGCGATCGCCAACCCGCAGGTCCCGGAGGTCGGCGAGCGCTACCTGGGCACCGTGGTCAAGACCACGACCTTCGGCGCCTTCGTCTCCCTCACCCCGGGCAAGGACGGCCTGCTGCACATCTCGGAGCTGCGCAAGCTCAACGAGGGCAAGCGCGTCACCGACGTCGAGGACGTCCTCGGCGTGGGCCAGAAGGTCCAGGTGGAGATCACGAAGGTCGACGACCGCGGCAAGCTGTCCCTGGCCCCCGTGGTCGCCGAGGAGCCCAACGTACCCACCGAGGACGACGACGCCACCGAGGCCTGAGCCGGGCCCGTCCCGCGCACAGCACCGCACGAGCACAGAAAGCAGCACAGCTGGATGACGGCAGTCGATCTGCCGCTGGAGGCGGGCGACCGCGGCCCGGGGAGCACCCCCGGCCCGGACGCCCGCCTCTCGGCGGTTCCCCGCAGTTCCCCCTCCGCCGCGGCCGCGGCCCTGACCACGGCCGCCGCGGGGTTCAGCCACACCCTCCACGAGGGCGCCGGCGGCAACGTGGTCCGTCGCACGGTCCTGCCGTGCGGCACCCGGGTGGTCACCGAGCGGATGCCCGCCCAGCGGGCCGTGACGGTCGGCTTCTGGGTCGGCGTCGGCTCCCGCGACGAGCAGCCCGGCCGCCTGGGCTCCACGCACTTCCTCGAGCACCTGCTGTTCAAGGGCACCGAGCGACGCTCGGCGCTGCAGATCGCGGAGGCGTTCGACGAGGTGGGCGGGGAGTCCAACGCCGCCACGGCCAAGGAGCACACGTGCTACTACGCGCGGGTCCTGGCCGAGGACCTGCCGATGTCGATCGACGTCATCACCGACATGGTGACGTCGGCCGCCCTGGACCCGGACGAGCTCGAGCGGGAGCGGGGGGTCATCCTCGAGGAGCTCGCGATGGACAAGGATGACCCCGAGGACGTCGCCTTCGAGGAGTTCACCCAGCGGGTGCTGGGGGCCCACCCCCTCGGCCGGCCCATCGGCGGGACCCCCGAGGAGATCCTCGCGGTGCCCCGTGACGCGGTGGTCGAGCACTACCGCCGCCACTACCGGCCCGAGGGCCTCGTGGTCACGGCCGCCGGCGGCCTCGAGCACGACGTCGTCGTCGCCCTCGTCGCCGAGGCCCTCGAGCGCGCGGGCTGGGACCCGGCCGCCCCGGCGGCCCCCCTCCCGCGGCGCGAGCGCACCCCCGCGCCCCTGGAGCCGGACTGGGGCGAGCACTTCCTGGAGCGGCCCGTGGAGCAGACCAACGTGGTCGTCGGCCGGCCCGGGCTCGTGGCCGGGGACGACCGCCGCTTCGCGATGACCGTGCTCAACGCGGCCCTGGGCGGCGGGATGTCCTCCCGCCTGTTCCAGGAGATCCGCGAGAAGCGCGGCCTGGCCTACAGCACGTTCTCCTTCTCGGGCGCCTACTCGGACGCCGGCTACTTCGGGATGTACGCCGGGTGCCTGCCCGCGCGCACCGACGAGGTCCTGGCGCTCATGGCCGGCGAGCTGGAGACGCTCGCCCGGGACGGCATCGGGGCGGACGAGCTGCGCAAGGTCGTGGGCCAGCTGGGCGGGGGCACCGTGCTCGCCCTCGAGGACACCGGGTCCCGGATGTCCCGGCTGGGCTCCGCGGAGCTGAAGTCCGGGGAGTTCCTCGACATCGACGAGTCCCTGGACCGGGTCCGCTCCGTGACCCCGGAGCAGGTCCGGGAGCTCGCGGGGTGGCTCGCCGAGGGCCCGGTCGTGACCACCATCGTGGCGCCCACCCGCCGCTGACCGCACGCCGCCGCCGGGAGCCGGCGGCGGCGCCGCCCCTCCCGTGACCTAGAGTTGGAGCCATGACCGAGCGCACCGCCCCCGTGACCACCGACGCCCCGCCGTCCGCCCCCGCCGAGCTGCGCGTCGCCGTGCTCGGCGCGCGCGGGCGGATGGGCAGCGAGGCCGTGCAGGCGGTGCGCCGCACCGAGGGCCTCCAGCTCGTCGCCGAGCTCGGCCGGGAGGACTCCCTCCAGGCCCTGGTCGCCGCCGGCGCGGAGGTCGTGGTCGACCTCACGGTCCCCTCCGCCACGGAGGCCAACGTCCGCTTCGCGGTGCAGCACGGCATGCACTGCGTCGTGGGCACCACCGGCTGGGACGCCGAGCGGCTGGACCGGCTCGAGGCGCTGCTGGCCGAGCACCCCGGGGTGGGAGTGCTCGTCGCCCCCAACTTCTCGGTGGGCGCGGTGCTGGCCATGCGCTTCTCCGCGCAGGCCGCCCGGTTCTTCGAGTCCGTCGAGATCGTCGAGCTGCACCACCCGGACAAGGTGGACGCCCCCTCGGGCACCGCAGCCCGCACCGCCGCCCTCGTCGGGCAGGCACGGCGGGCCGCGGGGGTCGCGCCGTCGCCGGACGCCACGGAGCAGGACCCGGGCGGGGCCCGCGGCGCGCTCGTGGAGGACGTCCGGGTGCACTCCGTGCGCCTGCGCGGGCTCGTCGCCCACCAGGAGACGCTGCTGGGCGGCGTCGGCGAGCAGCTCACCATCCGGCACGACTCCTTCGACCGGATCTCCTTCATGACCGGCGTGGTGCTCGGCGTCCGGGAGGTGGGCTCCCACCAGGGGCTCACGCACGGGCTCGAGGGCTACCTCGACCTGGGGCTGTAGCGCCGATGGACTCCATCCGGGCCTGGATCTGGGGCCTGCTCGCGGCGGCCCTGCTGACCCTGTGGCTGCTGCCCGTCCCCGGTGGCTCGAAGCTGTGGATCCTCGCCGTGCTCGTCTTCGCGGGCGTCTTCACGCTCCTGGAGTCCACGAGCAAGGCGAAGCTGCTCGCCGCGGCCATGGTGACGCTGCTCGTCGTCTACCTGGGCCTGAGCCTGCACCGCGCGGTGCTGCTGCTGGGCACGGACGGCTGGATCGCCAAGGCCTTCGGCGTCGCCATGCTGGTGCTCCCGGCCGTGGGCGTGTGGGCGCTCGTGCGCGAGATCCTGTTCGGGGTCCGGACCGAGCAGCTCGGCCGGACGCTGCACGAGGAGGGCGGGCTGCCGCCCGACGACCTCCCGCGCACCCCCGGCGGGCGCATCGTGCGCGAGGCCGCCGACGAGCGCTTCGGGGCCGTCCGGGCGCAGACCGAGGCGGACCCGGGCGACTGGCGCAACTGGTACCGGCTCTCCCTGGCCTACGCGGCCGCCGGGGACCGGACCCGCGCCCGCTCCGCGATGCGCGACGCCGTGGCCCTCTCCCGCGGGCGCACCCCCCGCAACGTGGAGCCCGCCGACCCCCCGGGCGAGGGCCGGGCCTGACCGTGGTGGCGAGCCCCCGCCGCCCGCCCGCCGGTGCCCCCGCCGCGGAGGCGGTAACCTGGCACCCATGACTGCCAACGCCTCGCCCTCCTCCGCCGACCTCCCCGCGACCCGGTCCGAGCCCCTGTTCGGGACGCTGCTCACCGCGATGATCACCGTCTTCGCCGCGGACGGGTCCGTGGACCTGGACGCCACCGCGGCCATGGCCGTCCAGCTCGTCGACGACGGCTGCGACGGCCTCGTGGTGTGCGGCACCACGGGGGAGTACTCCACCATGACCGACGAGGAGAACCTCTCCGTGTTCCGCGCGGTGAAGGAGGCCGTCGGCTCCCGCGTGCCGCTGCTCGCGGGCACCGGCTCCAACGACACCGAGCACTCCCGCTACCTCTCCCGCGCGGCCGAGAAGCTCGGCATGGACGGGCTGCTCATCGTCACCCCGTACTACAACAAGCCTTCCCAGGCCGGTGTCGAGGCCCACTTCCGCAGCCTCGCGGACTCCGTGGACCTGCCGATCATGCTCTACGACATCCCCGGCCGCGCCGGCATCCCGATCGCGACCGAGACCCTCATCTCCCTGGCCGGGCACCCCAACATCGTGGCCGTCAAGGACGCCAAGGCGGACCTGGTCGCCGCGACCCGGGTGCTGGCCGAGACCGACCTGCTCTACTACTCGGGCGACGACGGCCTGACCCTGCCCTGGATGGCCATCGGCGCCGCCGGGCTCATCGGCGTCACCACCCACGTGGCCACCGCCCGGTACCGCGAGCTCGTCGACGCGGTCCGTGCCCAGGACCTCGCCGCGGCCCGGCGGATCAACGCCGAGCTCGAGCCCGTCGTCCGCGCCACGATGACCCGCGCCCCCGGCGCCGTCGCGGCGAAGACGATCCTCATGTGGCAGGGCCGGCTGCCGCACAACACCGTGCGGCTCCCGCACGTCCCGCCCACGGAGGCCGAGGCCGCCCTGATCCGCGCGGACCTGCGGGGCTCGGTCGTCGCCGACACCCTCCTCGAGACCATCGACTGACGAAAGGGGTCCCATGACCCAGTGGCACACCGACCTGGCGGCTCCCCCCGCCCTCGGCAAGGACGTCCTGCGCGTCGTCCCGCTGGGCGGGCTGGGCGAGGTCGGACGGAACATGACGGTGTTCGAGATCAACGGGCAGCTGCTCGTGGTCGACTGCGGCGTGCTCTTCCCCGAGGAGACCCAGCCGGGCGTGGACCTCATCCTCCCGGACCTCAACCACATCGTCGACCGGCTCGACGACGTCGTGGCCGTGGTGCTGACCCACGGCCACGAGGACCACATCGGCGCCGTCCCGTACCTGCTGAAGCGCCGCCCCGACATCCCCGTGATCGGCTCCCGGCTGACGCTCGCGCTCATCGAGGCGAAGCTCCAGGAGCACCGGATCAAGCCCTACACCATGGCGGTGCGGGAGGGGCAGGTCGAGCGGCTCGGCGAGTTCGAGTGCGAGTTCGTGGCCGTCAACCACTCGATCCCGGACGCCCTCGCGGTGTTCCTGCGCACGAAGGCCGGCACCGTCCTGCACACGGGCGACTTCAAGATGGACCAGCTGCCGCTCGACGGCCGGATCACCGACCTGCGCCACTTCGCCCGGCTGGGGGAGGAGGGCGTGGACCTGTTCCTCACCGACTCCACCAACGCCGAGGTCCCCGGGTTCACCCCCACGGAGAAGCACATCGGCCCCGTCCTCGCGGACGTGATCGGGCGCGCCCCGAAGCGCGTGGTCGTGGCGTCCTTCTCCTCGCACGTCCACCGCGTGCAGCAGGTGCTGGACGCAGCCGCCGAGCACGGGCGCAAGGTCGCGTTCATGGGCCGGTCCATGGTGCGCAACATGACCATCGCCGAGAAGCTGGGCTACCTGGAGGTCCCGCCGAACACCCTGATCGACCAGAAGCGGATCGACGAGCACGCGGACTCGGAGCTGGTCATCATGTGCACCGGGTCGCAGGGGGAGCCGATGGCCGCGCTGTCCCGGATGGCCAACGGCGACCACAAGGTCCAGCTCACCGAGGGCGACACCGTGATCCTCGCGTCCTCGCTCATCCCCGGCAACGAGAACTCGGTCTTCCGGATCATCAACGGGCTCATGCGGCTGGGCGCCACCGTGGTCCACAAGGGCACCGCCAGGGTGCACGTCTCCGGGCACGCCGCCGCGGGCGAGCTGCTGTACTGCTACAACATCGTGGAGCCCGGCTACGTCATGCCGGTGCACGGCGAGGTCCGCCACCTCATCGCCAACGGCAAGCTCGCCGAGGAGACCGGCGTGCCCACCGACCACGTGCTCCTGGCCGAGGGCGGCACCGTGGTGGACATGGCCGACGGCGAGGCGCGGATCACCGGCCAGGTCGAGTGCGGCTACGTCTACGTGGACGGCTCCTCCGTGGGCACCATCACCGACGCCGACCTCAAGGACCGGCTCGTGCTGGCCGAGGAGGGCTTCATCTCCGTCATCACCGTGGTCAACCGGGACACCGGCAAGGTCGTCACCGGCCCGGACGTGCACGCCCGCGGCGTGGCCGAGGACGACAGCGTGTTCGACGAGATCAAGCCGAGGATCACCGCCGCGCTCGAGGACGCCATCAACCACTCGGGCAAGAACCACACCACCCAGCAGCTCCAGCAGGTGGTGCGCCGCACCATCGGCTCCTGGGTCAGCCGCAGGCTGCGCCGCAAGCCCATGATCGTCCCGGTCGTCATCGAGGCCTGAGCCCCCGGTCCCTCCCCCCGTGCGGCACCGCTGACGGGGGGAGGCCGTGGTCTACCCTGGGAGCATGGCGACTCGTACTTCCCCCGCCCGCAAGGGCGCCTCGACGTCGCGTGGCAAGAACAGCACGTCTTCTGCGCGGTCGTCGGGATCCAGCCGGTCCACCTCCACCCGCCGTCCGTCGACCGCCGGACGGGGCTCCGCGGCGCCCGCCGCGAGCTCCCCGCGGGTGCTGCACGGCACGGGCGCCGCCCTGGCCTGGTGCGCCCGCGCCGTCGGAGGCGTCTGGACGGCCCTCGCCCACGTGGTCGGCGGCGCCGTGCGCCGCATGGGCACCCTGCGCACGGACGTGCCCGCGGAGTCGCTGCGCGACGGCGGCGCCCTCTTCCTGCTGCTGCTGGGCCTGCTCGCCGCGGCCGTCGAGTGGTGGAACCTGCCCGGCGCGTCCGCGCCGTGGCTGGCGGTCCCCGCCGTGGCGGTGCACGAGGTCCTCGCGGGGACCTTCGGCTGGACGTCCCTGGTGCTGCCGCTGCCCCTCGTGGGCTTCGCCCTGCGCCGCTTCCGCCACCCCGAGGACACCTCGGCCAACAACCGCATCGCGATCGGGCTGGGCGCCGCCGTCGTCGCCGGCTCCGGCCTCGCGCACGTGCTCCTGGGGCAGCCGTCCCCGAGCCAGGGCCAGGAGGCGCTCCGGAGCGCCGGCGGCTACGTGGGATTCCTCGCCGCCGACCCGCTGAGCGCCCTCATCACCCCGGTCGGCGCCGGCGCGATCTTCGTCGCGGCCCTGTTCCTGTCCGTGCTCGTGGTCACCGCGACGCCCGTCAACCTCATCCTGCCGCGACTGCGGCAGGGCTACTGGCGGCTCATGGGCCAGGACGGGCCCGTCTCCGCGACCGACGTGTCCGCCGCCCGGCACGACCGCTCCTACCTGGACGAGCACGCCGCGCGCGCCGAGGCGGCCAAGACCCGCCGCGAGAAGCGCCGCGAGCGCAAGGCGGCCGAGGCCGAGCGCCGCGCCCTCGACGGCTACCGCGGGGACGAGGCCTTCGAGCGCGCCGTCGTCGCGGAGGAGGCCGCCGACGGCCAGGCGCCCACCCGCGTCTTCGACGTCGACTCCGCGCGCGCCGCCCGGCAGCGGGCCGCCGCGGCGGGAACGGCGGGAACGGCGGGGGCGGCGGGATCCGCCGAGCCGGCCGCCGCCGCGGAGCAGAGGGGCGACGTCCCCCGGCCGGGGCAGAAGCGGCCCACCCAGGAGCAGCTCGCCGCCCGCCGGCTGCGCCGGGAGCAGGGCCTCGAGCCGGCCGCGGACACCGCCGCGGGCTCCGGCTCCCCGGCGCTGGAGGACGTGGCCGCCGAGCCCACCGGCTCCACGTCCGTCACCGCCCGCACCCACACCCCCGAGTCGCCCATCCCCGCCCGCGCGGAGCAGCTCAAGCTCGAGGGCGACATCGCCTACTCCCTGCCCGCGGCCGGCGCGCTCGTGCAGGGACCGCCGCCCAAGGAGCGCTCCGAGGCCAACGACGCCGTGGTCGCCTCCCTGACGAGCGTGCTGGAGCAGTTCAACGTGGACGCCGTGGTCACCGGCTTCTCCCGCGGGCCCACCGTCACCCGGTACGAGATCGAGCTGGGCTCCGGCACCAAGGTCGAGCGCGTCACGGCGCTGTCCAAGAACATCGCCTACGCCGTGGCCTCCGCGGACGTGCGCATCCTCTCGCCGATCCCCGGCCGGTCCGCGATCGGCATCGAGATCCCGAACACCGACCGCGAGACCGTGTCCCTGGGCGACGTCCTGCGCTCGCACAACGCCCGCAAGACGGAGCACCCCATGGTCATGGGCGTGGGCAAGGACGTCGAGGGCGGCTACGTGGTGGCCAACCTCGCGAAGATGCCGCACCTGCTCGTCGCCGGCGCCACCGGCGCGGGCAAGTCGAGCTTCGTGAACTCGATGATCGTCTCGCTCCTGATGCGCGCCACCCCGGACGAGGTGCGGATGGTCATGGTCGACCCGAAGCGGGTCGAGCTGACCGCCTACGAGGGCGTGCCCCACCTGATAACCCCCATCATCACGAACCCCAAGAAGGCCGCCGAGGCGCTGCAGTGGGTCGTGCGGGAGATGGACGCCCGCTACGACGACCTCTCGCACTACGGGTACAAGCACGTCGACGACTTCAACAAGGCCGTGCGCAACGGCAAGGTCCAGCCCGAGCCCGGCTCGAAGCGCGTGATCCGGCCGTACCCGTACCTGCTCGTGATCGTCGACGAGCTCGCGGACCTGATGATGGTCGCCCCGCGCGACGTCGAGGACGCGATCGTGCGGATCACCCAGCTCGCCCGTGCCGCCGGCATCCACCTGGTGCTCGCCACCCAGCGGCCCTCCGTGGACGTGGTCACCGGTCTGATCAAGGCCAACGTGCCCTCCCGGATGGCGTTCGCGACGTCCTCGGTCACCGACTCCCGCGTGGTCCTGGACCAGCCGGGCGCCGAGAAGCTCATCGGCCAGGGCGACGCCCTGTTCCTGCCCATGGGCGCCTCCAAGCCGATGCGCGTGCAGGGCGCGTGGGTCACCGAGTCGGAGATCCACGAGGTCGTCGACCACGTCAAGGGCCAGATGAAGGCGCACTACCGCCAGGACGTGGTGCAGGAGGCCCCCAAGAAGACCATCGACGAGGACATCGGGGACGACCTCGACGTCCTCCTGCAGGCCACCGAGCTCGTGGTGACCACGCAGTTCGGGTCCACCTCCATGCTCCAGCGCAAGCTGCGCGTCGGCTTCGCCAAGGCCGGCCGGCTCATGGACCTGCTGGAGTCCCGCGGCGTCGTCGGGCCCTCCGAGGGGTCCAAGGCGCGGGACGTGCTCGTCAAGCCCGACGACCTCGCCGCGACCCTCGCCGTGCTCCGGGGCGAGGAGCCGCCCGCGCCGCCGGCCGGCGCCGGCGGGTCGGTCGACTACGGCGAGGACCCGGTCGAGGCCTCGCTGGCCCGGACCGCGACCGACCACGGCGACGGCGCCGAGGACCCCGAGGAGTCCGAGGACGCCTGGCAGCTGACCGGCCGCTGAGCCGACCCCGTCCCACCCACCAGGAAGCGAGCACCAGATGAGCCCCGCGGACCCGGCGTCCAACCTCAACCTGCCGAACGCGCTGACCGCCCTGCGCATCGTGCTGGTGCCCTTCTTCGTGTGGTTCCTGTGGGTGGGAGGCACCCAGGGGGAGGACTCCCTGGGCATGCGGTGGGCCGCCCTGGCGGTCTTCGCGGTCGCCATGTACACGGACAAGCTCGACGGCGACATCGCCCGGGCCCGCGGGCTGATCACCAGCTTCGGCAAGATCGCCGACCCCATCGCCGACAAGCTGCTGACCGGCGCCGCGTTCGTGGTGCTCTCGATGCTCGGCGAGCTGTGGTGGTGGGTGACCGTGGTGATCCTCGTCCGCGAGTGGGGGATCACGCTCCTGCGCTTCGTCGTCATCCGCTACGGCGTCATGGCCGCCTCGAAGGGCGGCAAGCTCAAGACCGTCCTGCAGACCGTGGCGCTCCTGCTCCTGCTGCTCCCGCTGGTGCCCCTGGTGGGCGCGTGGTGGCCGTGGCTGGGCTGGATCGCGATGGGGGCGGCCCTCGTGGTCACGGTCGTGACCGGCGTGGACTACGTGGTCAAGGCGGTCCAGCTGCGCCGCCGGGCGCTGGCCGGGCGGAACGCGGCGTGACGGAGCCGCAGCCGGCCGCCCGGGCGCTCGTCGAGGAGGCCGTCCGCCGGGCGCTGACGGTCGCGACCGCGGAGTCCCTCACCGGGGGAGCGCTGGCCGCCGCCGTCGTCGACGTCCCCGGGGCCTCGGCCTGCTTCGAGGGCGCGGTCGTCTCCTACTCCAACCGGGTCAAGACCGAGGTCCTCGGCGTGCCGGCCCGGCTGCTCGCCGAGCGGGGCTCCGTCGACCCCGAGGTCGCGGTCGCCATGGCGGAGGGCGCCCGCCGCCGCCTCGGCACGGACTGGGCCGTCTCCACCACGGGCGCCGCCGGCCCCGAGCCGCACGACGGCAAGCCGGTGGGCACGGTCTACGTGGGCGTCGCCGGACCGGGCGGGTCCACCGTCCACGAGCTGGCCGCGGCGGGGGGCCGGGCGGAGATCCGGGCGGCCGCCGTGCGCGCCGCCCTCGAGCGGCTCACGGCGGCCCTGGTGCTCCCAGCCAACTCACAGTGAAAAACCGCCTCCTGCGGGGAAGAATGGAACCGTCAGCGGGGTTAGCAATGATCGCAGGCTCGAGTTGAGCCGATCGAAGTCAAGATGTCGACCGGCCGGCGCCGAGGCACCGCCCGCAGCAGGCGGTGAAGCTGCCGCACACACGAGGAGACGAGCGATTCACATGACCAAGCAACCCGTGTCCGTCAATGGCGTCGTCCGTTGGAAGGACGTGGGCCTCGACGAGGACGACAGCACCGAGACGAAGGACATGAAGATGGGTGTACTCCGCCAGGAGATCGGTGAGGTCCTGCGCAGCGTCCGCCAGCGCCAGGGACGCACCCTCCGAGAGGTCTCGCACAGCGCCCGCGTCTCCCTCGGCTACCTCAGCGAGGTGGAGCGCGGACAGAAGGAGGCCTCCTCCGAGCTGCTCGCGTCGATCTGCGCCGCGCTCGACATCCCGATGTCCCAGATGCTGCGCGAGGTCGCGGACCGGCTGGCCTACGCCGAGGGCCTCCTGGTCCCGGACACCGTGCCCAGCGACCTCACCGAGCAGTACTCGCGGGAGTTCGGCCGGGTCAACGGCGGCGAGGCCGCCGCGGCCGGCGCCCGCTGATCCGCCCGGGCGGCCCGCCGCCCGCCCACGACGTCCCGGAGGGCTCGTCGGTCCCAGGACCGCCGGGCCCTCCGGCCTGTGCCGGCCCCGCCGCCCGGATGGCAGGATGGACGGGCACGACCCCCGGCCGGCAGCACGACGAAGGAGGACGCGGATGAGGCTGAGCAGCTTCTGGCAGCTCATGGCCGACGAGTTCGGCGCGGGCTACAGCAGGGTCCTGGCCCGGGACCTGGTGCTCGGGGAGCTCGAGCACCGCACGGCCGCCGAGGCCATCGAGGCCGGCGTCGACCCGCGGACCGTGTGGTTCGCCCTCTGCCGGGCCCAGGACGTCCCCGAGTCCCGCTGGTGGGGCGTGGACCGCCCGCCCCGGGACTGACACCCGCCGGGCTCCCGGCGCGCCCGTGGACCCGCGACCGCTTCGAAGGTATATTCGAAGCAGCGGGTCGCGGACTGCACAGCCCGGTCCGTCCCGGGAGAGTGGTTCCCGCTCCTCCCCAGGCCCCGCGCGAAGCCTTACGGTGTCCGACCACGGCGATACCGTGGAACACGAAAAGACCAGCAGCAACGGTTCCGGCCGCACCGGCGGAACCCCCCGAACACGAGGTGGACCATGGCAGCCAAGGGCAGCAACAAGCAGAGCGCCGACCAGCAGTTCGGCAGCGACCGCGAGAAGGCTCTCGAGACCGTTCTCGCGCAGATCGACAAGAACTACGGCAAGGGCTCGGTCATGCGCCTGGGCGACCGTCCGGCGACCAAGATCGAGACCATCCCCACCGGGTCCATCGCGATGGACGTCGCGCTGGGCATCGGCGGGTTCCCGCGCGGGCGCGTCGTGGAGATCTACGGCCCGGAGTCCTCCGGCAAGACGACCGTGGCCCTGCACGCGGTCGCCAACGTCCAGAAGGCCGGCGGGATCGCCGCCTTCATCGACGCCGAGCACGCCCTCGACCCCTCCTACGCCGAGAAGCTCGGCGTGGACACCGACAGCCTGCTGGTCTCGCAGCCGGACACCGGTGAGCAGGCCCTGGAGATCATGGACATGCTCGTCGGCTCCGGATCCATCGACATCATCGTCATCGACTCGGTGGCGGCCCTGGTGCCCAAGGCCGAGATCGAGGGCGAGATGGGCGACAGCCACGTGGGCCTGCAGGCCCGCCTGATGAGCCAGGCGCTGCGCAAGATCACCGGCCGGCTCTCCCACTCGAACACCACCGCGATCTTCATCAACCAGCTGCGCGAGAAGATCGGGGTGTTCTTCGGCAGCCCCGAGACCACCACCGGTGGCAAGGCGCTGAAGTTCTACGCCTCGGTCCGCGTGGACGTGCGCCGCATCGAGACCCTCAAGGACGGGGCCAACCCGGTGGGCAACCGGACCCGCGCCAAGATCGTCAAGAACAAGATGGCGCCGCCCTTCAAGCAGGCCGAGTTCGACATCCTCTACGGGGAGGGCATCTCCACCGAGGGCGGGCTCATCGACATGGGCGTGGAGCACGGCATCGTCAAGAAGTCCGGGGCGTGGTTCACCTACGAGGGCGACCAGCTGGGGCAGGGCAAGGAGAACTCGCGCCGGTTCCTCAAGGACAACCCGGAGCTGGCCGAGGAGATCGAGCGCCGGATCCTGGTGAAGCTCGGGGTCGTCGAGGAGCCGGAGACCGCCGAGGAGACCGCGGAGGAGCAGCCCGTGACCGGGCTGCCCACCGAGGTCGCCGGCCCGGCCTTCTGAGCGGGTCCGTGACCGAGAGCCCGTACGACCGCCGGCGCCGCCGGTCCTCCGCCCGCCACCGCGGGCCGGAGGGCCCGGCGGCGTCGTCGTCCCCGGCCCAGGACCCCGAGCCGGACGCCCGGGAGGTGGCCCGGGCGATCGTCCTGCGCCAGCTCACCGCCTCGGCGAAGAGCCGCAAGCAGCTCGAGGACAAGCTCGCCGACCGCAACGTCCCCGAGGACGTTGCCCGGGAGGTGCTGGACCGGTTCGAGGAGGTCGACCTCGTCGACGACGCCCAGTTCGCGGAGCTCTACGTCCGCTCCCGGGCCGGCTCCCGCAAGCTCTCCCGGTCCGCGATCCGGCGGGAGCTGGCCACCCGCGGCGTCACGGGGGAGATCGCCGAGTCGGCGCTCGAGCAGCGCACCGACGAGGACGAGCGGGCGGACGCCGCCGAGCTGGTGCGCCGCAAGCTCCCCGCCGGGGCCGAGCTCACCGACCGCGCCGAGCGGGACAAGGCCGTGCGGCGGCTGGTCGGGATGCTCGGGCGCAAGGGCTACCCGCCCGGGCTGGCCTTCGCCGTGGTGAAGGAGGAGCTCGAGGCGCGCTCCGGTGCCGCGGTCCGGGACGACGAGATGGGCGAGGAACACCCGGAGACCCCGTGACCGGGACCGCCCCGTACAATTGTCCGGTGATGTCGACCCCCGCAGCCCTTTCCCCGGACCCGACCGCGTCCTCCGGCGCGCCCGCCCCGCGCTCCTACGAGGTGCGCACGTTCGGGTGCCAGATGAACGTCCACGACTCCGAGCGGATCACGGGCCTGCTCGAGGCCGCCGGCTACGTCCCCGCCGCCGGCGGCGAGCCGGACCTCGTGGTGTTCAACACGTGCGCCGTGCGCGAGAACGCCGACAACAAGCTCTACGGCAACCTCGGCCAGCTCGTGCCCGCCAAGAAGCGCAACAAGGACCTGCAGATCGCCGTCGGCGGCTGCCTCGCGCAGAAGGACCAGGACACCATCCTCGAGCGGGCGCCGTGGGTGGACGTCGTCTTCGGCACCCACAACATCGGCTCCCTGCCCGCCCTGCTGGAGCGCTCGCGGCACAATGCCGAGGCGCAGCTGGAGATCCTCGACGCCCTCGAGGTGTTCCCCTCGACGCTGCCCACCAAGCGGGACAGCGCCTACTCGGGGTGGGTCTCGATCTCCGTGGGCTGCAACAACACCTGCACGTTCTGCATCGTCCCGTCCCTGCGCGGCAAGGAGAAGGACCGGCGGCCCGGGGAGGTCCTCGCCGAGGTGCAGGCCCTCGTGGACGACGGGGCGGTCGAGGTCACGCTCCTGGGGCAGAACGTGAACTCCTACGGCGTGGAGTTCGGGGACCGCGGGGCGTTCGCCAAGCTGCTGCGGGCGTGCGGGCAGATCGAGGGCCTGGAGCGCGTGCGCTTCACCAGCCCGCACCCGGCCGCGTTCACCGACGACGTCATCGACGCCATGGCGGAGACCCCCAACGTCATGCCGCAGCTGCACATGCCCCTGCAGTCCGGCTCCGACCGGATCCTCAAGGAGATGCGCCGCTCCTACCGCTCGAAGCGGTTCCTCGGGATCCTGGACACGGTCCGCGAGCGCATCCCGGAGGCCGCGATCACCACGGACATCATCGTGGGCTTCCCGGGGGAGACCGAGGAGGACTTCCAGGCCACCCTCGACGTCGTGGCGGCCTCCCGCTTCTCCTCGGCGTACACGTTCCAGTACTCCGTCCGGCCCGGCACCCCCGCGGGGGAGATGGCGGACCAGGTGCCGAAGGCCGTGGTGCAGGAGCGCTTCGAGCGGCTGGTGGCGCTGCAGGACCGGATCGCGGCGGAGGAGAACCGGGCGGTGGTCGGCCGGCAGGTCGAGCTGCTCGTCACCGCGGAGGCCGGCAAGAAGTCCGAGCAGACCCACCGGCTCTCGGGCCGCGCGCGGGACCAGCGGCTCGTCCACTTCTCCGTCCCGGAGGGCGCCGAGGTCCCGCGGCCCGGCGACTTCGTGACGGTCGGCGTCACTGGCGCCGCCGCCTACCACCTCGTCGCCGACCCCCGGTCCCCGCAGGACTACGCGCTGCGGCGCTCGCGGGCCGGGGACGCCTGGGACCGCCGCCAGGCCGAGTCCTGCGGGGTCCCCGCCGCCCCGGGCGCCGCCGGTCCCGGGCCCGTGAGCCTGGGCATGCCGGGCCTCCCCGTCCGGTGACCCGCTCGGAGCTGCCGGTTCTCGCCGTCGTCGGGCCCACGGGCACCGGCAAGACCGCCCTGGGCGTCGAGCTCGCCCTGCGGCTGGGCGGGGAGGTCGTCAACGCCGACTCCATGCAGTTCTACCGCGGGATGGACATCGGCACCGCCAAGGCGACCGCGGAGGAGCGGCGCGGGGTGCCCCACCACCTCCTCGACGTCCTCGACGTCACGGAGGAGGCCTCGGTCGCGGACTTCCAGGGCGCCGCCCGGACCCGATTCGCGCAGATCCGCGCCCGCGGCCGGGTCCCCGTCCTGGTGGGCGGCTCGGGGCTCTACGTGCGCGCGGCCCTGGACGTGCTCGAGCTGCCCGGCACCGATCCCGCGGTGCGGGCCCGGATCGAGGACGAGCTCGCGGCGCGGGGCCCCGGTGCCCTGCGGGAGCGGCTGCGCCAGGTGGATCCGGCGTCCGCCGCCCGGCTGCAGGACGAGCGGCGGCTGGTGCGCGCCCTGGAGGTGTGGGAGCTCACGGGCCGCCCGTTCACGTCCTTCATGCCCCGCCGCGAGCACGTGGAGCCCACGGTGCAGATCGGTCTGGACCTCGAGCGTGCCGCGCTGCACGACCGGCTCGCCCGCCGGGTCGGGGCCATGGTCGAGGCCGGCCTGGAGACCGAGGTGCGCGCCCTGGCGGCCCGCGGGCTGCGCGAGGGGCGCACGGCCTCCCGGGCCCTGGGCTACGGCCAGTTCCTGGACGTGGTGGACGGCCGCGCCACCGTGGCGGAGGCGGTCGAGGCCACCGTGGTGGCCACCCGCCGCTTCGCCCGCCGCCAGCGGACCTGGTTCCGTGCGGACCCCCGGGTGCACTGGCTGGACCCGTCCGCGCCCGGCCTCGCGGGGCGCGCCGTGGACGTCGTCGAACGGGTCGCGGCCGGGGGCTGAACCGCGGGCCGGACCGCGGACCGGCGGCCGGGTCCGCGTATCATGGCCGGGTGACTTCCGCCCAGAGCCCCACCGCCCAGCACGAGGACACCCGCCCCGCCCCGGACACCGCCCCCGGCGCCGACGCCGGCCCCTGGGGGGAGCTCCGGGGCCGCGCCTTCGCCAAGGGCCACGGCACGGGCAACGACTTCGTGCTGCTGACCGACCCGCACGCGGAGCTGGCCCTGGACGCCGAGCTGGTGACCCTGGTGTGCGACCGCCACCGCGGCATCGGGGGGGACGGGCTGATCCGCGCCGTGCGCTCCGAGGCGATCCCCGAGGGGCGGGCCGTCCTCGAGGCCGCGCCGGACGCCGAGTGGTTCATGGACTACCGCAACAACGACGGCTCCGTCGCCGAGATGTGCGGCAACGGGGTCCGGGTCTTCGTCCACTACCTGCTCCAGCGGGGCCTTGCCGCGGTCCCCGAGGGGGACGTGCTGCGCATCGGCACCCGCGCCGGGGTGAAGACCGTGGCCCGCACCGACTCCGGCTACGCCGTGGACATGGGGCCGTGGACCTTCCTCGACGGGGACGCGGCCCGGTCCCGCGGCTCGGACGCCGTCGTGACCGCCGAGGGGCTGAAGGTGCCCCGCCCCGCGCTGTCGATCGGCATGGGCAACCCGCACACCGTCGTGGCGCTCGCGGAGGGGGAGAAGCTGGACCAGCTCGGGCTGCACACCGCCCCCGTCGTGCGCCCGGAGCCCGTGGACGGGACCAACGTCGAGTTCGTGGTCCCCGCCGACGGCGACGACGACGGCGTGGGCCGGGTGCGGATGCGCGTGCACGAGCGCGGCGTGGGCGAGACCCAGTCCTGCGGGACGGGCGCGTGCGCCGCGGCGGCCGCGACCCGCTTCTGGGTCGGCGCCACGGCCCCCGACCAGTGGCTCGTGCAGGTGCCCGGCGGGATCGTCTCCGTGACGTTCGTCCCGGCGCCCGACGGCGCCGAGCACGTGGTGCTGGCCGGACCGGCCGTGCTGGTGGCCGACGGCACCTTCGTCTGAGGCCTGAGGCCTGAGGCCTGAGGCCTGAGGCCTGAGGCCCGAGGCCTGAGGCCTGAGGCCCGAGGTTTGTGGGGGCGGCCCGGTGCCGGTCGCTCAGTCCCGCCGTTCGACGAGCAGGACCCGGAACCCCTTGTCGGTCGTGTGCCGGGAGACCCGGAAGGCGGCGCCCAGCGCGGTGCCGAGCCACTTCTGCAGCGAGTCCGCCCCGAGGTTCTTCTGCACCACCAGCCACGCCGTGCCGCCCTCGGCCAGCCGCGGCAGCCACTGGAGGAGCAGCTCGTGCAGCTGCTGCTTGCCGATCCGGATGGGCGGATTGGACCAGATGGTGTCGAAGCGCCGCTCCGCGGGCACCTGCTCCGGCAGCAGCGCCTCCACGCCGGTCAGGCCCAGGGCCGCCGCGTTGTCCCGGGTGAGCCCGAGCGAGCGCTCGTTGACGTCCACGGCCGTGACCCGGGCCCCCGGGGCGGCCCCGGCCAGGCTCAGCGCGATCGGGCCCCACCCGCAACCGATGTCCAGGAGCTCCGCCCCGGCGGGGTCGGGAACATTTTCCAGCAGCACGGACGTTCCCTTGTCGAGACCCCGCGGACTGAACACCCCGTTGGAGGTCTGCAGCGAGACCTCCCGCCCCCGCAGCCGCACGGCCACGGACCGCCGCACCTCGGGGACCGAGGGGTCCTCGGAGAAGTAGTGCTCGGTCCCCGGGTTGGGGGTCGCCGGGCCGGCCACGGGATCGGGGGAGTCGGGAGGCGGTGCCATAGCGCCCCATGCTACCGACAGCGCCCGCCCCGCACGCACCGGGAACCGGCGCGGACCCCGCCGGGACGCCCGGCTCCGACGCCGGGATGTCCGGCTCCGCCACTAGAATGTACTGATCAGCATCCCGTCCGAAAGGAACCATGACCCACCCCCGTGAAACCCCTGCCGAGCCCCGCGACGCCGCGGAGCCCGAGAACGGCCTGAGCCGGCAGGATCTGGAGGACGTCGTCGAGCGCGTGCTGTCCCGGGCCCGGGCCCGGGAGCAGGCCGCCGGGCAGGACACCGCCCCCGAGGACGACTCCACCGCGCCGGGCCGGTTCTCCGGCCGGGCCCGGGAGCTGGCCGACGCCGAGGACGGGCACACCGTCCACGACGGCGACCAGCAGGACCTCGAGGAGCGCCGCGCGCTGCGCCGCGTCGCGGGCCTGTCCACCGAGCTCGAGGACGTCACCGAGCTCGAGTACCGCCAGCTGCGCCTGGAGCGCGTGGTGCTGGCCGGGCTGTGGACGGAGGGCACGCTCGCGGAGGCCGAGAACTCCCTGCGCGAACTGGCCGCGCTCGCCGAGACCGCGGGCTCCGAGGTGCTGGACGGCATCGTCCAGCGCCGGCTCAAGCCGGACCCGGCCACGTACCTGGGCTCGGGCAAGGCCAAGGAGCTGCGGGACATCGTCGCCGCGACCGGCGCGGACACCGTCGTCGTCGACTCCGAGCTCGCCCCCTCCCAGCGGCGCGGGCTGGAGGACGTCGTGAAGGTCAAGGTCATCGACCGCACGGGTCTGATCCTCGACATCTTCGCCCAGCACGCCAAGTCCAAGGAGGGCAAGGCCCAGGTCGAGCTCGCCCAGCTCGAGTACCTGCTCCCGCGCCTGCGCGGCTGGGGCGAGTCCCTGTCCCGCCAGGCCGGCGGTCGCGCCGCCGCCGGTGAGGGCATCGGCTCCCGCGGCCCCGGTGAGACCAAGATCGAGCTGGACCGCCGGCGCATCCGCACCCGCATGGCCAAGCTGCGGCGTGAGATCGCCGCGATGAAGCCGGCGCGCGAGACCAAGCGGCTCAACCGCCGCCGCCACTCCGTGCCCTCGGTGGCGATCGCCGGCTACACCAACGCGGGCAAGTCCTCGCTGCTGAACCGGCTCACGGACGCGGGCGTGCTCGTGGAGAACGCCCTGTTCGCCACCCTGGACCCCACGGTCCGCCGCGCGCAGACACCGGACGGCATCGGCTACACGCTCTCGGACACGGTCGGCTTCGTCCGGTCGTTGCCCACGCAGCTCGTCGAGGCGTTCCGCTCCACCTTGGAGGAGGTCGCCGACTCCGACCTCATCCTGCACGTGGTGGACGCCTCCCACCCGGACCCGGAGGGCCAGATCCGCGCGGTGCGCCAGGTCTTCACGGACATCGACGCGCAGAACATCCCCGAGATCATCGCCCTGAACAAGGTGGACGCCGCCGACCCGTTCGTGGTCGAGCGGATCAAGCAGCGCGAGCGCAACGTGGTGGTGGTCTCGGCCCGCACCGGGGAGGGCATCGAGGAGCTGCGGCAGCGGATCAGCGAGTCCATCCCGCGGCCCGAGACGGTGCTGGACCTGCTCGTCCCCTACCAGCGCGGGGACGTGGTCAGCCGGCTGCACGACTGGGACGCGGAGATCCTGCGCACCGAGCACCTGCCCGAGGGCACCCACCTGCTCGTGAAGGTCCGCGAGGACCTCGCGGCCGAGCTCGCGGAGTTCGCCCCCGAGCGCGCTCCCGGCTTCGGCGCCGAGAGCGCCTGAGCGCGTGGCCGCCGCATTCGTGGACGAGTCCGGGCACGACGTCTCGGGCGTGCGCCCGGAGACCCTGCCCGGGGCCAAGGACTCCCTGGCCCTGCTGGACACCGCCGTGACCGCGATGGGCGGGCAGGTCCGGGACGGGCAGCGGCTGATGACCGCCAAGGTGGCCGAGGCCCTGGACCGGGGCCGGCACCTGCTGGTCCAGGCGGGGACCGGCACCGGCAAGTCCCTCGCGTACCTGGCCCCGCTCGTGGAGCACGCCCAGCGCGCGGACAAGCCGGTGGTCGTGGCCACCGCGACGCTCGCGCTGCAGTCGCAGATCGTCGGCCGGGACGTGCCGCGCCTGCTGGCCGCCCTCGAGGGCGAGCTCGAGCGGGACGTGGACGTGGCCCTGCTCAAGGGCCGTAGCAACTACGCGTGCCTGCACAAGATCGAGGGCGGCTACCCGTCCGACGACGAGCCCGGCGCGCTCTTCGCGCTGCCCGACGCCGCCCCGCACCCCGGCCCGCCGCAGCCCGAGGCCGCCGAGAACCCCGGGCGGCTGGGGCAGGAGGTCCAGCGCCTGCGCGAGTGGGCCCGCGAGACCGGGACCGGCGACCGGGACGAGGTGCTCCCCGGGGTCAGCGACCGCGCCTGGCGCCAGGTGTCGGTCACGGCCAAGGAGTGCCTGGGCCGCAGCTGTCCCCTGGTCGAGGACTGCTTCGCGGAGCTCGCCAAGCAGCGGGCCGGTGAGGCCGACATCGTCATCACCAACCACGCCCTGCTCGCGATCAACGCGTTCGAGGGCATCACGGTGCTGCCCGAGCACGACGTCGTGGT
Source organism: Kocuria rosea (assembly GCF_006094695.1). NCBI lineage: Bacteria > Bacillati > Actinomycetota > Actinomycetes > Micrococcales > Micrococcaceae > Kocuria > Kocuria rosea. The sequence goes on along the minus strand of NZ_CP035103.1, from coordinate 2,543,305 downwards.
CATCGACGAGGCCCACGAGCTCCAGGACCGGGTGACGGGCGCCGTCACCGGACAGCTCTCCGCGGCGATGGTCCGCTCGGCCGCCGCGTCCGCGCGCAAGCACACCTCCGCGAGCCCCGACTCGCTCACCGCCGGGGCCGCCAACCTCGAGGCCGCCCTGATGGGCGCTCCCGCCGAGCTGCTGCACCGCGGCCTCGGGGACGCCCAGGCGGCGGCCGTGGCCCAGATCCGGGACGCCGCCCGCACCGTGATGACCGAGTCCAAGGCCGGTCCCGGGGAGAAGGACGGGGACGCCGGCCGGCAGATGGCCCGCTCCCGGGTGAGCGACGTCCTCGACCTGGCCGAGCGGATCCTCGCCGCCGAGGAGCACCGCGAGGTGCTGTGGATCTCGCGCCAGGGCGGCTGGGAGCCGGGCCGCGGCTACGTGCCCGCGGAGGACACCGACCCGGCGACCCTGCACGTGGCCCCGCTCAGCGTGGCCGGCACCCTGCGGGAGGGGCTCTTCGACGGGCGCACCGTGGTCCTCACCTCCGCCACCCTGTCCGTCGGCTCGTCCTTCGACTCCGCCGCCGGCGCCCTCGGCCTGCGGGGCGAGGGCGCCCCGCGCTGGGAGGGCGTGGACGTCGGCAGCCCGTTCGACTACCCGAAGCAGGGCATCCTCTACCTCGCCAAGCACCTGGAGAAGCCCGGCCGCCGGCTCACGGAGGCCCAGCTGGACGAGATGCTGGCCCTGCTGGAGGCCTCCAGGGGCGGGGCCCTCGGGCTCTTCTCCTCCCGCCGGGCGGCGGAGGAGGCGGCCGAGGCGCTCCGCGGGCGCACCGACCTGCCGATCCTGTGCCAGGGGGAGTCCTCGCTCGCGGGACTCGTCCAGGAGTTCACCGACGACCCGGCCACGAGCCTGTTCGGCACGATGAGCCTGTGGCAGGGCGTCGACGTCCCGGGGGCCTCGTGCCGGCTCGTGATGATCGACCGGATCCCCTTCCCGCGCCCGGACGACCCGCTGGCGAGCGCCCGCAGCCGCGCCGCGGAACGGGCCGGCGGCAACGGGTTCATGTCCGTGTCCGCGACGCACGCGGCCGTGCGGCTCGCCCAGGGGGCCGGGCGGCTCATCCGCGCGGGCGGGGACCGGGGCGTCGTGGCGATCCTGGACTCCCGGATCGCGACCGCCCGCTACGGCGGCTTCCTCCGCGGGTCCCTGCCGCCGCTGTGGACCACCACGGACCGCCAGGTGGTGCTCGGCGCCCTGCAGCGGCTCTCCGTGGGCTGAGCACGTCCGGCGGACGCCCGGGGTCTCCCCGGACCGCGCCGGGCCCGCACGGGGTGCGGACAGCAGGAGGTGTCCGGACGGCGGCCGGCCCGGACGGCAACGGGCCCCCCCACCGGCGGCGGAGGGCCCGGGTGCCGGGGCGTGCGGCGGCTCAGAGGCTGCGCAGCACCGAGACGACCTTGCCCATCACGGTGGCGTGGTCGCCGAGGATCGGCTCGTAGCGCGTGTTCTGCGGCAGCAGCCAGGTGTGGCCGTCCCGCTGGCGGAAGGTCTTGACCGTGGCCTCGTCGTCGAGCAGGGCGGCCACGATGTCACCGTTGTCGGCGGCGCTCTGCCGGCGCACCACCACCCAGTCGCCGTCGCAGATCGCGGCGTCGATCATCGAGTCGCCCTTGACGCGCAGCATGAACAGCTCGCCGTGCCCGACCAGCTGGCGGGGCAGCGCGAGGACGTCCTCCACGGACTGCTCGGCCGTGATCGGCCCGCCGGCGGCGATGTGGCCCACCAGGGGGACCATCGTCACGTCCGCCGAGGTGGACAGCTCGGCCACGGCGTTCTGGGCGGCGGGACGAGCGGTCCGGCCCGCCGGTGGCGCCGGGGCCTCCTGCGACGGCTCGGCGGACTCCGCCCCGTCGGTCCCGCGCAGCTGCAGGGGAGTGAGCACCTCCATGGCCCGCGGGCGCTTGGGGTCGCGGCGCAGATAGCCCAGCTTCTCGAGCTGGGCGAGCTGGTGGGTGACGCTGGAGAGCGAGGCCAGGCCCACGAGGTCCCCGATCTCCCGCATGGACGGCGGATAGCCGTGCTCGGCGATGGAGCGCTGGATGGCCTCGAGGATGGTGCGCTGGCGCACGGTGAGCCCGCGGCTGCGCGAGCGTGCCCCGGGGCGGGCGCCCTGGGCGCGGGGCTCCTCGGGGGTGGGGGGCTGGGCCATGGGAGCGTCGTCCTTTCCCGTCCGGCTGCAGGTGCCGCAGCCGGTCTGCGCGGTCCCGGTTCCGATGTCGGACCCGGGTGGTTCGATGGGTCCCGGTCGGCAGGCGCAGGGGATCCGCAGCGCGCGCCGGCCGGGGGCCCGGACCTGTCCTCAGCCTAGGCGACACGCCGTGTGTGTTCAAACATATGTACGACCCGCTGTCGACAGCATTCGCAGACACGTGCTAGACATGGGTCATCGGTATTCGAAAGTATGTTCGATCGAATGGAGGCCCGCGAGGGTCGTCGACCGGACCGGTGTTCGAGATCGCCCGCTCCGTGCGGGAACGTCAAGGAGTTCATGTCATGAGTGCCAGTGCCACCCTCACCGCCGTCGTCGCCCGCCGCCGCGAGTCCGCAGGATCCGCCCGGGGGCTCGGCCGTGCGCTCCGGCGGGCCCGTCCCGCCCGCTCCGCGTCCCGCACCCCGCTGACCCTGACCCGCCGCGGCCGCCTGGTGTTCCTGGGGCTGCCCGTCCTGGCCGGCTCCGCCGCCCTGGTGGTGCTCGCCGTGATCTTCCTCGTCCCCTCGACGGCCACGGCCACGAGCGCACCCGTCCCGGGCTCCGGGACCGAGCAGACCACCGTGTTCCCCGGGCAGAGCCTTTGGGAGCTCGCCGTGGCGGCCGATCCGGACCGGGACCCGCGGGAAGTCATGGACGAAATCGTGGAGCTCAACGACCTGGACAGCTCCGTGCTCGTGGCCGGCCAGCTCCTCGAGGTCCCGGCCACCTGAGCCGCCCGCCCGATCAGCACGCCCCGCTCTGTACACCCCGATCTGTACGCCCCGATCTGTACGCCCCGGGCGGAGCACTAAACTGTCCGGGTGACGCAGAACCTGGACCGACTCAACGCCCTCCCGCTCCGCGACGACCTGCGCGGCAAGACGCCGTACGGCGCCCCGCAGCTCGACGTCGCCGTGGCGCTCAACACCAACGAGAACACCCATCCGGTCCCGGCGGACGTGCACGCGGCGATCGTCCGGGAGGTCACCGAGGCGGCCTGGACCCTCAACCGGTACCCGGACCGCGAGTTCACCGCCCTGCGCGAGGAGCTCGCCGCGTACCTCGGCCACGGGCTCGGGCCCGGGAACCTGTGGGCGGCCAACGGGTCCAACGAGATCCTGCAGCAGATCCTGCAGGCCTTCGGCGGCCCGGGCCGCACCCTGCTCAGCTTCGTCCCCACCTACTCGATGTACCCGCTGCTGGCCTCCGGCACGCACACCGGCTTCGTCGCCGGGGAGCGGGCGGCGGACTTCGGCCTGTCCGCGGAGTCCGCGGCCGAGCAGGTGCGCCGGCACCGCCCCGACGTGGTCTTCCTCTGCTCGCCCAACAACCCGACCGGCACCGCGCTGGGCTCGGACGTGGTCACCGCCGTGTACGAGGCGGGGGAGGAGTTCCGCACCGTCGTGGTGGTCGACGAGGCGTACGCGGAGTTCTCCCACGGCGGCACCCCCACCGCGCTCACGCTGCTCGAGGGCCGGCCCCGGCTGATCGTCTCCCGCACCATGAGCAAGGCGTTCGCGCTCGCCGGCGCCCGCCTCGGCTACTTCGCGGCGGCGCCGGAGGTCGCCGACGCCGTGCGCCTGGTCCGGCTGCCGTACCACCTCTCCGCCGTCACCCAGGCCACGGCCCTGGCGGCCCTGCGCCACTCGGAGTCGCTGCTGGCCAACGTGGAGGACATCAAGGTCCAGCGCGACCGGATCGTCGACGAGCTCAAGCGGATCGGGCTGGAGCCGGCCGAGTCGGACTCCAACTTCGTGTTCTTCGGCGGCATGGAGGACTCCCGGGCCGTGTGGGGGGAGCTGCTCGAGGACGGGGTGCTCGTGCGGGACGTCGGGATCCCCGGCCACCTGCGCGTCACCGCCGGCACCGAGGAGGAGACCACCGCGTTCCTGACCAGCATGGAGCGGATCGTCTCCGCCGGCTGAGGGGCCCCGGGGCCGGGTCCTCCCGACCCGGATAGCATGGAGGCAGACCACCACCACCGGGCCCGGGGCGCCGCCGTGCGTCCCGGCCCGGACCATCCGCGGCCCACCGACGGCCGTGCCGCGCCCGCGAGGAGTTCCCACCGAATGAGCGACCAGACCACCACCGGCACCCGTGCGCCCCGCCGCGCCGCCCTGGAGCGGCGCACGAGCGAGTCCACGGTGTCCGTCGAGATCGACCTCGACGGCACCGGCGAGAACGACATCGACACCTCGGTGCCCTTCTACGACCACATGCTCACCGCGCTGTCGAAGCACTCCCTGATCGACATGCGGATCCGGGCGACCGGGGACACCCACATCGACGTCCACCACACCGTCGAGGACACCGCGATCGTCCTCGGGGACGCCCTGCGCCAGGCGCTGGGCGAGAAGGCCGGGATCCGCCGGTTCGGCGAGGCCACCGTCCCGCTGGACGAGGCCCTGGCCAACGCCGTGGTCGACATCTCCGGCCGGCCCTACGCGGTGCACACCGGCGAGCCGGAGGGCCAGCAGTACCACCTCATCGGCGGGCACTTCACCGGCTCCATGGTCCAGCACGTCTTCGAGTCCCTGGCCCACCACGCCGGGATCTGCCTGCACGTCACGCTGCTGGCCGGCCGGGACCCGCACCACATCGCCGAGGCCCAGTTCAAGGCCCTGGCCCGCGCGCTGCGCCAGGCCGTGGAGCCCGATCCCCGGGTCCGCGGCATCCCGTCCACGAAGGGGGCCCTGTGAGCGCCGACGGCACCGCCGCGACCGACGGCGCCGCCCGGCCCACCGTCACGGTCCTCGACTACGGCGCCGGCAACGTGCGCTCGGCCGTGCGCGCCCTCGAGGCCGCCGGCGCGGACGTGGTGCTCAGCGCCGACCCCGAGGCGGTGCTCGACGCCGACGGCCTCGTGGTCCCCGGCGTCGGCGCGTTCGCCGCCGTCATGGACGGCCTGCGCTCCGTGGACGCGCTGCGCCTGATCGGCCGCCGCCTCGCCGGCGGACGGCCCGTGCTGGGCATCTGCGTGGGCCTGCAGGTCCTCTTCGACTCCGGGGTGGAGCACGGCCAGGAGACCGAGGGCATGGGCGAGTGGCCCGGCGTCGTCGAACGGCTGAAGGCCGACGTCGTCCCGCACATGGGCTGGAACACGGTCGACCCGCCCGAGGGCAGCGTCCTGTTCCGGGGCATCGAGGACCAGCGCTTCTACTTCGTGCACTCCTACGGGGTGCAGGAGTGGGACTTCCCGCAGAGCATCCAGAAGATGCGGCCGCCGCAGGTCACCTGGTCCGACCACGGCGGGCGCTTCATCGCCGCTGTGGAGAACGGGGCCCTGTGCGCCACGCAGTTCCACCCCGAGAAGTCCTCCGAGGCGGGCATCCAGCTGCTGCGCAACTGGCTCGGCACCCTGCCTCGCACGGGACGCCTCGACCACCTCAAGGCCGGCGACCCCCTCGGCGGGGACACCCTGGCCGGCCGGCCGACCCTGGAGAGCCAGGACGGCGCCGCGTGAGCGCGGCCGTCGTCGTCATGGTGCTCGGGGCGTTCGTCGCCGGCGGCGCCATCTCGTTCCACCAGCAGCGCAAGCCGCTGTGGACGGTCGTCCTCCTGGCCGCCGTCGCGGCGGCCCTCGTCGGCTACGGCTGGTACGCCTGGTTCCAGGGCCGCTGAGCCCCGGGCCCACCCCGAACGTCCGCACACCCGCACCCGAGCACCGAGAGAAGAGAACCCATGTCCCTGAGCGAGACCCCCCGCCTCCAGCTGCTGCCCGCCGTCGACGTCGCGGACGGCCAGGCCGTGCGCCTGGTCCAGGGCGAGGCCGGCTCCGAGACCGGCTACGGCGACCCGCTCGAGGCCGCCCTCGCGTGGCAGGAGGCCGGCGCCGAGTGGATCCATCTCGTGGACCTCGACGCCGCCTTCGGCCGCGGCGACAACATCGACGTCCTCCGCCGCGTGGCCGCCGAGCTGGAGCTGAAGGTCGAGATGTCCGGCGGCATCCGCGACGACGCCTCGCTGGAGCGGGCGCTGTCCCTGGACCCCGCGCGGATCAACCTGGGCACCGCGGCCCTCGAGAACCCCGAGTGGACGCAGAAGGTCATCGCCGAGCACGGCGACGTCATCGCGGTGGGCCTCGACGTGCGGGGCACCGTGCTCGCCGCCCGCGGCTGGACCGAGGAGGGCGGGGACCTCTGGGAGGTCCTGGACCGCCTCGAGGAGCACGGCTGCGCCCGCTACGTGGTCACCGACGTCACCAAGGACGGCACCCTCAAGGGCCCCAACCTGGAGCTGCTGCAGGAGGTCGCGACCCGCACCGACAAGCCCGTGGTCGCCTCCGGGGGGATCTCCTCCCTCGAGGACCTCGCCGCCCTGCGCACCCTGGTGCCCTCCGGCGTCGAGGGCGCGATCGTGGGCAAGGCCCTCTACGCGGGCCGCTTCACCCTCGAGGAGGCCCTCGACGTGGCGGGCCGGCCGGGAGCGCGGTGACCGGGCGGCCCCTGCCGGCGCACATCGCCGCCCAGCTCGCGGGCGCGGGCGGCACGGAGGACACCGGCGGCCAGGCCTGGGCCGGGCGCGACCTGGGGGAGGGCACCAGCCACACCCACCGCTTCCCCGACGACGACGGCGCCGCCGCCCCGGCCGTGCTGCAGGCCCTCGAGGACCTGCGCGCGGGGAGGGGGGACGAGTCCGCGGTGGTCGCCGCGCTGGCCGGGACCCGGGTGTTCGTGCCCGTCGTGGCCGAGGTCTCGGCCTCGACCGTGACCGAGGCCGGTCTGGTGGCCGACAAGGAGGCCGACATGGCCCTCGTGTCCCTGCGGGCGGCGGACGGCCGGCAGGTGCTGCCGGTCTTCACGTCCACCGCGGCGCTCGCGCACTGGCACGACCGGGCGCGGCCGGTGGCCACGGACGTCCGCCGGGCGGCCGTGGCCGCGGTCAAGGACGGCACCCAGCTGCTCGTGCTCGACCCGGGCACGGAGCTCCCGTTCGTCGTGCGCCGCCCGGCCCTCTGGGCGCTGGCCCAGGGCAGGACCTGGACGCCCTCCTACCGCAGCCCGGCGGTCGGGGCGGCCGTGCGGCGCTGCGCCGAGGACCTGCCCGGGGTGCTCGGCGTGGGGACGGCCCCCGGCGACGGGGTGGCCGTGCGCGCCGCGGACGGGGTGGTCGTCCGGGGCGGCGGGGCGGGCCCCGAGCTGGCCGTGGTGCTGTCCCTGCGCGCCGGGCTCGACCGGGCGCAGCTGGACGACGTCGTCGCCCGCTTCCAGGCCCGGCTGAGCGTCGAGCCGGCCCTCGCGGAGGACGTGGACTCGATGCAGCTGCGTCTCACGACGGCGGGCTGACCCGGGGAACCCGGATCAGCCCGCGGCACGCGGGGTGACGGTCCTCAGGTGACGGGACCCGTGAACCGCTCGCCGGGTCCCTGGCCGGGGGCGTCCGGGTAGCGCGAGGCCTCCCGGAACGCGAGCTGCAGGGTGCGCAGGCCGTCGCGCAGCGGAGCGGCGTGCTGCGAGCCGATCTCCGGGGCCGCGGCGGTGACGAAGCCGGCCAGCGCGGTGATGAGCTTGCGCGCCTCGTCGAGGTCCTTGAGCTCCTCCGCGTCCTCGCCGGCGGCGAGACCGCACTTCACGGCGGCGGCGCTCATGAGGTGCACGGCCGCGGTCGTGATGACCTCGATGGCGGGGACCTCCGCGATGTCGCGCATCTGCTCGTCGACGGCGCTGACCGTCTCCTGCGGGATCTCCTGGCCGGACCGTGCGGCGTCGTCGTCGAAGCGGAAGGTGTTCTCGGAAGTCATGTCCCAACTCTGCCACACCGCTGTCCGCCGCCCGGACCGTCCCGGCCCCGCCGGCACTATCCTGCTGGGGAGGCCGGGGGACGGCCGGGAGGAGGCGGGGACGCCGTGTGGATCGGGTGGATCGAGTTCGACGTGCTCCTGGGGGACGTGCACTCCCTCAAGGGCAAGCGCTCCGTGGTGCGGCCCCTCGTCGCGGAGCTGCGCCGCAGGTTCCCCGTGACCGCGGCCGAGGTCGGCCACCTGGAGCTCCACCGCCGGGCCCTGGTGGGCACCGCCGTGGTCGCGGTCGACGCCGCCCGCCTCGTCGAGGTCCTCGACGACGTCGAGCGCTTCGTCGCCGCCCGCCCGGAGACGGAGCTGCTCTCGGCCCGCCGGGCCCTGCACAGCACCGAGGACGAGTGACAGCGCGCACGCCCGCCGTTTCCCGAACCGGCGGCCCATGGGCTAGACTGGTCGGCAGTGTGCAAGTGGAGGAGACTCCCACCCGCGCCGGCCACGGTCCCCGATCCGCTCGGACGACCTGATCACGGCCGCCGGGTCCGCGACGACATCGTCCGCACGACGGCACGGCCGGGAGTTCCCGCGTCCGCTCCGTCACGCAGCGCGCCACCCCCGGGTGGCGCACCGATGAGCCTCCGCTTGCCGACCGCAGCGGGGGCTTTTTGTCGTTGCGGACCGGACCGAACCATGAGGTCCCCGGAAACCTCCGGGCGACCACGCAGAACATCAGGAGCACGGCATTAGCGATCCACGTATCAATGACAGAATCCGAGTCCCCGAAGTCCGTCTCGTCGGACCCGCAGGCGAGCAGGTCGGCATCGTCCGCGTCGAGGACGCACTGAGGCTGGCCCGCGAATCGGATCTCGATCTGGTCGAGGTGGCGCCCAACGCCAAGCCGCCGGTGGCCAAGCTCATGGACTTCGGCAAGTACAAGTACGAGGCCGCGGTCAAGGCCCGGGAGTCGCGCAAGAACCAGACGAACACGGTCCTCAAGGAGGTCCGGTTCCGGCTCAAGATCGACACCCACGACTACGAGACCAAGGTCGGCCACGCCAAGCGGTTCCTCGGGGCCGGCGACAAGGTCAAGGCCATGATCCAGTTCCGCGGCCGCGAGCAGCAGCGCCCCGAGATGGGCGTCCGCCTGCTCGAGCGCTTCGCGAACGACGTCGCGGAGGTCGGCGCGGTCGAGTCGAGCCCCCGGGTCGACGGCCGCAACATGGTGATGGTCGTGGGCCCGCTGAAGAACAAGGCCGAGGCCAAGGCCGAGGCGCGCCGCCAGAAGCAGCGCGACGAGGCGAAGGCCGAGAACGAGCGCAAGGCGAAGGACAAGATCGACACGTCCTCCGCGGCGCCCGTGACCCAGTCGATCGGGGACGCGTTCCCGGCCGAACTGCGCGAACGGGCCGGGCAGGCCGAGGAACCGGTGCAGCAGCCGGCCCCGGAGCCCGAGGTCCCGGAGACGGCGCAGGCCGCCGCCCCCGAGCCCGAGGTCGCCGAGCCGGAGGCGCCCGAGGCCGTCGAGGCCCCGGAGCCCGAGGTCGCGGAGGCGCCCGAGGTCGTCGAGGCCCCGGCGCCGAAGGCCGCCCCGAAGCCGCCGGCCCCGAAGGCCCCGGCGCCCACGGCCCCGGCCGCGGCGCCGAAGGCTCCCCGGCCCGGTCCCAAGCCGGGCGCCAAGCCCGGGCCCCAGGCCTGAGCGGCGCACGACCTTCCGCGCGAGCGGAGCAGAACTGACAGCGCCCCGCGGCGCGCAGCCGGTCCCGGTTGCACCCAGGGGCACCGTGGAGGTGCGGCGGACGTCGCCGTGCCCTCCGGTGGCCACCACCGGAAGAAACGCAAGGAGAGCGGCCACATGCCGAAGATGAAGACCCACAGCGGGGCGAAGAAGCGCTTCAAGCTCACCGGTACCGGCAAGGTGAAGCGCCAGCAGGCCAACCGCCGCCACTACCTGGAGCACAAGTCCTCGCGGCTGACCCGCCGCCTGGCCTCCGACCAGATCGTGGCCCCCGGCGACGCCAAGGTCATCAAGAAGATGCTGGGCAAGTAGTCCCCACCGCATCCCCCGGGGAGTCCGACTCCCCGCCCCGCACAGATTTGACCTCCCGGCCGCGCGGCCGGGACCGAAGTGAAGGAGTACACACGTGGCACGTGTGAAGCGGGCGGTCAACGCCCACAAGAAGCGCCGGGAAATCCTCGAGCAGGCCTCCGGCTACCGCGGCCAGCGCTCGCGCCTGTACCGCAAGGCGAAGGAGCAGGTCACCCACTCGTTCGTCTACAGCTACAACGACCGCCGGAAGCGCAAGGGCGACTTCCGCCGGCTGTGGATCCAGCGCATCAACGCCGCGGCCCGCGCCAACGGCCTGACCTACAACCGCTTCATCCAGGGCCTCAAGGCCGCCGAGGTGGAGGTCGACCGCCGGATGCTCGCCGAGCTGGCCGTGAACGACCAGCAGGCGTTCGCCGGTCTGGTCGAGATCGCGAAGAACGCCCTGCCGGAGGACACCTCCGCGCCGCGCGAAGCCGCCGCCTGAGCACAGTCGGAGCAGTGAACCTCACGGAGCGCCTGGCCGCCCAGCCGATGTCCAACCCCCGAGCCGATCGGGTCAGGGACGTCGCGGGACTGGTCGGGCGCTCCGCGCGTTCCAAGCGCGGGCTGTTCCTCGCCGAGGGCCCGCAGAACGCCCGCGAGGCCCTGGCCCGGCATCCGGAGTCCCCGTGCGTGGACGCCGTCTACGTCACCGAGGACGCCCTGGGCCGCCACCCGGACATCGCCGCGCTCCTCGAGCGTGTGGCCGAGGACCGCTCCGTGTTCGTTCGCCTCGTGACGCGGGAGGTCCTCGCCGCGATGAGCGACGCGGTGACCCCGCAGGGCGTCGTCGTCGTGTGCCGCCCCCTCGACGCGGACCTCGGGGCCGTGCTCGCCGCCCGGCCGCGGCTCGTGGCCGTGCTGGCCCGGGTCCAGGACCCCGGCAACGCCGGCACCGTGCTGCGCGCGGCGGACGCCGCCGGCGCGGACGCGGTGGTGCTCACCGCCGGCAGCGTGGACGTCTACAACCCCAAGACCGTGCGCTCGACCGCCGGCTCCCTCTTCCACCTGCCCGTCGTCGTGGGCGCCGACCTGCCCGCGCTGCTCGGGGCCGCCCGCGCCGCCGGGTGCGGCGTGCTGGCCGCCGACGGCCACGGGGACGTCGACCTCGACCGCCTCCAGGACGCCTCCGCCGCCCGGGCCGCCGGCGCGGACGGGGTCGACACCCCCTACGACCTGGCGCGCCCCACCGTGTGGCTCTTCGGCAACGAGGCCCGGGGACTGTCGGAGGAGGAGAAGGCGCTGGCCGACCACCGCGTCGCCGTGCCGGTGCACGGCCGGGCGGAGTCCCTCAACGTGGGCACCGCCGCCACCGTGTGCCTCTACGCCTCGGCCCGGGCCCAGCGGCGCCCCGGCGCCGGGGACGGGCGCTGAGCCCGTGACCGCTCCGTTGCCCGCCGCGTACCGCACCCAGGTGGTCGGCGCCGCCCTCCTCGACGACGCCCGCCGCCCCACGGCCTTCCTCGCCGCGCAGCGGGCCTACCCCGAGGCCCTGCGGGGCCTGTGGGAGTTCCCCGGCGGCAAACAGGAGCCGGACGAGAGCTGCGAGCAGGCCCTGGTGCGGGAGTGCGCCGAGGAGCTCGGCGTGGACGTCCGGCTGCTCGCGGAGGTGCGCGGACCGCACGCCCAGGGCTGGCCGCTCAAGGACACCGCGGCGATGCGGGTCTGGACGGCCGTGGCCGCCGGCGGCGACCCCCGGCCCGTGCTGGGGGAGGACCACCTGGCCGTGCGGTGGCTCCCGCTCGCCGACCCCGCCGCCGCGCTCGAGCTCCCCTGGATCCCGGCCGACCTGCCGATCGTGCACGCCCTGCTGGACCACCTGCGGGGCTGACCCGGTCCGTGCCGGCCGGAGCGGGTCAGGTGGCGGCGCGCCGGTCAGCCGTGGTGGCGGGGGGCGGGGGCGTAGCCGCCGTCGGCGAGACCGGCCCCGATCTCGAAGGGGTTGCGGTGCGCCGGGTGCCCGCAGCGCAGCACCGACCACCCCGCGGCCAGGAGGTAGGCCGGCAGGAAGGGCAGGCCCAGCCACTGCGCCCACTGGGTCGCGTGGCGGGACTCGTGGGCCACGAGCCGGGGGCGGGCCGCGACGTCGTCGATCCCGGCGCGGAACAGGACCACGTTGCCCACGGTGAACGCCCCGGCCCGGGGCAGCCGGGGCCGGTAGCCGAAGCCCAGGATCAGCCCCTCCGGGCCGCGGACCAGCTTCGTCCGGGAGGCCGCGGCGACCAGCAGCCCCAGCGGGGTGGACAGGTTCGCCATGTTCCACACCTGCCGCAGGCGCGCCGCCCGGCTCGGTTCGGGTGTCATGGCACCAGCCTAGATCCGCTCGGCGCACCCCGTCCGGGCCGACGATCGCCACGCCTGCGATCACCCGGGCACGGAAGCAGCGGGGCAGCGCCGGCACTCCTCCGCGCCGGACCGCGCCGCGCTCCGTCGACGTGCCGGAGAAGCGGTGGGCGGACCCTGCGGCCCGTGCCATAGACTGGAACACGCCCGCGATCCGTGCCGATCCGGGCTTTCCCGTGCTCCATGTCCCACGGACCGTGGGACGGCGTGCGCGGACGACCCCGTCCCCGAGCCGAAGAAGTCGCCAGCTGATGTCTGAACTGCCACCCGAGACCGCCCCGAGCGGCGCGGTCGACCCGACCGACGAGGCCGCGGTCGCCGCGGCCGTGGAGGCGGCCCTGGCCGCCGTCGGAAACGCCCAGGACCTCGACGAGCTCAAGGAGGTCCGGCTCGCCCACGCGGGGGACCGCTCCCCGCTGGCGCTGGCCAACCGGCAGATCGGCTCCCTGGACAAGTCGCAGAAGTCCGCGGCCGGCAAGCTGGTCGGCCAGGCCCGCGGCCGCGTCAACCAGGCGGTCGCCGCCCGCACCACGGTGCTGGAGGAGGAGCGGGACGCCCGGATCCTCGTCGAGGAGGCCGTGGACGTCACCGCCGCCGGCCGGCGCCGGCGCCTGGGCGGGCGGCACCCGCTGACCAACCTCATGGAGCGCGTCGGCGAGACGTTCGTGGCCATGGGCTGGGAGGTCGCCGACGGCCCCGAGGTCGAGTCCGAGTGGTACAACTTCGACTCCCTCAACTTCAAGCCCGACCACCCCGCCCGGGAGCTGCAGGACACCTTCTTCGTGGACCCGCCCGAGGCGCACCTCGTGCTGCGCACGCACACCTCGCCGGTGCAGATGCGCACGCTGCTCAGCCGCGAGCTGCCGGTCTACGTCGTCGTCCCGGGGCGCACCTACCGCACCGACGAGCTCGACGCCACGCACACCCCGGTCTTCCACCAGGTCGAGGGTCTGGCCGTGGACAAGGGGCTGTCGATGGCCGACCTCAAGGGCACGCTCGAGCACTTCGCCCGGCAGATGTTCGGCCCGGAGGCGAAGATCCGGCTGCGGCCCAACTACTTCCCCTTCACCGAGCCGTCCGCCGAGCTGGACGTGTGGCACCCGAACGCCAAGGGCGGGCCGCAGTGGATCGAGTGGGGCGGCTGCGGCATGGTCCACCCGAACGTGCTGCGCGCGGCCGGCATCGACCCCGAGGTGTACTCGGGCTTCGCGTTCGGCATGGGCATCGAGCGGACCCTGATGTTCCGCAACAACGTCCCCGACATGCGCGACATGGTCGAGGGCGACGTCCGCTTCAGCGAGCACTTCGGGATGGAGATCTAAGACATGCGAGTTCCTTTGTCATGGCTGCGCGAGCACGCCCCCGTCCCGGCGGACGCGACCGCCGAGGACGTCCTGGCCGCCCTGGTGACGGTGGGCCTCGAGGAGGAGGACGTGCACCGTCCCGCGGACCACCTGAAGGGCCCGGTCGTGGTCGGCCAGGTGCTGTCCAAGGAGCCGGAGACCCACTCCAACGGCAAGACCGTCAACTGGTGCACCGTCCGCGTGGTCCCCGAGGGCCAGGAGCAGACCCTGACCGGCGAGGGCATCGACCCCTCCGGCGTGCAGGGCGTGATCTGCGGGGCCCACAACTTCGAGGTCGGGGACAAGGTCGTCGTGACCCTGCCCGGCGCCGTCCTGCCCGGGGACTTCAGGATCTCGGCGCGCAGGACCTACGGCCACACCTCCGCCGGGATGATCGCCTCCGTCCGGGAGCTCGGCATCGGCGAGGACCACGACGGCATCCTGGTGCTCTCGACCCTCGGCCTGGACCCGGAGCTCGGCACGGACGCCCTCGAGCTGCTCGGCCTCCACGACGAGGCCGCCGAGATCAACGTGACCCCGGACCGCGGCTACGCGTTCTCGATCCGCGGCGTGGCCCGCGAGTACTGCCACGCCGTGCACGAGCCCTTCACCGACCCGGCCGGGACCGTGGCGCCCCGGGTGCCCGCCCCCACCGCGGACGGCTTCCCCGTGGCCGTCGAGGACGACGCCCCGATCCACGGCAACCCCGGGTGCACCCGCTTCGTCGCCCGCACGGTGACCGGCATCGACGCGAGCGCCCCCACACCCCCGTGGATGTCGGCGCGGCTGCGCCTGGCGGGGATCCGCTCGATCTCCCTGCCGGTGGACGTCTCCAACTACGTGATGCTCGAGCTCGGCCAGCCGCTGCACTTCTACGACCTCGGGACGCTGACCGGCGGCATCGGGGTCCGCCGGGCGGCGCCGGGCGAGACCCTGACCACCCTGGACGGCAAGCGGCGCACCCTGGACCCCGAGGACCTGCTCATCACCGACGGGTCCGGGCCCATCGGCCTGGCCGGGGTCATGGGCGGGGCGGCCACCGAGGTCTCGGACGCCACCGTCGACGTCCTCGTGGAGGCGGCCCGCTTCGACGAGGTCTCGATCGCCCGCACCACCCGCCGGCACCGGCTGCCCTCCGAGGCGTCCAAGCGCTTCGAGCGCGGCGTGGACCCGCAGATCGCCCCGGTGGCCGCCCAGCGCGCCGTGGAGCTGCTCGTGGAGCTGGCCGGCGGCACGGCCGGGCCCGGGGTCACCGACGTGGACGCCACCACCGCCCCCGCGCCCATCGAGCTGCCCTGGGACCACCCGAGCCGCCGCACGGGCGTGGAGTACACGGCGGAGCAGGTCGTCGCGACCCTCACCGAGCTCGGCGCGCAGGTCGAGGCCACCGACGACGGCTGGCGCGTCGTGCCCCCGTCGTGGCGGCCCGACCTGGTCGAGAAGGAGGACCTGGTCGAGGAGATCGCCCGCCTCGTGGGCTACGACGCGATCCCCTCGCGGCTGCCCGTGGCGCCCCCCGGGCGCGGCCTGACCGCTGAGCAACAGGCCCGCAAGCGGGTGGCCGACGCGCTCGCGGCCGCCGGGCTGACCGAGGTGCTCGCCTACCCGTTCGTCGCGCAGGCGGACAACGAGCTGTGGGGTGCCCCCGAGCCCGGGGTGCCCGTGCCGTCGGTGAAGCTGGCCAACCCGATCAGCGAGGCCCAGGGGATGCTGCGCGTGTCCCTGCTCCCGGGCCTGCTCGAGGTGCTGCGGCGCAACACCTCCCGCGGCTTCCGCGACCTGGCGCTCTACGAGGTCGGGCGCGTCTTCCGCCCCGGCGAGCAGCTCGGCAGCGCGAGCATCCCGCCGCTGGGGGCGCGCCCGGACCCGGCGGTGCTCGAGGAGCTCGAGGCCGGCCTGCCCGCCCAGCCGCGCCACCTCGCCGCGGTCCTCGCCGGCAAGGACGCGGCCGAGGGGCCGTGGACCGCGCCGCGCGCGTTCGACTGGCAGGACGCCCTCGACACCGCCCGGCTGGCCGCCGAGGTGCTGGGGGTCGAGCTGACCGTCCGCCAGGGCACCCACCAGGCGTTCCACCCGGGCCGCACCGCGGTGCTCGCCACCGCCGACGGCACCCCGCTGGGCTACGCGGGCGAGCTGCACCCGCAGCTCGTCGCCGCGCAGGACCTCCCCGAGCGGACCGTGGCGATGGAGCTGAACCTCAGCTCGCTCACCGCGGCCGAGTCCGGGGTCGTCCAGGCGCGCCCGATCTCCGGCTACCCGGCCGCCACGCAGGACGTCGCGCTCGTGGTGGACGCCTCCGTGCCGGCCGCCGAGCTGCGGGCCGCGCTCGAGGAGGGCGCCGGGGAGCTCCTCGAGGACGTCCGCGTCTTCGACGTCTACCAGGGACCCGGCATCGAGGAGGGCCGGAAGTCGGTCGCCTTCGCGCTGCGCTTCCGGGCCCCGGACCGCACGCTGACCGCGGACGAGGCCTCCGCCGCCCGCGAGGCGGCCGTCGCCGTCGCCGCCGAGCGCCACGGCGCCGTGCTCCGCGGCTGAGCGGTCCCGCCCGAACGGCCCGCCCCCTCCGGGGAGCGGGCCGTCCGTCGTCCCCGCCCCGCCCGGGCGGTAACACTCGCGAACGCCAGGGAGTGCGCCGTCGACTTCGGTACTGTGGCACCGGGTCCCCGGCCGCGACCCCGGCGTTCGCGACCGACCCCCCTTCCCCGACCCCGTTCCAGGAGCGCAGCATGACCGAGGAGACCACCGACCGCCAGGAGCCGTTCTTCGCCTTCGACGACGAGCAGGACGTGCAGGACGGGCGCGCCCGCCGGTCGATCGCCTGGAAGCCGACGGCCGTGGGCCTGCTGGGGCTGCTCCTGGGCCTGGTCCTCGCGGTGAGCGCGGCCCTCGCCTGGGACGACTCCCGCAGGCTGGCCGGCTACGCGGACCGGTCGTGGGTGATCTCCGGGCAGTACCAGGACCTCACCAACGATCTGCAGACCAAGACCTGGAACCCCATCTACCGCGGGGTGCTGCCCGCGGACGAGGCGGTCACCGAGCAGCCCTTCGACTCGGGCCTCGCCGACCCGCGCGTCCCGGAGGCGGGGGAGGAGATCGTCTTCCGCGGCACGCAGACGGGCTCCGGCGAGGACGACTTCCACCAGGAGGCCGACGCGCTGCTCGCCGTCGAGGACGGCACCCTCCAGGTGGTCGAGACCGCCGAGGCGGGCGAGTTCGGGAACGGCGTCACCGCGGGCACCATCGCGTGGCAGCGCGTCCAGGCGGCCCTGCTGCTGCTCGCCGGTCTCGCCGCGGCCGGGGGCGGGGTCTGGTTCGCCCGCCGGCTCTACCGCCGGGAGCACTGACCGGCCGGCCGCCCGCGCGGCGCAACGGGCCCCTGCCGGACGCACAGCGTCCGGCAGGGGCCCGTTCCCGTCGGTGCCGGGGGACCGGCGCGGGTCAGGGCAGGGCAGGCAGCTCCCGGCGGAGCAGCCACGTGTCGAGCAGGCCGTCGACCTCCGCCCATCGGTCCCGGGGCACGAAGCCCCGCAGGTGCTCCCGGAAGCCCGCCGTGCTCACCCACCCGTCCCGGTTGGCGGTGGCCCAGCCGCGCAGCAGGGCCCGGAAGGCGTCCTCGCCCACGGTCTCCCGGATCGCGTGGACGGTGAGGGCGCCCCGGACGTACACCACGTCGTCGAAGAGCCGCACCTGCCCGGGGTCCCCGATGACGAGGTCCTGGCGCATCTTGGACAGGGTCCGGTGCGCCTTCTCCGCGTGCCAGCGGGCCGGCCTGTCGCCGGAGGCCTCCGACCAGATCCACTCCGCGTAGGACGCGAACCCCTCGTTGAGCCAGATGTCCTGCCACGCGGAGAGGACCAGGCTGTTGCCGAACCACTGGTGGGCCAGCTCGTGCGCCACGAGCCGCTGCTCCTCCCAGTCCGTGCCCAACTGGTTCTTCCCGAACACGGAGCACGCGTAGCACTCGAACGGGTCCTCCAGCGACTCGTCGACGACCACCACGGTGTAGCTCGGGAAGGGGTAGGGGCCGAACCAGTCGTTGAACACCTCGATCATCCGGCCCTGCTCCGCGAAGGTCTTCTCCGCCTTCTTGCGCCGCTTCCTGGAGCACACCAGGTACTGGGGGACGCGCGAGCCCGAGAGCTCGTGCCGTTCGTACGGGCCGATCTGCACGGTGGCCAGGTAGGGCGGCAGCGGCACCCGGGACGTGTACACCCAGTGGCGCTCGCCGTCGCGCTCCACCACGGACTCCAGCTCGCCGTGGACCACCACCTCGTAGTCGGCGTCCGCGTGCACGGCGACCCGGTAAGTGGCCTTGTGGGAGGGGTGGTCCACGCACGGGAACCAGGTGGACGAACCGGTGGGCTGCCCGGCGACGAGCACGCCGTCGTCGAGCTCGGCCCAGCCGATCTCGCCCCAGGGCCCGTCCAGGGACTCGGGGTACCCCTCGTAGGCCACGGTGAGCGTGAACGCCTCCCCGGCGGCGACGACGCGCGGCAGGGTCAGCACGAGGCGGCTCCCGCGGTGGTCGGCGCGGACGCGGCGGCCGCCGAGCAGACCGCCGAGTCCGCCGGTGCCGAACCTGACATCGGTCACGGCGAGCTCGGTGAGGTCCAGCTCGATCCGGTCCGTGTCGTGCAGCGCGCGGCAGGACAGGGTGGCGCGCGCCTCGAGGCCGTTGTCCTCGACGTCGTAGTCGAGGTCCAGGTCGTAGTGCTCCACGGTGGCCGCGCAGCACCCCACGAACGGGGTGTAGGGGTCCCGTGCGCCGTCGGCGCCGAGGAAGCGGTGCATCATCGGTGCGGCGCTCACGGGACCAGCAGCAGCTTGCCCTGGGCGGCGCGGGACTGGAGCAGCTCGTGGGCCTGCCGTGCCCGGTCGAGCGCGAACGTCTCGGCGACGCGGAGGGTCAGCGACCCGTCGAGCACCGCGTCGAACAGCTCGCCCGCGCGCCAGTTCCGCTCCTTCTCGTCGAGCAGGTAGTCGTTGAGGGTGGGGCGGGTGAGGAACAGGGAGCCGTGCTGGGCGAGCCGCTGCGGGTCGAGCGGGGGCACCTGGCCGGAGGAGCCGCCGAAGAGCACCAGCATCCCGCGCCGGCGCAGCGCCCGGAGCGACTCGTCGAAGGTGTCCTTGCCCACCGAGTCGTAGACGACGTCGGCGCCGCGACCGCCGGTGACCTCCCGGACGTGCCCGGCGAAGCCCTCGTAGCCCACCAGGGCGAAGTCGGCCCCCAGGGAACGCGCGGTCTCCGCCTTGGCCTGCGAGCCCACCAGGGCGACCACCGTGGCCCCGAGCGACTTCAGCAGCTGCACGGCGAGACCTCCGACCCCGCCCGCGCCCGCGGTGACGACGGCGACGTCGCCCTCCTGGACCGGGTACGTCGAGCGGACCAGGTAGTGCGCGGTGAGACCCTGCAGCGGGACGGCCGCGGCGACCTCGTCGGACACGCCGGAGGGCACGCGCAGGGCCTTGTCGGCGTCCACGAGGAAGGCGTCGGCGTAGGTCCGGGACGCCTGCGAGGTGGTGATCCGGTCGCCCAGGGCGAAGTGGCGCACCTCGGAGCCCACGCCCGTCACCACGCCCATGCCCTCGGAGCCCGGGGTGAAGGGGTGCTCCACGGGGTAGACGCCCTCGCGCTGGTACACCTCGATGAAGTTCACCCCCGCCGCGCGGGTCTCGACGAGCAGCTGACGCGGGCCGGGTTCGAGGTCCGGACGCTCGCCGAGGGTCAGGACCTCGGGGCCTCCGGCTCGCTCGACCATGACGCAACGGACCATGACGGGTACCTCCTGGAGATCGCGGACGGGAACCCTGCCATGGTAGGCACGGAGTCCCGCCGCGCCCTCCCCGCAGGGGTCGCCCAGGGGTAGCGTGTGCACAAGAGGGGGCACGGGAAAGCCCCCGTAATCATCGAGATTTGCAGACGGGAAGCGTAGATTCGGGGGCAGAGCCGTTCCCGGGGGGAGCGCGAGAGCGGCCGTGGTCGATCCGAGTGGGGGGATCCTGACGTGCTCCGACGAGGCGTACCCGCGCCCCGCTCCGCCGGTCCTCCCCCCGTAGCGTGCATAAATATTGAAGACCATGCATAACTTTGAGCTAGAGTGGGTTCTATGACGTTCAGCGCAGCAGTGTCGGGGGCATCCGGCTACGCCGGTGGCGAGGTCCTGAGGATCCTCGCCGGTCACCCGCAGATCGAGATCGGGGCCGTGGGGGCCCATTCCAACGCGGGCCAGCGGCTGGGGGAGCTGCAGCCGCACCTGCACTCCCTCGCCGACCGGGTGCTCGTCGACACCACGGTGGAGAACCTCGCCGGCCACGACGTCGTCTTCCTCGCCCTGCCGCACGGCGCCTCGGCCGCGATCGCCGCGCAGCTGCCGGCGGAGACCGTGGTGATCGACGCCGGCGCCGACCACCGGCTCGACTCCGCCGAGGAGTGGGACCAGTTCTACGGGTCCCCGCACGCCGGGACCTGGCCGTACGGGCTGCCGGAGCTCGTCGTGGACGCCGAGGGCACCCGCCAGCGCGAGCAGCTCCGCGGCGCCACCCGCATCGCGGTGCCGGGGTGCTACCCGACCAGTGCCCTGCTCGCCCTGGGCCCCGGCTTCGCGGCCGGTCTCCTGGAGCCGGAGGACGTCGTGATCGTCGCGGCCTCGGGCACCTCCGGGGCCGGCAAGGCCGTCAAGGCGCACCTGCTCGGCTCGGAGGTCATGGGCTCGATGAGCCCGTACGGGGTGGGCGGCGCCCACCGGCACACCCCCGAGATCGAGCAGGGCCTCTCGAAGGCCGCCGGGCGCCGCGTGCGGATCTCCTTCACCCCGACGCTCGCCCCCATGCCGCGGGGCATCCTCACCACCGCCACCGCGCGGGTCCCCGAGGGCGTGACCGCCGCGCAGCTGCGGGAGGCCTGGGAGACCGCCTACGCGGCCGAGCCGTTCGTCACCGTCCTGCCCGAGGGGCGGTGGCCCTCGACGAAGTCGGTGGCCGGCTCCAACCACGCCCAGCTCCAGCTCGCCCACGACGCCCGGGCGGGGCGGGTCATCGTCACGTGCGTGATCGACAACCTCGTCAAGGGCACCGCCGGCGGTGCCGTCCAGTCCATGAACCTCGCACTCGGCCTGCCGGAGGACACCGGCCTGACACTCCAAGGAGTCGCACCGTGAGAACGTACCCCTCCCAGCAGCCCGCCGGCACCCTGCAGGTCGACACCGCCCGCGGCGTGGCCGCCGCCCAGGGCTTCCGCGCCGCCGGCACCGAGGCCGGCTTCAAGGACTCCGGCGGGCCGGACCTCGCCCTCGTCGTCAACGACGGGCCCCAGCACCACGTGGGGGCCGTGTACACGACCAACCGGATCACCGCCGCGCCCGTCCAGTGGTCCAAGGCCGCGACCGCGGACGGCCGGGCCGCCGCCGTGGTCCTCAACTCCGGCGGCGCCAACGCTTGCACCGGACCGCAGGGCTTCCAGGCCTCCCACCGGACCGCCGAGCTCGTCGGCGAGGCGCTCGGGGTCGGGGCCGGGGACGTGGTGGTGTGCTCCACCGGGCTGATCGGCATCCAGCTGCCCATGGACGTCATGGAGCGCGGCCTCCCCGGGGTCGTCGAGGCCCTCGGGGACGACGACGCCGCCGGGGCCGCCGCGGCCCGGGCCATCATGACCACCGACTCCGTCTCCAAGCAGGCCGCCTACGTCCGCGACGGGTGGACGGTCGGCGGCATGGCCAAGGGCGCGGGCATGCTCGCCCCGGGGCTGGCCACGATGCTCGTGGTGCTCACGACCGACGCGGAGCTCTCCTCCGACGCCCTGCAGTGGGCGCTCGAGGACGCGGTGAAGGTCACGTTCAACCGCACCGACTCCGACGGCTGCATGTCCACCAACGACACCGTGGTGCTGCTCGGCTCGGGCGCCTCCGGGATCACGCCGGACGAGTTCGAGTTCAGCCAGGCCGTGACCGCGGTGTGCCACTCGCTGGCCCAGCAGCTCATCACGGACGCCGAGGGCGCGTCCCACGACATCGAGATCACCACCGTCAACGCCGCGACCGAGCGGCAGGCGGAGGACGTGAGCCGCTCCGTGGCCCGCTCCAACCTCTTCAAGGCCGCGATCTACGGCAACGACCCCAACTGGGGCCGCGTCCTGTCCGCGGTCGGCACCACCGACGCCGCGTTCGACCCCGACCGGCTCGACGTCGCCATCAACGGTGTCGTGGTCTGCCGCAACGGCATGATCGGGGACCCGCGCGAGGGCGTGGACCTGGCCGCCGACCGCAGGGTCACCGTCCTGGTCGACCTCAAGGCCGGGGACGCCGACGCCACCGTCTGGACCAACGACCTGACCCACGACTACGTCGAGGAGAACAGCGCCTACTCCAGCTGACCAGCCCGCCCACCAGCACAGCACCGACCCACGGCGCAGGAGAACCATGACCGACCCGAGTGACCCGACCCGCAACGAGACCGCCCAGCTGAAGGCGGGCACCCTGATGGAGGCCCTGCCCTGGATCCAGCGCTACTCCGGGTCCGTGATGGTCTTCAAGTACGGCGGCAACGCCATGGTGTCCGAGCCGCTGCGGCAGGCCTTCGCGGAGGACATGGTGTTCCTGCGCCACGTCGGGATCAAGCCGGTCGTGGTGCACGGCGGAGGGCCCCAGATCAACCGCATGCTGGAGCGGCTGGGCATCGAGTCCGAGTTCCGCGGCGGGCTGCGCGTCACCTCCAAGGAGGCCGTGGACGCCATCCGCATGGTGCTGACCGGGCAGGTCCAGCGGGAGCTCGTCTCCCTGCTCAACGCCACCGGCCCGTACGCCGTCGGGCTCTCGGGGGAGGACGCCGAGCTGTTCCGCGCGGTCCGCCGGGGCACCGTGGTGGACGGCGAGGAGGTGGACCTCGGCCACGTGGGCGAGGTCGTCGGCGTCAACCCCGAGCCCGTCACCCAGCTCCTCGAGGCCGGGCGGATCCCCGTCATCTCCTCCGTGGCGCCGGAGGTCGACGCGCACGGCCGCCCCACGGGGGAGATCCTCAACGTCAACGCGGACACCGCCGCCGCCGCCGTGGCGGTGGCCCTGCGCGCCGAGAAGTTCGTGGCCCTCACCGACGTCGAGGGGCTCTACGCGAACTGGCCGGACAAGGACTCCCTCATCGCGTCGCTCTCCGCCTCGGAGCTGCGCGCGATGCTCCCGAGCCTGCAGGCCGGGATGATCCCCAAGATGGAGGCGGCCCTGCGGGCCGTGGAGGGCGGGGCGCGCCGGGCGTCCATCGTCGACGGGCGCAGCCCGCACACGTGCCTGCTCGAGATCTTCACCGACACCGGCATCGGTACCCAGCTCGTCCCCGACCACGGAGCATCGTCATGACCGCCCAGCACACCGCCTCCCGCTACTCGGCCCAGACCGCCCTGCTCGGCGAGTACGCCGACTCGCTGCTCGGCGTCTTCGGCAGCCCGTCCCTCGTGCTCACCCACGGCAAGGGCGCCGTGGTCACCGACGCCGACGGCCGGGACTACCTCGACCTGCTCGCGGGCATCGCCGTCAACGCCCTCGGCCACGCCCACCCGCGCTGGGTGGAGATCGTCTCCCGCCAGCTCGCCACCCTCGGGCACGTCTCCAACTTCTTCACCTCCCCCCAGCAGATCGCCCTCGCCGGGAAGCTGCTGTCCCTGGCCGGCGCGCCCGCGGGCTCCCACGTCTTCTTCGCGAACTCCGGCACCGAGGCCAACGAGGCCGCGTTCAAGCTCGCCCGCCGCCACGGCCACGAGCACCCCGGCCCGGACGGCCGGCCCCGCGGCACCGTCCTCGCCCTCGAGTCCGCCTTCCACGGCCGCACCATGGGCGCCCTCGCCCTGACCGCCAAGGAGGCCTACCGGGCGCCCTTCGAGCCCCTCCCGGGCGGGGTCCGGCACATCCCGGCGACCGTCGAGGCCCTCGAGGAGCACCTCGACGGGACGGTCGCGGCGCTGATCGTGGAACCCGTGCAGGGCGAGGCCGGCGTGCGCGAGCTACCCGAGGGCTACCTCCGGGCCGCCCGGGAACTGACCCGCCGGCACGGTGCGCTGCTGGTCGTGGACGAGGTGCAGACCGGGATGGGCCGCACCGGCCGCTGGTTCGCCTCCTCCGCCGAGCTCACCGGCGACGACCTGCCGGACGCGATCACCCTGGCCAAGGGCCTCGGCGGCGGCTTCCCGATCGGCGCGATGCTGACCGTCGGCCCGGAGGTCTCCGCGCTGCTCGGGGCCGGCCAGCACGGCACCACGTTCGGCGGCAACCCGCCGGCCACCGCCGCGGGCCTCGCCACCGTCACCGTCATCGAGGAGGACGGCCTGCTGGAGCACGCGCGCACCGTGGGCGCCGTGCTCGGCGAGGGGCTGCGCGCGGTCCCCGGGATCGGCGACGTGCGCCAGCACGGACTGCTGATCGGCGCCGACCTCGAGGTCCCCGAGGGGGCCACCGCCCCGTTCGGCCCCGCCGTGGTCGAGGCCGCCCGGGACGCCGGATTCATCGTCAACGCGACCGGCCCCGGGACCCTGCGCCTGGCCCCGCCCCTGATCCTGACCCCCGAGCAGGCGCGCACCTTCCTCGAGGCGCTCCCCGAGATCCTGCGCACCGCCGCCGCCGCGGTCACGGCCCCCGCCGCGACCTCGCCCGACTCCCCGCCGAAAGAAGCATGAACCCGTCCATGACCCCCCGCCACTTCCTCGTCGACACCGACCTCTCCCAGCAGGAGCAGACCGAGGTGCTCGAGCTCGCCGCCCGCCTCAAGGCCGACCGCTGGGCCCACCGGCCCTATGCGGGGCCCCAGACCGTGGCCGTGATCTTCGACAAGACGTCGACCCGCACCCGGGTCTCCTTCTCCGCCGGGATCGCCGATCTCGGCGGCAACCCGCTGATGATCAACCCGGGCGAGTCGCAGCTGGGCAAGGAGAGCGTGGCCGACACCGCGCGCGTCTTCTCCCGCATGGCCTCGACCATCGTGTGGCGCACCTACGCCCAGTCCGGGCTGGAGGAGATGGCCGCGGCCGCCACCGTGCCCGTCGTCAACGGGCTCTCCGACGACTACCACCCCTGCCAGATCCTCGCGGACCTGCTCACCGTCCGGGAGCACCGGGGCGGTCTCGCCGGGCTCACCTTCGCCTACCTCGGGGACGCCGCCAACAACATGGCCCACTCCTACCTGCTGGGCGGGGCCACCGCCGGCATGCACGTGCGCGTGGCCGGCCCGGCGAGCCACCTCCCGGACCCGGCGGTGGTGCGGGCCGCCGAGGAGCGCGCGGAGCAGACGGGAGGGTCCGTGCGCGTGACCACCGACCCGGCCGAGGCGCTCGCCGGGGCGGACGTGGTCTGCACCGACACCTGGGTGTCCATGGGCCAGGAGGCGGAGACCGAGGCGCGGGCGGAGGTCTTCCGGGCGTACTCCGTGGACGCCGCGGCGATGGCCCAGGCCGCGCCCGGGGCGCTGTTCCTGCACTGCCTGCCCGCCTTCCGCGGCTCCGAGGTCGCGGCCGAGGTCATCGACGGCCCGCAGTCCGTGGTGTGGGACGAGGCGGAGAACCGCCTGCACGCCCAGAAGGCCCTGCTCGTCTGGCTCATGGCGCGCTCCGGGCGCTACGACCTGGGTGCCGCCGACGCCTCCGCCGTCCCCGCATGAGCATCCCCGCCACCAAGACCGCCCGGCAGGCCCGGATCGTGGCCCTCGTGACCGGAGGGGCGATCCACTCGCAGGCCGAGCTGGCCGCCCGGCTGGCCGAGGACGGCGTGCAGGTCACCCAGGCCACGCTCTCCCGCGACCTCGTGGAGCTCGGGGCCGTCCGGGTGCGCGAGGGCTCCGGCGCCCTCGTCTACGCCGTCCCGCAGGCCGGGGCCGACCGCTCGCCCGCCTCCGGGATCACGCAGGAGGTGCTCGACGCGCGCCTGGCCAGCCTGTGCCGCGAGCTGCTGGTCACCGCCGAGGCGAGCGCGAACCTCGTGGTCCTGCGGACCCCGCCGGGGGCCGCCCAGTACTTCGCCTCCGCCATCGACACGTCCGTGCTCCCCGCCGTCCTCGGCACCATCGCCGGCGACGACACCATCATGGTGGTGTGCCGGGCGGCGGACGGCGGCCACGCCGTGGCCCGCCGCTTCCTGGAGCTCGCCGAGTAGAGGTCCCGGCGCCGCCCCGTGCCGGCCGTGCGCCGCGCGCTCAGCGGGCCGCGTACTCCTCCAGGACGGGGACGAGCTCCGTGCGCTCGAAGACCCGGGCGAAGTCCAGGGCGGAGTGGGCGCCGGCCGTCTGCGAGGCCCCGGCCGCGAGCAGCGTCCGCACGATCGTCTCGTTGCCCCGGAAGACCGCGCTCATCAGCGCCGTCTGACCGTTGTCGTTGACCCGGTCCGGGTCCGCCCCGGCCTCGAGCAGCGCCGCGACGGTCTCCTCGCGCTGGTGGTAGGCCGCGAGGACCAGCAGGGTGTCGCCCTTGCCGTTGGTGAGGTTCACCGGGACGCCGGCGCGCACGGCCGGCAGGAGGTTCTCCGTGTCCCCCGTCCGGGCCATCTCGAACAGGGAGAGCACGTAGGCCATCTCCTCCTCGGTCAGCTGGGGGGCCGCCGGGTCCTGCGGCTGGTCGGTCGGCTGGGGGTTCTCGGTCACGGGTGGTCCTTCGAGGTCGGTCGGATGCAGCTCCTGCCGGCCAGTTTATCGGGGGTGGGGACCGCGACACGCGCCACCCCCAAGTACCCGGGTCTTGACGTTGCAGTAACCGACTGGCACGCTCGTGTGACACAGCTCACCTCGTGCCCGTTCCTCGCGCCGGTGCCCGTGCACCGGGGATCCGGAGTTCCCCCATGACGAATCTCGCCACCCTGCTCACCGACACGGCCGCGGCCTCCCCGGAGTCCCGGGCGGTGGTCCTCGACGACAAGGTCCTGACCTACGGGGCCCTCGACGACCTGTCCGCGCGGGTCGCGTCGATGCTCGCCGCGGCCGGCGTCGGACAGGGCGACCGGGTGGCCCTGATCCTGCCCAACGTCCCCCACATGCCGATCGCCTACTACGGGATCCTGCGCGCGGGCGGGGTGGTCGTGCCCCTCAACCCCCTCCTCAGCCCCCGGGAGCTGGCGTACCACTTCGACAACGCCGAGGTGTCCCTGGTGCTCGTCTGGGAGGCGATGGCCGAGGCGACCCGCGCCGCGGTCGCGGACCTGGACCGGGACGTCCGGGTGGTCGAGGTCTCGGCCGCCGGCACGCTGCAGGCGCTCGCGGACGTCCCGCCGCGGCCCGGGGTCGCCGAGCGCGACGACGACGAGCCCGCCGTCCTGCTCTACACCTCCGGGACCACGGGCCGGCCCAAGGGCGCCGTCCTGACGCACCACAACCTCCGGGCCAACGCGGCGCTGTCCGCGGGCCTCTTCGACCTGGCGCCCGGGGACGTCATGTTCGGGGCCCTGCCGTTCTTCCACGTCTTCGGCCAGACCGTGGCGCTCAACGGCGTCGTCCACGCGGGGGCGACCGTCACGCTGCTGCCGCGCTTCGACCCGGCCAAGGCGCTGGAGATCCTGGCCCGGGACGAGGTCACGGTCTTCGCCGGGGTGCCGAGCATGTACGTGGCGCTGCTCGCCGCCGCGGACGGCGGGACGGTCGAGCTGCCGCACCTGCGGGCCGGGGTCTCGGGCGGGTCCCCGCTGCCGGTCGAGGTCCTGGAGCGCTTCGAGGAGGTCTTCGGCGCCCCCATCTACGAGGGCTACGGCCTGTCCGAGACCTCCCCGGTGGTGTGCTTCAACCAGAAGGACCGGGGACGCCGCCCGGGCTCGATCGGCACGGTGGTGCGGGGCGCGCAGCTGAAGGTCGTGGACGACCTCGGCGCGGAGGTCCCCGTCGGGGAGATCGGCGAGCTCGTGGTGGCCGGGGAGTACGTGATGGCCGGCTACTGGCGCAACCCCGAGGCCACCGAGGCCGCGATCCGTGACGGCTGGTTCGCCACGGGGGACCTCGCCCGGGTGGACGAGGACGGCTTCTACTACATCGTGGACCGCAAGAAGGACATGGTCCTGCGCGGCGGCTACAACGTCTACCCCCGCGAGGTCGAGGAAGTGATCTACCAGTTCCCCGGCATCGCCGAGGCCGCGGTGGTCGGGGTGCCGGACGAGGCGATGGGCGAGGAGGTCGCCGCCGTCGTCGCCTTCCGCGACGTGCCCGAGGCGGAGCGGGACGCGAAGGTCGACGAGCTGGACGCCTTCGTCCGCGAGCGCGTGGCCAAGTACAAGCACCCGCGCTACTACAAGGTGGTCGACGAGCTGCCGAAGGGCCCGACCGGCAAGATCCTCAAGCGCTCCCTCGACCTCGCGGGCGCCGGGCACCGCGGCTGAGCCCGCACACGGAAGGGGCCGGCCGCTGGACGCGGCCGGCCCCTCCTGCTCGATGGGTCCGCACGGACACCGGGGGAGGCGCCCCGGACGGGGCGCCTCCCGGACGGGTCAGCTGGACATCATCGCGGGGCTCGCCTGCTGGGGCTCGCGCTCCACGGCCACGTGCTCGTTGGGCACGCAGTGGGTCATGGTGAGACCCGCCACGCTGCGCGGGCCGTTGTTGCCGAGGTTGGCCACGCGCTGCAGCTCCTCCTCGGAGAGACGCTGGGTGGCCAGGGGGCCCAGGTCCTTGACGTCCTCGAGGGAGACGCCGATGCCGTCGCCCACGCGGCGGCCCATCTCGTCCTCGACCATGTAGAAGTGCCAGACCATGCGCTCCTGGATCGGGCGGTCGCACTGGGAGAGCGCGCCGACCAGGTTGTCGATGAGCTCCTCCTTCTCCCACTCCTCCTGGAGCTGGAAGCGCTCGCCGGCCTGCTTGTAGTCGTTGGTCCGCTCGATCCGGGCGCGGGTCAGGCGCGCGCTGATCTCCGGGCCGACCTCGGGCTGGTACCCCTCGGGCTTCGGAGTCTCCTGCACGCCTCCGATGATGGACGGCTCGTAGTTCACGTGCGGGTTCTGGCCCGGGGCGTGGTCCACGGCGTAGGCCATCTGGCCGTCGCGCTGGTTGGTGGCCACCGGCGCCTTCGGCGCGTTGACCGGCAGCTGCAGGTAGTTCGGGCCCACGCGGTAGCGCTGGGTGTCCGAGTAGGAGAAGGTGCGGCCCACGAGCATCTTGTCGTCGGAGAACTCCAGGCCGTCCACCAGCACGCCGGTGCCGAAGGCGATCTGCTCGTTCTCCGCGAAGAAGTTCTGCGGGTTGCGGTTCAGCACCATGCGCCCGACCGGCTTCGGCGGGAACAGCTCCTCCGGCCACACCTTGGTGTCGTCCAGCGGGTCGAAGTCCAGCTCGGGGTGGTCGTGGTCCTCCATGACCTGGACCTGCAGCTCCCACTCGGGGTAGTCGCCGGCCTCGATCGCGTCGTAGAGGTCCTTGGTGTGCGAGCCGAGGGTCTGGGCCTGGATGTTCGCGGCGTCGGCCGAGGTGAGGGACTTCACGCCCTGCTTCGGGATCCAGTGGTACTTCACCAGGAGGGACTCGCCGGCGGCGTTGACCCACTTGTAGGTGTTCACGCCGAAGCCCTGCTGGTGGCGGTAGTCCGCCGGGATCCCGCGCGGGGAGAACAGGATCGTGATCATGTGCATCGCCTCGGGCGACTGGCTGAAGAAGTCGAAGGCGCGGTTGGCCACGCCGGCCTCGAAGTTCACGGGGTCCGGCTTCTGGGAGTGGATGAAGTCGGGGAACTTGATGGCGTCCCGGATGAAGAACACGCCCAGGTTGTTGCCGACGAGGTCCCAGTTGCCCTCCTCCGTGTACATCTTCACGGCGAAGCCGCGCGGGTCGCGGGCCACCTCGGAGGAGTCCCGGCCGCCGGCCACGGTGGAGAACCGCACGGCCACGTCGGTGCGCTTGCCGGCCTCGGCGAAGACCTTGGCGCGGGTGAACTTCGCGATGGGCTCGTCGCCGTAGGCGCCGTAGGCCTCGAAGTAGCCGAAGGCGGTGGTGCCGCGGGCGTGCACCACGCGCTCGGGGATGCGCTCGCGGTCGAAGTGGCTCATCTTCTCGAGGAACGCGTAGTTCTCGAGGGTCGCGGGCCCGCGCGAGCCGATGGTGCGGGTGTTCTGGTTGTCGTGGACCGGGTGGCCCTGACGCGTGGTGAGGGTCTGCTCGGGAACGTTCGTCATGGGGTTCCTCTCGGGGTAGGGACCGGGTGTGCAGGACGGCCGGGGCGCGTGGCCCCCGCCGTGGTGGGGTGCGGTCGGTCGGTCTGGATCACACCCGGTCCCCAGTATGTCGGAAGGGCCGGGCTATTGCTAGCTATTCATAATTGCGGAGTGGCGCACGGCACCTCCGCAGGTCGGAGGGCGGGCGCGGCCCGGCGGGGGAGTGCGCGGGACGGTCCGCAGAGTATGCATAAATACAAGTCGACGTGTATAGTCATGCACAGAAGGCGGGGCCACGCCGTGGCGCCCGGACCACCGACGAAGGAGAACACCGTGACCGAGCGTGTTGTGCTGGCCTACTCCGGGGGTCTCGACACCTCCGTGGCCATCGGCTGGATCGGCGAGGCGACGGGGGCCGAGGTCATCGCCGTCGCCGTCGACGTGGGGCAGGGCGGCGAGGACCTCGAGACCATCCGCCGGCGCGCCCTCGACTGCGGGGCCGTCGAGGCCTACGTGGCCGACGCCCGCGACGAGTTCGCCGCGGAGTACTGCATGCCGGCGCTGCAGGCGAACGCCCTCTACATGGACGCCTACCCCGTGGTCTCCGCGCTGTCCCGCCCGGTCATCGTCAAGCACCTCGTGGCCGCCGCCAAGCGCTTCGGCGCCTCCACCGTGGCCCACGGCTGCACGGGCAAGGGCAACGACCAGGTCCGCTTCGAGGTGGGCATCCAGACGCTGGGCCCCGAGCTCAAGTGCATCGCCCCGGTCCGCGACCTCGCCCTCACCCGCGACAAGGCCATCAACTACGCCGAGAAGCACCACCTGCCGATCGCCACGACCAAGAAGAACCCCTTCTCGATCGACCAGAACGTCTGGGGCCGCGCCGTGGAGACCGGGTTCCTCGAGGACATCTGGAACGCCCCCACCAAGGACGTCTACGACTACACGGACGACCCCACGTTCCCGCCGCCGGCCGACGAGGTCGTGATCAGCTTCAAGGGCGGCATCCCCGTGGCCCTCGACGGCCAGCCCGTCAGCCCGCTGCAGGCAATCCAGGAGATGAACCGCCGCGCCGGCGCCCAGGGCGTGGGCCGGATCGACATCGTCGAGGACCGGCTCGTGGGCATCAAGTCCCGCGAGGTCTACGAGGCCCCCGGCGCCATGGCCCTGATCGCCGCGCACCGTGAGCTGGAGAACGTGACGGTCGAGCGCGAGCAGGCCCGCTTCAAGCGGATGGCCACCCAGCGCTGGACCGAGCTCGTCTACGACGGCCAGTGGTTCTCCCCGCTCAAGCAGTCCCTCGACGCGTTCATCCAGGACACCCAGAAGTACGTGGACGGCGACATCCGGATGACCCTGCACGCCGGCCAGGCCACGGTCACCGGCCGCCGCTCGAACACCTCCCTGTACGACTTCAACCTCGCCACCTACGACGAGGGCGACGCGTTCGACCAGTCCCAGGCCCGCGGGTTCATCGAGCTGTTCGGCATGTCCTCGAAGGTCGCGGCGTCCCGCGAGCAGCGGATCGCGGCCGAGGGCAAGTAGCCCCCGAGCACGTAGGCTCGTCCCCAGCAGGAACGGGCACGACGACGGAGGGCCCCATCCCGGCGGTGGGGCCCTCCGCCCACGCCCGGCCGACCCGACCCCCGGCGGCCCCGGCCCCGGCGGAACCCACGAGGAGAGACATGGCGCAGCAGGACAAGCACGGCACCAACGAGGGCGCGCTCTGGGGCGGGCGCTTCGCCGGGGGACCGGCCGACGCCCTCGCGGCGCTGAGCAGGTCGACGCACTTCGACTGGCGCCTGGCCCCCTACGACATCGCGGGCTCCCGGGCCCACGCCCGGGTCCTGCGCACCGCGGGGCTGCTGACCGACGACGAGCTCGGGGGCATGCTCGACGCCCTCGACCGGCTCGAGGCCGACGTCCGCTCCGGGGCCTACGCGCCCGCCCCCTCCGACGAGGACGTCCACGGCTCCCTCGAGAAGGGCCTCATCGAGCGGGCCGGGCCCGAGCTCGGCGGCAAGCTGCGCGCCGGCCGGTCCCGCAACGACCAGATCGCCACCCTCGGGCGGATGTACCTGCGCGACCACGCCGCGATCATCGCCCGCAACGTGCTCGACGTCGTGCAGGCCCTCCTGGACCAGGCGAAGGCCCACCCGGAGGCCCCGATGCCCGGGCGCACCCACCTCCAGCACGCCCAGCCGGTGCTCCTGTCCCACCACCTGCTCGCCCACGCGTGGGCGATGCTGCGGGACGTGCAGCGCCTCGTGGACTGGGACGCCCGCGCCGCGGTCTCCCCGTACGGCTCGGGGGCGCTCGCCGGGTCCTCGCTCGGACTGGACCCGGGGGCCGTCGCCGCCGAGCTGGGCTTCGACTCCGCCGTGCACAACTCCATCGACGGCACCGCGGCCCGGGACGTCTACGCCGAGTTCTCCTGGGTCACCGCGATGATCGCCGTGGACATGTCCCGGATCTCCGAGGAGATCACCACCTGGGCCACCAAGGAGTTCTCCTTCGTCACCCTCGACGACGCCTTCTCCACCGGGTCCTCGATCATGCCGCAGAAGAAGAACCCGGACATCGCGGAGCTCGCCCGCGGCAAGGCCGGCCGGCTCATCGGCGACCTCACAGGGCTGCTGGCCACGCTCAAGGGCCTGCCGCTGGCCTACAACCGGGACCTCCAGGAGGACAAGGAGCCCGTCTTCGACGCGATCGACCAGCTCGAGGTGCTGCTGCCCGCGGTCGCGGGGATGATCGCCACCCTCGACTTCAACACCGGGCGGATGGCCGAGCTCGCCCCGCAGGGCTTCGCCCTCGCCACGGACGTGGCCGAGTGGCTCGTGCGCCAGGGCGTGCCCTTCCGGGACGCGCACGAGGTCGCCGGGGACGCGGTGCGCGTCTGCGAGCAGCGCGGGATCGAGCTGTGGGACCTCTCCGACGAGGACTTCGCCGCCATCTCAGACCGGCTCACCCCCGGCGTGCGCGAGGTGCTCACCGTGGCGGGTTCGCTGGCCTCGCGCAGCGCCCAGGGCGGCACGGCGCCGTCGGCCGTGGCCGCGCAGATCGGCGAGCTCGAGCGCCAGGTGGCCGAGGCCGCGGAGTTCTCGCGGCGGGCGCCGATCGTCGCAGGATGAGCGTGAACGGGCCCGTCACCGGGCCGGCGCTGCTCGAGCTGCTGTCCCGGCCGGCTCCCGAGGTGGCCCCCTGGCTGCTCGGGAGCCTGTTCGGCCACCGGACCGCCGAGGGCTCCGTGGTCCTGCGGATCACGGAGGTCGAGGCCTACGGCGGGCCGGACGGCTCCGACCTGCCGGACCCGGGGGCGCACACGTGGCGCGGGCGGACGGCGCGCAACGCCTCGATGTTCGGTCCGCCGGGCCACGTCTACGTGTACTTCACCTACGGCATGCACCACGCCGTGAACCTGGTCTGCCGCCCCGAGGGCACCGCCGGCGGGTGCCTGCTCCGCGCGGGCGAGGTCGTCGAGGGCGTGCCGCTGGCCCGCGCCCGCCGGGCCGCCGGACGCTCCGGCCCGGTGCCCGACGCCGCGCTGGCACGTGGCCCCGGCAACCTCGCCAAGGCCCTGGGCATCGACCTGACCCACGACGGCGCACCGCTCACCGCGGGGGACGCCGCGGCGCCGGGCTTCTTCCTGCGGCTGCCCGGCCCCGGGGACGCCCCCGCCGCCGGCCGCGGGCCCCGCACGGGGGTGTCCGGACCCGGCGGGACCCCCGAGTTCCCCTGGCGCTGGTGGCTGCCCGGCGAGGCCTCCGTGTCCCCGTACCGCGCCGCGGTCCCGCGCCGGCGCCGCTGAGTCCGCGGGACCCGGACGGATAGCATGAGCGGTGTGACTGAATCCGTTGAGCAGATGATCGAGCGCCTGTGCGTGAAGATCCCCGACTACCCGGAGCCGGGGGTCCTCTTCCGCGACCTGACACCCCTGTTCGCGGACGGTCCCGGCTTCCGGCGGACCGTCGACGCCCTGGCCGACGCCTTCCGCGGTCAGTTCGACCACGTGGCCGGCGTCGAGGCCCGGGGCTTCCTCATGGCGGGGGCCGTGGCCTACGCGACGGGCGTGGGCCTCATCCCGGTGCGCAAGGCCGGGAAGCTCCCCCGGGAGACCTTCCGCGAGGAGTACGTCCTGGAGTACGGCTCGGCGGTGCTGGAGATCCACACCGACGACGTCCCGCGTGGGGCCCGCGTGCTCGTGCTCGACGACATCCTCGCGACCGGCGGCACCCTCGGGGCCACGGCGCAGCTGCTGCACCGGGCCGGGCTGCACGTCGCCGGGTTCGGGCTGATCATGGAGCTCACCGACCTGCGGGGCCGCAGCCAGCTCGGCGGCCACCGGGTGCGGGCACTGTACCGGGTCTGACCAGGGGCGAAGCACCCCGGCGAAGCACTGTGACGCACCGCGCCGCCGGATCGCCGTCGGAACGCCCGCGGACCGGTAGAATCGATGGTCTGTTCGATCCGGAACGAGGTGTCCACCCATGGCAGAGACCGTCGCCACGATGGCGGCCGAGCAACTTGCTGTCGAACGCGCGTACGTCGCGATGCTCTACGACCGGCTCGACGAGCTGCGGGCCGAGAAGACCGCCGAGCTCGCGGCCGTGCGCCGCAGCGAGTCCTTCGGCAACCACCAGAACCGCGCGGAGCGTGACGCGTTCGCCTCCCACTACGAGGACCGGCTCGCCCAGCTCGAGGCCGTGGACCACCGGCTCGTCTTCGGCCGCCTGGACGGCCAGGACGGCGACCGCCGCTACGTCGGGCGCATCGGCCTGGCCACCGCGGACCACCAGCGGCTCATGGTGGACTGGCGCGCCCGCGAGGCCGCGGCCTTCTACCAGGCCACCGCGCAGAACCCCATGGGCATCCGGCGCCGCCGCCACCTCATCCTGGAGGGCCGCGACGTCGCCGCCCTCGAGGACGACGTCCTCGACCCGGACATGCTCGAGGACGAGGGCGTGCTCCACGGCGAGGGCGCTCTGCTCGCGGCGCTGAACCAGAAGCGCACCGGACGGATGTCGGACATCGTCGCGACCATCCAGGCCGAGCAGGACAAGATCATCCGCGCCCCGCTGCCCGGCGTCCGCGTGGTGCAGGGCGGGCCCGGCACCGGCAAGACCGCCGTGGCGCTGCACCGGGCGGCGTACCTGCTCTACGAGCACCGGGAGCGGCTGCGCAAGGCGGGAGTGCTGATCGTCGGCCCGTCGTCGTCGTTCATGTGGTACATCGAACGGGTGCTGCCGGCGCTCGGGGAGACCGGCGTCGTGATGTCCTCCCTCTCCGAGCTGTTCCCCGGCGTGGCGGCCGTCCCCGAGCGCGACCCCCGGACCGCCCGGCTCAAGTCCGGCCTCGACATGGCCGAGGTCGTGGCCCGCGCCGTGCGGGACCGGCAGAAGGTCCCGGCGGCGGACCAGGTCCTGCGCGTCGACTCCCACCGCGTGACGCTGACCCCGCGCACCGTCAAGCGTGCCCGGGACAAGGCCCGTGCCACGGGGAAGCCGCACAACGAGGCGCGCAACACGTTCGTGAAGATCGCCCTGCGCGAGCTCACCGAGCAGCTCGGCGAGCACCTCAACACCACCAGCGGCAACGTCATGGACCGCTCCTACCTCGCGGAGGACATCCGGCAGTCCCGGGACGTGCGGATCGCGCTCAACCTCGCGTGGATGCCGCTGTCGCCCCAGACCCTCGTCGCGCAGCTGTTCAGCAAGCGGCACTACCTCGAGTCCGCAGCCCCGCACCTGAGCGCCGCCCAGGTCGAGGCCCTGCTGCGCCCGGCCGACGCCCCCTTCACCGTGGCCGACGTGCCGCTGCTGGACGAGGCCGCCGAGCTGCTGGGCGACCTCGACGAGGCCGGGGTGCGCCGGCGGGCCGAGGCGGACCGGGAGCACCGCAAGGCCACGGACAACGCCGAGCACGCGCTGGCGAACATGCACCAGAGCCTCGAGGACGTCGGCGCGGACGGCATCGTGACCGCGGCCCAGCTCACGGACTTCAACGCGGTCACCCAGCACCGGATGACCGCCGCCGAGGCCGCGACCGCGGACCGCACGTGGGCCTACGGGCACGTCGTGGTCGACGAGGCCCAGGAGCTCTCGCCGATGCAGTGGCGCGTGCTCATGCGCCGGTGCCCCATGAAGTCGTTCACCGTGGTCGGCGACATCGCCCAGGCCGGCTCGGCCACCGCCGCCCGCAGCTGGCAGGACGCCCTCGAGCCCTTCGTGGGGGAGCGGTTCGTCCTCGACGAGCTCACGGTCAACTACCGCACCCCCGCCGAGATCGCCGAGGCCGCGGTCGACGTCGCCCGGGCCGCCGGCCTGGACATCTCCGCCCCGCGGGCCGTCCGGGAGGGCGAGCCGCCGATCGTGCAGCGGGTCGGCGCCGCGGACGTGGTCGAGGGCGTCCTCGAGCAGGTGCGCACCGAGCTCGACCTGGTCAGCGGCGGGCTCGTGGCCGTGGTCGTGCCCGAGGACCGCGTGCAGGAGATCGGCACGGCCCTCGCCGGGGCCCTGCCCGGGCTCGTGGGTGCCGGGGTCCGCCGGCTGGACCGGCAGGTCGTGGTCCTCTCCGCGTGGGACGCCAAGGGACTGGAATTCGACTCGGTGGTGGTCGTCGAGCCGCAGGCGCTCGTCGAGGAGGTCGGCGGCGGGGTCGGCAACCTGTACGTGGCCATGACCCGGCCCACCCAGCGGCTGCGCGTCGTCGCCGCCCGGCCGCTGCCGGCCGGCCTCGACCGGTTCTGACCCCGGGCCGCCGGGGACACCGGGACGCGGAGGGGAACCCCCTCCGCGTCCTGGTACCTTGGAAGCCGTGTCGAACGCAATAGACCTGGACCTCCAGCACAACGATCCGTCCTTCGCCAACGTGTGGCAGGAGCTGCAGTGGCGCGGCCTCGTGCACGTGTCGACCGACGAGGCGGCCCTCGAGCGGTCGCTCGCCGAGGAGAAGGTCACCTATTACTGCGGCTTCGACCCCACCGCGGCGTCCCTGCACCTCGGGCACCTGGTGCAGCTGCTGCTGATGCGCCGGCTCCAGCTCGCCGGTCACCACCCGATCGGGCTCGTGGGCGGGTCCACCGGTCTGATCGGGGACCCGCGGCAGAGCTCCGAGCGGGTCCTGAACTCCCGGGAGACCGTCGCGCAGTGGGTGGACCTGCTGCGCGCCCAGGTAGAGCGCTTCCTCTCCTTCGAGGGCGAGAACCGGGCCGTCATGGTCAACAACCTGGACTGGACCTCCCAGCTCTCCGCCATCGACTTCCTCCGCGACATCGGCAAGCACTTCCGGGTCGGCACGATGATCAAGAAGGACATCGTGGCCAAGCGGCTCAACTCGGAGGAGGGCATCTCCTACACCGAGTTCAGCTACCAGATCCTGCAGGGACTGGACTACCTGAACCTCTACCGCGACCACGGGTGCACCCTGCAGACCGGGGGCTCCGACCAGTGGGGGAACCTGACCTCCGGGACCGACCTGATCCGCAAGGTCGAGGGCGTGTCCGTGCACGCCGTCGGCACCCCGCTGATCACCAACTCGGACGGCACGAAGTTCGGCAAGTCCGAGGGCAACGCGGTGTGGCTGGACCCGGAGCTCACCTCGCCCTACGCCTTCTACCAGTTCTGGCTCAACACGGCCGACGCGGACGTGGTCGACCGGCTCAAGGTCTTCACCTTCAAGACCCGGGCCGAGATCGAGGAGCTGGCGCGCTCCGTCGAGGAGGAGCCCTACAAGAGGCAGGCCCAGAAGGTCCTCGCCTGGGAGGTCAACTCGCTGGTGCACGGGGAGGCGGCGACCGAGAAGGCGATCGCGGCCTCGGCCGCCGTCTTCGGACGCGGCGAGCTCACGGAGCTCGACGCCGAGACCCTGGACTCGGTCGCCCGGGAGCTGCCCGGCGCGAGCGTGTCCGCCGGAGCGCTGCAGGTCGCCGACCTCCTCGTGGCCACCGGGCTGTCCGAGTCGAAGTCCGCCGCGCGCCGGACCCTCAAGGAGGGCGGGGCGTACGTCAACAACGAGAAGGTCGTCGGCGAGGACGCCGAGCTCGGGCCCGACCAGCTCCTGCACGGCCGATGGGCGCTGCTGCGCCGCGGCAAGAAGCACCTCGCCGCCGTCACCGTGGAGGCCTGATCCGGGCCCGATCCGCCCACAACCCCCGTCCGGGAGCCGAGCTTGCAGGCCCCTGGGCGGGGGTGTAGTGTTCATCGAGTCGTCAGGCAGGGCCGAGAGGCCGGCGGGCGACGACACCGCAAAGAGCAGCAGGACCGAGAGGTGCTGCCTAGTTCATGCGGGAGCGACCGTTCAGGTCGGTCCGAACCCGGAACAACGCAAGTTGACACGCCGAGAACGGGCTGCGTAGGATGGTCGAGCTGCCTGAGGCGGGGAACGAAGTTCCGACGCGGAGGGCACCGAAAATTCCAACACGGTTTCCGGGTGTGGTGCCTGGTTGCTGGTCTGTTGTTTGAGAACTCAATAGTGTGCCATGTTTGTTGATACCGGATGTTTTATTCGGTTGATTGGTTGTCGCCGTCCTGCCTCCGTGGGGTGGTGGCGACATTTTCAGCCGGGGTTTGATGTTTTCGTTGTTTTTTTGACGGAGAGTTTGATCCTGGCTCAGGACGAACGCTGGCGGCGTGCTTAACACATGCAAGTCGAACGATGATGCCCAGCTTGCTGGGCGGATTAGTGGCGAACGGGTGAGTAATACGTGAGTAACCTGCCCTTGACTCTGGGATAAGCCTGGGAAACTGGGTCTAATACTGGATACTACCTCTTACCGCATGGTGGGTGGTGGAAAGGGTTTTACTGGTTTTGGATGGGCTCACGGCCTATCAGCTTGTTGGTGGGGTAATGGCTCACCAAGGCGACGACGGGTAGCCGGCCTGAGAGGGTGACCGGCCACACTGGGACTGAGACACGGCCCAGACTCCTACGGGAGGCAGCAGTGGGGAATATTGCACAATGGGCGGAAGCCTGATGCAGCGACGCCGCGTGAGGGATGACGGCCTTCGGGTTGTAAACCTCTTTCAGTAGGGAAGAAGCGAGAGTGACGGTACCTGCAGAAGAAGCGCCGGCTAACTACGTGCCAGCAGCCGCGGTAATACGTAGGGCGCAAGCGTTGTCCGGAATTATTGGGCGTAAAGAGCTCGTAGGCGGTTTGTCGCGTCTGCTGTGAAAGCCCGGGGCTCAACCCCGGGTCTGCAGTGGGTACGGGCAGACTAGAGTGCAGTAGGGGAGACTGGAATTCCTGGTGTAGCGGTGAAATGCGCAGATATCAGGAGGAACACCGATGGCGAAGGCAGGTCTCTGGGCTGTTACTGACGCTGAGGAGCGAAAGCATGGGGAGCGAACAGGATTAGATACCCTGGTAGTCCATGCCGTAAACGTTGGGCACTAGGTGTGGGGGACATTCCACGTTTTCCGCGCCGTAGCTAACGCATTAAGTGCCCCGCCTGGGGAGTACGGCCGCAAGGCTAAAACTCAAAGGAATTGACGGGGGCCCGCACAAGCGGCGGAGCATGCGGATTAATTCGATGCAACGCGAAGAACCTTACCAAGGCTTGACATTCACCGGACCGCCCCAGAGATGGGGTTTCCCTTCGGGGCTGGTGGACAGGTGGTGCATGGTTGTCGTCAGCTCGTGTCGTGAGATGTTGGGTTAAGTCCCGCAACGAGCGCAACCCTCGTTCTATGTTGCCAGCACGTGATGGTGGGGACTCATAGGAGACTGCCGGGGTCAACTCGGAGGAAGGTGGGGATGACGTCAAATCATCATGCCCCTTATGTCTTGGGCTTCACGCATGCTACAATGGCCGGTACAAAGGGTTGCGATACTGTGAGGTGGAGCTAATCCCAAAAAGCCGGTCTCAGTTCGGATTGAGGTCTGCAACTCGACCTCATGAAGTCGGAGTCGCTAGTTGTAAGAGGGCATGACGTTATTGGCACGGGCCGGGGTGCGTGAGGCCGGGGGCTGATCGCCGCAGGCGGTATGGGGCCGATGGTAGTTGAAGTGGTTCACCCAGACCCCGATGGCGTACCGGCGGGCCTGCTCGCTGGCGTAGGGGCGGGCGTAGAGCACCTCGTCGGCCAGCAGGCGGTTGTACCGCTCCACCTTCCCGTTGTGCCGCGGCGTGTAGGGGCGGATGCGCTGGTGGCGGCCGGCCAGGGCTTCCACGCAGCGGGTGAAGTCCTTGGCCCGGTAGTTGGCGCCGTTGTCGGTCACGACGCGGTTCAATCGGGTGATGCCGTGGGCGGCGAAGAAGGCTCTCGCCCGGCAGAAGAACCCGATGGTGGTCAC
Source organism: Kocuria rosea (assembly GCF_006094695.1). Taxonomy (NCBI): domain Bacteria; kingdom Bacillati; phylum Actinomycetota; class Actinomycetes; order Micrococcales; family Micrococcaceae; genus Kocuria; species Kocuria rosea. The sequence goes on along the minus strand of NZ_CP035103.1, from coordinate 2,503,177 downwards.
CGCCTTCTCGTCCTCGAGGGCCTCGGTGTAGGCCAACCGCGAGAAGCCGTCCACGGCCGAGTGCAGGTAGGTGTAGCCGACCTTGGCCCCGGCCCCGCGCTTGGCCGCCTTCGCGGCGGTGGAGCCGCGGCCGTGGGCCCGCCAGCCGCCGCCGTCGGGGATCCTGCCCACCTTCTTCACATCCAGGTGGACCATGTGCCCGGGCCAGGCGGCGCGGATCCGTCCCGGGGTCCTGCGGGTGTTCTCGCCGGCGGGGGTGAGGTCGCGCAGGCGGGAGATCCCGAGCCGGTGCAGCCAGCGGCCGACGGTGCGCAGGCTGATCGCCACGGCGCGGTCGACCAGGTGGCGGTGGATGCGCCGCGCTGACCACTTGTGCTTGCGGCGCCAGCGCTCGATGAGGTCCACGACCGCCGCCGGGGTGCGGGTGCTGCTGTGCCGCGGGGTCGAGGGACGGTCGGTGAGCCCGGCTTCGCCGGACTCGAGGTAGCGGGCCACCCAGGTCGCCACGGTGGGCCGGCTGACGCGGAACTCCGCGGCCACGTGGGCCTTGGGGATGCCGTCGTCGAGGTGGCGCAACACCATGCGCAGCCGGCCGGTCGGGGTCAGGGGTGCGTTAACGTGGGTCATGAACGGGCTCTCTCGCGCGGACGGACGGTGTAGGAACTTCCATCCTGTGACGAGGAGCCCGTTCCTCATCTCATCGACGCACCCACGCCAAGAACCTCATGACCCACAACAGCTAGTAATCGCAGATCAGCAACGCTGCGGTGAATACGTTCCCGGGCCTTGTACACACCGCCCGTCAAGTCACGAAAGTTGGTAACACCCGAAGCCGGTGGCCTAACCCCTTGTGGGAGGGAGCCGTCGAAGGTGGGACTGGCGATTGGGACTAAGTCGTAACAAGGTAGCCGTACCGGAAGGTGCGGCTGGATCACCTCCTTTCTAAGGAGCCGTTGACCGCCGTGTGGTGGTCGCCCCCGCCCTAGTGCCCGTCCGTGGTGCTGGTGGGGTGAGCTCATGGGTGGAATATCAACGAGCAAGTGGCCGCACTCCTCCTGTGCTTCCCGGGTTCCGATCCGGCGGGTGTGGGGGTTGCCGGCCGGGTCGGGTCCTAGTACCTGTCCCATCGTGGTGGACCCTGTGGGGTTCGTGCGGTGTGGGTGGTGGAAGAGAACCGGTCCGGTGGTGGGTGTGGTCCGTGGCGCACTATTGGGTCCTGAGACAACAGGCCCCGTCCCCTTTGGTGGGGGGTGGGGGTGTTGTGTCGCAGGTTCCCGGCGTCCTGCCGGTGGTCGTGTCCCTTTCGGGGGCCGCTAACCACCAGTGTGCGGGGTGTGCGGGTTGTTGTTTGAGAACTGTATAGTGGACGCGAGCATCTTAAGAACAGGTGCCGCAGGCAGCCGGACGGCTTCCTCTTCCCGCAAGGGTTGGGGGTGTGTCTGGTGGGTTGTGGTGCCGTGTTCGTGATTGATCGCCGAGATACCGCTGCCGTGCCCCGTTGGGGTGTGGTGGTGGTGGTATCGGTGTGTTCTGTGATCATGTGGCAAGTTTTTAAGGGCGCACGGTGGATGCCTTGGCATCAGGAGCCGATGAAGGACGCGGTAATCTGCGATAAGCCTCGGGGAGCTGATAAACGAGCTGTGATCCGAGGGTCTCCGAATGGGGAAACCCCGCCGCGTGTTATGCGTGGTGACCCGCACCTGAATTCATAGGGTGTGTGGAGGGAACGTGGGGAAGTGAAACATCTCAGTACCCACAGGAAGAGAAAACAACAGTGATTCCGTCAGTAGTGGCGAGCGAACGCGGAAGAGGCCAAACCGATGGTGTGTGATACCCGGCAGGGGTTGCATCATCGGGGTCGTGGGGCGTGTCGTCCTGGGTCTGCCGGCCCGGGCGTGTGAGTGCAGGGCGATAGTCGAACCGGTGTGAGTGCCGGACCGGAGAGGGTGAGAGTCCCGTAGACGAAATCGTTGCTGCCGCACGGTACGCGTACCCAAGTAGCACGGGGCCCGAGAAATCCCGTGTGAATCTGCCAGGACCACCTGGTAAGCCTAAATACTACCTGATGACCGATAGCGGACCAGTACCGTGAGGGAAAGGTGAAAAGTACCCCGGGAGGGGAGTGAAATAGTACCTGAAACCGTGTGCCTACAAACCGTCGGAGCCCTACAAGGTGACGGCGTGCCTTTTGAAGAATGAGCCTGCGAGTTAGTGTTACGTCGCGAGGTTAACCCGTGAGGGGTATCCGTAGCGAAAGCGAGTCTGAATAGGGCGAGTGAGTGGCGTGATCTAGACCCGAAGCGAAGTGATCTACCCATGGCCAGGTTGAAGCGCGTGTAAGAGCGCGTGGAGGACCGAACCCACTTCAGTTGAAAATGGAGGGGATGAGCTGTGGGTAGGGGTGAAAGGCCAATCAAACTTCGTGATAGCTGGTTCTCCCCGAAATGCATTTAGGTGCAGCGTTACGTGTTTCTTGCCGGAGGTAGAGCTACTGGATGGCCGATGGGCCCTACAAGGTTACTGACGTCAGCCAAACTCCGAATGCCGGTAAGTGAGAGCGTAGCAGTGAGACTGTGGGGGATAAGCTTCATAGTCGAGAGGGAAACAGCCCAGACCACCAACTAAGGCCCCTAAGCGTGTGCTAAGTGGGAAAGGATGTGGAGTTGCTTAGACAACCAGGAGGTTGGCTTAGAAGCAGCCACCCTTGAAAGAGTGCGTAATAGCTCACTGGTCAAGTGATTCCGCGCCGACAATGTAGCGGGGCTCAAGTACACCGCCGAAGTTGTGGCATTGCACCAATGATACCCAACCGGTCTTCGGACCGGTTCAGGTGGTGCGATGGGTAGGGGAGCGTCGTGTGGGCAGTGAAGCTGCGGGGTGACCCAGTGGTGGAGCCCACACGAGTGAGAATGCAGGCATGAGTAGCGAATGACGGGTGAGAAACCCGTCCGCCGGATGATCAAGGGTTCCAGGGTCAAGCTAATCTGCCCTGGGTCAGTCGGGACCTAAGGCGAGGCCGACAGGCGTAGTCGATGGACAACGGGTTGATATTCCCGTACCGGCGAAGAACCGCCCCTATCGAACCGGGGACACTAACCACCCGAACCGGGCCATGCGGTGACCATTGGTCGCCGCCGGCACCGGGGAGCGTGGGACCTGAACCGGGGAGGTAAGCGTATTAACAGGTGTGACGCAGGAAGGTAGCCGAGCCGGGCGATGGTAGACCCGGTCTAAGCGTGTAGGGCGATCCGTTGGCAAATCCGCGGATCATTGAGCCTGAGACGTGACGGGACCCCCATTCGTGGGGGGATTCGGTGATCCTATGCTGCCGAGAAAAGCATCGACGCGAGGTTCCAGCCGCCCGTACCCCAAACCGACACAGGTGATCAGGTAGAGAATACTAAGGCGATCGAGAGAATCATGGTTAAGGAACTCGGCAAAATGCCCCCGTAACTTCGGGAGAAGGGGGGCCCCGACCGTGGACACCACTTGCTGGTGCGAGCGGGTAAGGGCCGCAGAGACCAGGGGGAAGCGACTGTTTATCAAAAACACAGGTCCGTGCGAAGTCGCAAGACGATGTATACGGACTGACTCCTGCCCGGTGCTGGAAGGTTAAGAGGACCTGTTAGCCTCACGGCGAAGCGGAGAATTTAAGCCCCAGTAAACGGCGGTGGTAACTATAACCATCCTAAGGTAGCGAAATTCCTTGTCGGGTAAGTTCCGACCTGCACGAATGGAGTAACGACTTCCCCGCTGTCTCAACCATGAACTCGGCGAAATTGCAGTACGAGTAAAGATGCTCGTTACGCGCAGCAGGACGGAAAGACCCCGAGACCTTTACTATAGTTTGGTATTGGTGTTCGGTGTGGCTTGTGTAGGATAGGTGGGAGACGGTGAAGCGGGCACGCCAGTGCACGTGGAGTCAACGTTGAAATACCACTCTGGTCACTCTGGACATCTAACTTCGGCCCGTGATCCGGGTCAGGGACAGTGCCTGATGGGTAGTTTAACTGGGGCGGTTGCCTCCTAAAGAGTAACGGAGGCGCCCAAAGGTTCCCTCAGCCTGGTTGGCAATCAGGTGTCGAGTGTAAGTGCACAAGGGAGCTTGACTGTGAGAGCGACAGCTCGAGCAGGGACGAAAGTCGGGACTAGTGATCCGGCGGTACATTGTGGAATGGCCGTCGCTCAACGGATAAAAGGTACCTCGGGGATAACAGGCTGATCTTGCCCAAGAGTCCATATCGACGGCATGGTTTGGCACCTCGATGTCGGCTCGTCGCATCCTGGGGCTGGAGTTGGTCCCAAGGGTTGGGCTGTTCGCCCATTAAAGCGGTACGCGAGCTGGGTTCAGAACGTCGTGAGACAGTTCGGTCCCTATCCGCTGCGCGCGCAGGAAATTTGAGAAGACCTGTCCTTAGTACGAGAGGACCGGGACGGACGAACCTCTGGTATGGCAGTTGTACCGCCAGGTGCACCGCTGCTTCGCTACGTTCGGAAGAGATAACCGCTGAAAGCATCTAAGCGGGAAGCTCGCTTCGAGATGAGATTTCCAGACACCATTTGGTGTGAGAGGCCCCCAGCTAGACCACTGGGTTGATAGGCCGGAGGTGGAAGCACGAACCAACGACGTGTGCAGCCGACCGGTACTAATAAGCCGACAACTTACACCACACCCCCACCCCCAACACGTGTTGGGAACGAAGGGTGGGGTCACCACAGAACACCGCGTCCACTATACGGCTCCCAACCAACAACCCCCGCGGTTGCCGGTGAAGACCCACAACTGAATACCGCCCACCACGGGCGGACAACCACAGTGACTTACCCACCCCCGCCGGCACCGGCAGGGGTCGGGCACCAGAGTTACGGCGGTCATAGCGTGGGGGAAACGCCCGGTCCCATCCCGAACCCGGAAGCTAAGACCCGCAGCGCCGATGGTACTGCACCCGGAAGGGTGTGGGAGAGTAGGACACCGCCGGACCACACCACCAGGGTCGAGCCCCCGCACCACACGGTGCGGGGGCTCCCCGCATTTAACACCCATCACCCAGCACGAGCTCTACGGGACAGGCCCTCATCCCACGATGAGGGCCTGTGCTCATCCTTGGGCCCCGCTGCCGCCGGCGAGCGAGCCGGACCCGCGATACGGCCGACGCTCCACGGACCGACCGCTGTCCGTCACAGAAGCGCGGGACCGGCCGGCAGCGGATAATGCGGGCATGGATGCGACCGACCATGAGTCCTTCACCCCGAGGGTGATCGAGCAGGACGAGCAGCCCACGGCGGTGGTGACGGGAACGGTGGCCATGGGTGAGCTGCGGGAGTTCTTCGACCGCGCCTTCGGCGAACTGGGACAGGCGATGTCCGACGGGGCGTTCGAGCCGACGGGTCCTCCGATGGCCGTCTACCACGGGGTTCCGGCGGAGACGGTGCACCTGGAGGTGGGTTTCCCGGTGCAGGGGGAGGTCTCCCCGAAGGGCGCAGTGGTGGCGGGCCGGCTGCCCGCCTCTCGCGTGGCGACGTCCGTGCACCGCGGCAACTACGACGACCTCGGGCGATCCTGGCAGCACCTGGCGGAGTGGGCGGGGCAGCAGGGGCTCGCCCTCGGCGACCGCATGTGGGAGGTCTACGTGACCGAGCCGCGGCCGGGGGACGACCCTGCCGACATGGTCACCGAGCTCTACTGGATGCTTCGTCCCTGATGTCCCGCGGGCCGCTCGGCCCACGGCCGGGGAAGGCCCCGTCGATCCCGCCGCCGAAGACGTACACGCCCGCCGCCTTGGCCTCCTCGATGACGGCGTGCGAGGCCTCCACCACCGCCTCGAAATCCTCCTCGGGGACCACCATGGCCTCACTCGGGAACGAGATCAGGTACTTCGTCATGGAAGGGCTCCTCTGCTCCGGCGGCGCCGTCCCTCGGCTCCTCGGCGGGGCACCGCACGGGTGCCCCGCCCGATGATGGCTCCGACGCCGGACCTAGGGTCAAGGCGGAGCTTCGGGAACGATCCGCGGCATCCGGTCGAGGGGAGCCGTCCGAGCGGGCGCTGCGGGGCCCCGCCCCGCAGCGGATGGAGCCGGACGACTACCGAGCGGTGTGTGCGTCCGACAGCGTCAGCTCCGCCGGGTTCTCCTGTGCGGATCCGGTCGCGGTGTGCCGGCCGATGAGCTTGTTCATGACCACGGCGATGGCACCGTCCCCGGTCACGTTCGTCGCGGTGCCGAAGGAGTCGATGGCGATGTACGTGGCGATCATCAGGGCCACCGCGGTCTCGTCGAAGCCGAGCATGCCCTGGAGCAGACCCACGGCGGCCATGATCGCGCCGCCGGGAACGCCCGGGGCGGCGACCATCGTGATCCCCAGCATGAGGATGAAGCCCACGTAGGCCACGTCGTCGACGGGGGTGCCGGTGATGGTCATGACGGCCGTCGAGAACAGCACGATCTTCAGCGTGGACCCGGCGAGGTGGATCGTCGCGCTCAGCGGGATCACGAAGCCTGCCACGGACGGACGGACGCCGTTGGCCTCCGCGCACCTCAGGGTGACCGGGATGGTCGCGGCGGAGGACGACGTGCCCAGCGCTGTGGCGTAGGCCGGCAGCATGTTCTTCAGCAGGGTCGCGGGGTTGCGGCCCACGTAGATCCCCGCGACGACGTACTGGGCGACGAGCAGCACGACGGACAGGGCCAGGGCGACGAGCACCACCTTCGAGAAGGTGGCGACGACCACCAGGATCTGTCCGTTCATGGTGAGCCCCATGAACATCCCGAAGATGTAGAGGGGCAGCAGCGGGATGATGACCAGCTCCACGATGCGCATGATGATCCGGCGCAGGTCGTCCATGCTCCGGTGGAGGGTGTCACCCGGTATGAGGGTGATGCCCACCCCCAGGCAGAAGGCCAGGAGAAGCGCTGTCATGACGCCGAACACGGGTTCCATCTCGAGCGTGAAGAAGCCGGCGAGGGCGCTCTCCTCCGGGTTGGCCAGGGCGTCGACGTCTCGCTCCCCGGCCAGCAGCCACGGGTATCCGGCGCGGGCGACGGCGAAGGCCAGCAGACCGGAGAGGACGGTGGAGGCGTACGCGATGGCGGCGGTCACGCCGAGCCACTTGCCGGCCCCTCTGCCGAGGTCGCCGATGGCCGGGGTGACGAGACCGACGATCAGCAGCGGGACGATGAAGCCGAGGAAAGCGCTGAAGAGGCCGTTGAACGTCAGGAAGACTCGGGCGAGCGGTTCGGGAAAGAACAGACCGCAGGCGACGCCCAGGACGATGCCGAGCAGCACGCGCACCAGGAGGTGGGACGTGAGGGGTTTTTTGGACATGAGCCCATCATCCGACGAGGGAGCGGCCGGGGACGAATCGGGACAGAGGGTCGTCGGACCTGCTTATACAATGGGAACGATCATCATGGCGGACCGTTCTCCGGCCACCGCCGACATCCACGAGAGCCGACCGGCACCGCGTCGGCACAGAGGAGCGGTACGTGTCCGAGTCTTTCCAGCACGGGTCCCGGGACGAGCGTCGGAACGGACATTCCGGCGACCGCCGGTCCGGCGGAGGAGCCGGGCGCGAGGGCGACCGGTCCGGCGCCCAGCCCCGACGCCGTTTCGACGAGGGGCAGCGCGGTCCGGCTCGCGACGGCGAAGCGCGCGGACGCAACTCCCAGGACCGCGGAGCCGCCGACCGGCCCGGCCGCGACCGTCAGGACGACCGTCGTGGCGGGTACGCGCCGCGAGGTGACCGGCGTGATGACCGGCCGGGTGAGCGGGGGTCGCGCCGGGAGGGCGAGGGCTACCGCGGTCGCCGCGACGACCGCCAGGACGAGCGTCGTGGCGGGTACGCGCCGCGAGGTGACCGGCGTGATGACCGGCCGGGTGAGCGGGGGTCGCGCCGGGAGGGCGAGGGCTACCGCGGTCGCCGCGACGACCGGCAGGACGACCGTCGCGGTGGCTACGCCCCGCGAGGCGACCGGCGCGATGACCGGCAGGACGAGCGTCGTGGCGGGTACGCCCCGCGCGGTGACCGGCGTGACGACCGGCCGGGTGAGCGGGGGCCGCGTCGTGAGGGCGAGGGCTACCGCGGTCGCCGCGACGACCGCCAGGACGACCGTCGCGGCGGGTACGCGCCGCGAGGTGAACGACGCGGCGGGTTCCCGGACCGCGACGAGGGCTACCGGGGCCGGCGTGACGACCGGGACGACGTCTCGACCCACCGTCACCGGGCGCCCGAGGTGGACGAGGACATCACGGGTCGTGAGCTCGACAAGCCGACCCGTGCCCAGCTGGGGGCGCTCGAGCCGCGCAACGCCGAGGCCGTCGCCAAGCACCTGGTCATGGCCGGGCGCTACCTGTTCGACGTCCCCGAGCTCGCGCTCGAGCACGCGCTGGCGGCGGGACGGCGCGGCGGCCGCATCGCCGCCGTGCGGGAGGCGACCGGCGTCGCGGCGTACGAGGCGGGTGACTACGCACTGGCGCTCAAGGAGCTGCGCACGTTCCGCCGGATGACCGGAGCCGACATCCACCTGCCCCTGATGGTCGACTGCGAGCGGGCCCTCGGACGCCTGGACAAGGCCGTGGAGCTCGCGACGTCCGAGGCCGTGCAGTCGCTCGAGCCCAGCGAGAAGGTGGAGCTGGCCATCGTGCTGGCCGGCATGCGCCGGGACCAGGGGGACGCCCAGGGTGCGGTGGACGCGCTGACCATTCCGCAGCTGGACAAGAACCGGGGCTTCCCCTACAGCCCCCGGCTGTTCCGCGCCTACGCCGAGGCCCTCCGGGGCGTCGGGAGGGACCGCGAGGCCCTGACCTGGGACCGGCAGGCCGTGGTGGCCGAGGCCGCCCTCGGGACGGGGCAGTTCGCCGAGCCGGAGATCGTCGACTTCGACGACGAGGAGGAGACCGAGCAGGTGCCGGCCGGCGGCGTCGTCCTGGCCGACGCCGAGGACACGGCCCAGGACCCGACCTCGGACCCGGCGGACGCACCGGCCGCAGACGCGGTCGAGGCCTCCGGCGACGATCCGGGCCTCGACCCCGACGGCGGGGCGGACGACGAGAGCGAGGACGTGCTCGACGAGGGCACCGAGGAGGAACCGGACCTGGATCCGGACGACGAGGCGGAGGGCTCGGAGCACGACCTGGACCCGGACGACGACTTCGAGGGCGGCTCCGAGGCCGACCTCGACCCGGACGACGACGAGGATCTCACCGACCTCGACGGCGACGACGCGAGTGACGACGAGCGTGACGAGGCGAGCGACGGCACGGACGGCGGCCCGCGGCGTGGCTGAGCGGCTGCTCGACCGGTACGACGCCGTCCTGAGCGATCTGGACGGCGTCGTCTACGCCGGCCCGCACGCCATCCCCGGCGCACCGGAGGTCCTCCGCCGGATCTCCGAGGACGGCGTGCCCGTGGTGTTCGTGACGAACAACGCCTCGCGCTCCGTCGCGACGGTCGCCGAGCACCTGACGGACCTGGGCGTACCCACGGGCCCGGACGGCGTGGTGAGCGCCGCGCAGGCGGGAGCCGAGCTCCTGGCGCAGCGGGTCCCGGCCGGCACCGCGGTGCTCGTCACCGGTTCCCAGGCCCTGGCCGACGTCGTCGCGGAGGCCGGGCTGGTCCCGGTCCGCGCCCAGTCCGACGAGCCCCGCGCCGTGATCCAGGGCTTCGACCCCGGCCTGGGCTGGGCCGAGCTGGCCGAGGCCGCGTACACGCTGGCCGACCCGGACGTGCTGTGGGTCGCGACCAACACCGACCGCACCATTCCGCAGGCCCGCGGTCTGGCGCCCGGCAACGGCACGCTCGTGGCCGCCGTGGCGGCCACGACGGCGCGGCCGCCGGTCGTGGCCGGCAAGCCGGAGGCCCCCATCTTCCGCACCGCCGCCGAGCGGGCGGGCAGCGCCCGGCCCGTGGTGCTGGGGGACCGGCTGGACACCGACATCCGGGGCGGCAACGCCGCCGGCTTCGCGACGATCGCGGTCCTCACCGGGGTGGACACCGTGCACACGATCCTCGCCGCGTGCACTGCGGAGCGCCCGGACCACGTCGTCGGGAGCCTGCACGCGCTCTTCGAGCCGTACCCCGACGTCGAGGTCTCGTCCTCCGCCGGAGCGCACTCCGCGCGCTGCGGAGCGGCGGAGGCCGAGACCGACGGCACGCGGCTGCGGATCCGCGGCGCCCAGGACGACCTCGACGCCTGGCGGGCCGCGTGCGCGGCCTGGTGGGCGGCGCACCCCGACACCGACGTCCCCGTGGTCCCGGACCCCGAGTGGGAGGCGGGCGAGTGACCGGGGGCGCCGGGGCGCAGCGCCCGGCCGGGGACGACGGCGCAGCCCTGCGCCCGACCGGTCACGCCCGGGTGGACGCCGTGCTGGACCGTGCCGGTGAGCTGGAGGCGCTGCCGGTCGCGGAGCACCCCGGCCGCTACGACGAGCTGCACGCGGCACTCGTCGCCGAGCTCGACGCCGAGCCCGGCACGGTCCCCGCCGGCCTCGTGCCGCGACCCGGCACCGGACAGGAGGAGGCGGCGCACCGGTGAGCTCCCGTCTCGACCAGGAGCTGACCGCGCGGGCGCTGGCCCGCTCCCGCACGGTCGCCGCCCGGTGGATCGGCGAGGGCCGTGTCCTCGTGAACGGCCGCCCCGCGACCAAGCCCTCCGTCCGGGTCGGCCCCGAGGACCTGCTGGAGGTCCGGCCCGCGGACGTCCCGGACTACGTCAGCCGGGCCGGGCACAAGCTCGCCGGAGCGCTCGCGGCCTTCCCGGCCATCGGCGTGGGGGGCAAGCGGTGCCTCGACGCCGGCGCCTCGACGGGCGGGTTCACCGACGTGCTGCTGCGACGGGGCGCCCGGGAGGTGGTCGCCGTGGACGTGGGCCACGACCAGCTCGACCCCTCGCTCCGGGCCGACCCCCGGGTGCGGGTGCTGGAGGGCATGAACGTGCGCTGGATGCGCCCCGAGGACATCGGCGGCCCGGCGGAGCTCACGGTCTGCGACCTGTCCTTCATCTCGCTCACCCTGGTCCTGGAGCCGCTGGCGGCGGCCACGGTGCCGGGCGGTGACCTCGTGCTCATGGTCAAGCCGCAGTTCGAGGTCGGTGCCGAGCGCCTCGCGCGCACGGGGGTGGTCACGAGCGAGCAGGAGCGGGCCCGGGCCGTCGAGGCCGTGGCCGCCGCCGCCCGGGCCCACGGACTGTCGGTCCGGGGCCGGGAGCGCAGCCCGCTGCCGGGCCAGGACGGCAACCACGAGTTCTTCCTGTGGTGCCGCCGGGACCAGCCGTCCTGACTGTCCCCGCCCTCGCGTAGGGTGGTGAGCGGTGCCCGGTCCGCGGGCACGGCGTGCGCCACGGGCCGGTCCCGGTCCTGACGACGCCCGCGCGCACCGAGCAGTCGAGAACGGGAGGACCCGGTGAGCAGAAAGATCCTGGTCATGGCCCACATGGGCCGGCAAGAGGCCAAGGACGCCGCCCGCGACTCCTGTCTCCAGCTGCACGAGGCCGGCCTGGTGCCGGTGATCTCGCGGGCGGACCTCGAGGCGCTCCAGGAGGACGCGGAGCCGCTCGCGCCCGTGGAGGTCATCGAGGAGGACGTCTCCCTGCGGGAGATCGAGCTCGTCATGGTGCTCGGCGGGGACGGGTCCATCCTGCGCGCCGCCGAACTGGTGCGCAGCGTTGACACCCCGCTGCTCGGGGTCAACCTGGGCCACGTGGGCTTCCTCGCCGAGAGCGAGCGCTCCGACCTGCGCGAGTCCGTGGAGGCCATCGTGGACGGGCGCTACACGGTGGAGCAGCGCATGACGATCGACGTCACCGTGTGGCAGGGCGAGAAGAAGGTCCTGCACACCTGGGCGCTGAACGAGGCCTCGGTGGAGAAGGGCGACCGCGAGAAGATGGTCGAGGTGGTCATCGAGGTGGACCGCCGGCCGCTGAGCACCTTCGGGTGCGACGGTGTGGTCCTCGCCACCCCGACCGGATCCACCGCCTACGCGTTCTCCGCAGGCGGGCCCGTGGTGTGGCCAGAGGTCGAGGCGCTGCTCATGGTGCCCCTCAGCGCCCACGCCCTGTTCTCCCGGCCCCTGGTCATCTCCCCGAACTCCATGATGGCCGTCGAGGTCCTCACCCGCACCGACGCCCGCGGCGTGCTGTGGTGCGACGGCCGCCGGACCACCGAGCTGCCGCCGGGCTCCCGGATCGAGGTGGTGCGCTCCCCGAAGGCGGTCAATCTCGCGCGGATGCACCTCACCCCCTTCTCGGAGCGGCTCGTGCGGAAGTTCGAGCTGCCCACGAGCGGCTGGCGGGGGCCGGTGCCCCCGCACGAGGCGGCCGCGGCGCGGACCACGGCCCTGCCCGTCGTCCGCGGCGACGAGGCGCAGGAGCAGCAGAAGTCCACCGTCGGGCACGAGATGCCGCACGAGCCGGACGCCCCGGCGCCCACCGCACCCGCGACGAGTCCGGGGAGGCCGGCTGAATGATCGAGGAGATCCGCATCCACGACCTCGGGGTCATCACCGACGCCGTGCTGCCCCTCGGCCCGGGGCTGAGCATCCTCTCCGGTGAGACCGGCGCGGGCAAGACCATGGTGGTGACCGCCCTCGGGATGCTGCTGGGCAACCGCTCCGACGCCGGCGCCGTGCGCTCCGGGGCGCCCAAGGCCGTCGCCGAGGCCGTCGTGCGGGTGCCGGCCGGCCATCCCGCCGCGGTCCTCGTCGAGGACGCCGGCGGCGCGGTCGACGTCGAGGCCGTCGGGGACGCCGAGGAGGCCCTCGTCACCGTCGCGCGGACGGTGACCGCGGAGGGGCGCAGCCGCGCCCACGTCGGTGGCCGCTCCGCTCCCGTGGGCACCCTCTCCGCGGTGGGCCAGACCCTGGTGGCGGTGCACGGCCAGTCCGACCAGCTGCGGCTGAGGTCCCCGGCCGCCCAGCGCCACGCCCTGGACCAGTACGCGGGGGAGGAGCTGGCCGCCGAGCTGCGCCGCTACCGGGAGCGCCTCGCCGAGTACCGCTCCGTGCAGCAGACCCTGCGCGAGGTCACCGAGCACGGCCGCGAACGCGCCCTCGAGGCGCAGAGCCTGCAGGGCGCCCTCGAGGAGATCGACGCCGTGGACCCCCAGCCCGGCGAGGACGAGCGCCTCGACCAGGAGAGCCAGAAGCTGACCAACCTCGAGCAGCTGCGCGCCGCCGCCCTCACGGCCCACGCCGCTCTGAGCGGCGGGGAGTTCGCCGACGCCGACACCCCGGACGCGACCGCCCTCGTGGCGGCGGCGCACCGGGCCCTGGAGCAGGAGGCCGGCTCCGACCGTGATCTCGAGGAGCTGTCGGGGCGGGTCGCCGAGCTGGCCGTGCTCGTCAACGACATCGCCGCGGACCTCTCGGGCTACGCCTCGGGGCTCGACGACGAGGGCCCCGCCCGCCTGGCCGAGGTGGAGTCCCGGCGGGCCAAGCTCAAGTCCCTGACCCGCAAGTACGGCGCCACCGTGGACGAGGTCCTCGACTGGGCGGGGCGCTCGCGGGCGCGCCTCGACGAGCTGACGGACGACCCCGCGCGGGAGCAGGAGCTCCGGGCGCGGCTCGAGCAGCTGCACGCCGAGCTGAGCGAGCTGGCCGCGCGGATGACCGAACGGCGCCGGGACGCCGCCCACCGGCTCTCCGGTGCCGTCAGCTCCGAGCTCACGGCACTGGCCATGCCCAACGCCTCCCTCGTCATCGAGGTCGAGCCCACCGAGGAGTTCTCCGGCCACGGGAGGGACGAGATCTCGTTCCTCCTCAGACCGCACGCCGCCGCCGCGCCCCGGCCCCTCGGCAAGGGCGCCTCCGGCGGTGAGCTGTCCCGCCTCATGCTCGCCATCGAGGTGGTCCTCGCCGCCGTGGACCCCGTGCCCACCTTCGTCTTCGACGAGGTGGACTCGGGGGTGGGCGGCAAGGCCGCCGTGGAGATCGGCCGCCGGCTGAAGATGCTCGCCCAGCACGTCCAGGTCCTCGTGGTGACGCACCTGCCGCAGGTCGCGGCGTTCGCCGACCAGCACATCCTCGTCACCAAGAGCACGGACGCCACGGTCAGCGACGTGCGCGTGCTCGACGCGGAGGAGCGCGTGGTGGAGCTCGCCCGCATGCTCGCCGGCCACGAGGACTCCGCGGCGGCCCGTGAGCACGCCCGGGAGCTCGTCCGCGGCGCGGTGCTCTGAGGTGCCGCCGCCCGGTGATCCCCAGCACGCAACCGACGTCCTGAGCGGACAAGAATGATAGGGTCGAATTCCGTGGTGAATGCAAACGAAGCCGCCCACGAGGCCGGCGCACAGCAGACCGAAAACCAGCGACCGGGCAAGGTGACCCGCCAGATCTTCGTGACGGGCGGCGTGGCCTCCTCCCTCGGCAAGGGCCTGACGGCCTCGTCCCTCGGGATGCTGCTGCGGGCGCGCGGGCTCTCCGTGACGATGCAGAAGCTGGATCCGTACCTCAACGTCGATCCGGGCACCATGAACCCCTTCCAGCACGGCGAGGTCTTCGTGACCGACGACGGGGCGGAGACCGACCTCGACATCGGCCACTACGAGCGGTTCCTCGACGAGAACCTCGACGCCTCGGCGAACGTGACCACCGGACAGGTGTACTCCACGGTCATCGCCAAGGAGCGCCGCGGCGAGTACCTCGGGGACACCGTCCAGGTCATCCCCCACATCACCGACGAGCTGAAGAACCGCATGCGCCGCCGCGCGCAGGGCGACGACCAGCCGGACATCATCATCACCGAGATCGGCGGCACGGTCGGCGACATCGAGTCCCAGCCGTTCCTCGAGGCCGCGCGGCAGGTCCGCCAGGACGTCGGACGCCGCAACGTGTTCTACCTGCACGTCTCCCTGATCCCGTACATCGGTCCCTCGGGCGAGCTGAAGACCAAGCCGACCCAGCACTCCGTGGCGGCGCTGCGCGGGCTCGGCATCCAGCCGGACGCGCTGGTGCTGCGCTCCGACCGGCAGGTGCCGGACACGATGCTGCGCAAGATCGGCAACGCCTGCGACGTCGACCACGACGCCGTGATCTCCTGCCCCGACGCCCCGAGCATCTACGACATCCCCCGGACCCTGCACACCCAGGGGCTCGACACCTACATCCTCGACTACCTGGGGCTGGACTACCGGGACGCGGACCTGGCGCAGTGGGAGCGGCTGCTCAAGGCCGTGCACGAGCCCTCCCACTTCGTCACGGTGGCCATGGTCGGCAAGTACATCGACCTGCCGGACGCCTACCTGTCGGTCTCCGAGGCCCTGCGGGCCGGCGGCTTCGCCAACGACGCCCGCGTGAAGATCAAGTGGGTGGCCTCGGACCTGTGCGAGACGCCGGAGGGCGCCCAGCGCGAGCTCGGCGACGTCGACGCGATCTGCGTCCCCGGGGGCTTCGGCATCCGCGGCATCGAGGGCAAGCTCGGCACCCTGCGCTTCGCCCGGGAGCACCGCATCCCGACCCTCGGGCTGTGCCTGGGCCTGCAGTGCATGGTCATCGAGTTCGCCCGCTCGGAGCTCGGCCTGGCCGGGGCCTCCTCGACCGAGTTCGAGCCGGAGACCGCCCACCCGGTCGTGGCGACCATGGACGAGCAGAAGCAGTTCGTCGAGGGTGCCGGTGACCTGGGCGGCACCATGCGGCTCGGCCTCTACGACGCGCAGCTGCGGCCCGGGTCCGTCGTGGCCGGCGCCTACGGCTCCACCGAGGTCAAGGAGCGCCACCGTCACCGCTACGAGGTCAACAACGAGTACCGCGAGCGCCTCGAGGAGGCGGGGCTCGTGATCTCCGGGACCTCTCCGGGCGGCACCCTCGTGGAGTTCGTGGAGCTGCCCGCCGACGTCCACCCGTACTACGTGGGCACCCAGGCGCACCCCGAGCTCATGTCCCGCCCGACCCGCCCGCACCCGCTGTTCGACGGGCTCGTCAAGGCGGCCCTCGAGCGCCGTCAGGCCGAGGGCCGCTGAGCCCCCGCCCGTCACCGCACGGGCGTCCCGGTGCAGGCGCCGGTCCTCGCGAGGACCGGCGCCTGCACCGTCTCCCCACCCGCACCCCGCCCGCCGCTCCCGTCGCCCCGCGACGGCGGCCGCTCCGAAAGGGACCCCATGGACATCCGCCACCTCGCACCCGAGGAGCTCTCCGACCAGCTCAGCGTCCGCCGCACGGTGGCCTCCGAGACGGTCTACGAGGGCTTCATCTGGGACGTCCGGCGCGACGAGTTCGAGCTCGCCCGGGGGGAGGACCCGCTGCGGCGCGACTACATCACCCACCCCGGCGCGGTGTCCGTGCTCGTGCTCAACGACCGCGACGAGGTGTTCCTGATCAACCAGTACCGCCGGCCGGTCGGGATGACCATGTGGGAGATCCCCGCCGGCCTGCTCGACGTCGAGGGGGAGGACCCCGCCGTGGCGGCCCAGCGGGAGCTCGCGGAGGAGGCCGACCTGCGGGCCGAGCGCTGGGACGTGCTCGTGGACTTCCACAACAGCCCCGGTTCCTCCTCGGAGGCCAACCGGATCTTCCTGGCCCGTGGTCTCAGCGACGTCCCCGACCACGAGCTCCACGAGCGGGACGGCGAGGAGGCGGAGATCCACGGGGCGTGGGTCCCGCTCGACGGAGCGGTGCGGGCGGTGCTGGAGGGCCGGCTGAACTCGCCCGCCGCGGTGATCGGGGTCCTTGCCGCCCACGCCGCCCGGGCGGAGGGCTACCGGTCCCTGCGCCCGGCCGACGCCCCGTGGCCCGGTCACCCCGACCTCCGGTGACCGGCCTCCCCACCGGCGGGACGTCCGGGACCTCGCCCGGCGCCCCGTCCGGTGACCACCCCGGCGACGCGCTCGACCGCGCCCTGGAGCGCTATCTGCAGCACCTGGCCGTCGAACGGGGGCTGGCCGCCAACACGCTGGCCGCCTACCGCCGGGACCTGCGCCGCTACGCCGAGCACCTCCGCGAGCGGACGGACCCGCCCGTGACCACCCCGGAGGGCATCACCACCGGTCACGTGCGCGACTTCCTCCGGGACCTGTCCGCCGGGTCGCAGGACAGCGCGCCCCTGAGCACCCGCAGCGCCGCCCGCACCCTCGTCGCGGTCCGGGGCGCCCACCGGTTCTGGGTCCTCGAGGGGATGACGCGCACGGACCCCGCGGCCCCCGTCCAGCCGCCCACGCCCGGGATGCGCCTGCCCAAGGCCGTCCCGGTCGAGCAGGTCACCGCGCTGCTCGAGTCGACCGGCACCGACACCCCCCAGCAGCTGCGCGACCGGGCGCTGCTGGAGCTGCTCTACTCGACGGGCGCCCGGATCTCGGAGGCGACCGGCCTCGACGTCGACGACCTCTCCCGGGCCGTGCGCCGCAGCGGGGAACCGGAGGAGAGCGGAGCGGGGATGCCCTTCGTGCGGCTGTTCGGCAAGGGCGGCAAGGAACGGATGGTGCCGCTCGGCTCCTGGGCCGTGCGCGCCGTGGACGAGTGGCTCGTGCGGGGCCGGCCCGCGCTCGCCGCCCGGGGACGAGGCACCCCCGCGCTGTTCCTCAACGCCCGGGGCGAGCGGATCAGCCGCCAGACGGCGTGGACCACGGTGAAGAGCGCGGCGGAGCGGGTGGGCCTGGGCGACCGGATCACCCCGCACACGCTGCGCCACTCCTTCGCGACCCACCTCCTCGAGGGCGGCGCCGACCTGCGGGTCGTCCAGGAGCTGCTCGGCCACGCGTCGGTCAGCACCACCCAGGTCTACACCCTGGTGACCGTCGACTCCCTGCGCGAGGTCTACGCCGCAGCCCACCCCCGCGCCCGGTAGCCGGGGCGGGTCACCGGCAGCGCGTCCCGGCGGGGTCACACACGCGCCGGTGCTTTCGGGAAGGCCCGCCGGCGGCCTAGCCTGGACGCACGCCCGAGCGCTCCGCTCGGCGGACGGACGGGGACGTCATGCGCGAGACCACGCGGCACAGCACACGGCAGACCACGCAGCCCAGCACGCGGAGGACCGGGCGGACGGGCCGGACGCTGCTCGTCCTGCTGTTCGCCCTGGGACTGGCCCTCCCGGGACTGATCCTCCCCGGCCTGGTCACCCCGGCGTTCGGGGCCACGGCGATCCAGGCCGAGCACCAGCGGCTCGGGGGAGCGGACGGCCGGCTCGGCCGGGCCCTGGGGGCCGAGCGGTGCGGGCTCGTCCGGGGCGGCTGCTACCAGAAGTTCGAGCGCGGGACCATCCACTGGTCCCCGCGGACCGGGGCCCGTCCCACGTGGGGTGCGATCCGTGCGGCGTGGGCCGCGCAGGACCACGAGCGGGGGCCGCTGGGCTACCCCGTGGGCCGTGAGGTGTGCGGACTGCGCGACGCCGGCTGCCACCAGGCCTTCGAGGGCGGGGTCGTGGTGTGGTCGCGGCCGAGCGGGGCGCATCCCACCGGCGGCGGCATCCGGGCGGCCTGGCTGCGCCACGGCGCGGAGCACGGCGCCCTGGGGTATCCGGTCTCGGCGGAGTCCTGCACGGGCGGCGGCTGCCGTCAGACCTTCCAGCGCGGGTCCGTCAGCTGGGCCCGCGGCGCCGGAACCCGGGTGGTCCGGGAGATCGACCGTGCCGCGTCGGTGTACGTCGTCGTCAACAAGCGCCGCCCCCTCGACCCGGCCGACCACGTGCCGCGCCCCCTCGAGTCCGTGGGCGGGCAGCTCCTGCGGGCGGACGCCGCCGCGGCGTTCCGGCGGATGCAGCGGGCCGCGGCGGCGGACGGGGCGCCCCTGACCGCGGTCAGCGGCTACCGCTCCTACGCCACGCAGGCCGGCCTCTACCGCGACTACGTGGCGCGCTACGGGCAGGCGCAGGCGGACCTGATCTCGGCGAGGCCGGGTCACAGCGAGCACCAGACCGGGCTGGTCATGGACATCGGCGACCCGAGCGGGGAGTGCGGTCTGCAGAGCTGCTTCGAGGGGACCCCGGCCGGGGCGTGGGCGCGCGAGCACGCCCACGAGCACGGCTTCGTCGTGCGGTATCCCCGCGGCCGGACCGCGACCACGGGCTACGCCTACGAGCCGTGGCACCTGCGCTACGTCGGCGTGCACGTGGCCTCCGGCATGGTCGACCAGGACATCCCCACGCTCGAGCACTACATGGGGCTGCCCGCGGCGCCCACCTACTGAGCCCGCCGCGTCCCGCCCCCGCCCGCCCGGCGCGCTACAGGTGCCGCTCGTCCGGGCCGTTGTACTCGGACAGCGGGCGGATCAGGGAGTTGGCGGCCACCTGCTCCATGACGTGCGCGGTCCAGCCGGTGATCCGGGCGGCCACGAACAGCGGGGTGAACGTGGGGATGTCGAAGCCCATGAGCCAGTAGGTGGGACCGGCGGGGTAGTCGAGGTTGGGCTTGATGCCCTTCGCCTGGTCCATGGACCGCTCGAGCCCGTTGTACAGGCCCAGCAGCTCGCCCCGGCCGTAGTGGGCGACCATCGTGTCCAGGGCCGCCTTCATGGTGGGCACCCGCGAGTCACCGTGCTTGTACACGCGGTGGCCGAAGCCCATGACCTTCTTCTTCGCCGCCAGGGCCTCGTCCATCCAGGCCTTGGCGCGGGTCTCGGCCTCGGCCTCGGTCTCCTCCTTGCGGATGCCCAGTTCCACGAACGTCTCCATGACGGCCTCGTTGGCCCCGCCGTGCAGCGGGCCCTTGAGCGCGCCGATGGCGGCCGTGACCGCCGAGTGCAGGTCCGACAGGGTCGAGGTCACCACCCGGGCCGTGAACGTCGAGGCGTTGAAGGAGTGCTCGGCGTAGAGGATCATCGACACGTTGAACGCCTCGACGACCTGGGGGTCGGCCTCCTCGCCGAAGGCCATCCACAGGAAGTTCGCCGAGTAGTCGAGGTCGTCGCGCGGGGCCACCACGTCCTGGCCGCGGCGTCGGCGCTGGTCGTAGCAGACGACGGCGGGCATCGCCGCGAACAGCTTCTGCGCCTTGGCCAGGTTCGCCGCGGGGGAGGAGTCCTCGGCCTGCGGGTCCTGGGCGCCCAGGACGGAGGCCGCGGTGCGGCACACGTCCATGGGGTGGCAGGTGGTCGGCAGGGCGTCGATGATCGCCTTGAGCTCGGGCGTCAGCGCCCGGTGCTCCCGCTCCCGGGCCCGGAACTCCGCCAGCTCCTCGTCCGTGGGCAGCTCCCCGTTCCACAGCAGCAG
This sequence comes from Kocuria rosea, assembly GCF_006094695.1. Lineage (NCBI taxonomy): Bacteria > Bacillati > Actinomycetota > Actinomycetes > Micrococcales > Micrococcaceae > Kocuria > Kocuria rosea. Next base: position 2,483,053 of record NZ_CP035103.1, on the reverse strand, counting down.
GGCGACCTGCTCGAAGGAGCAGTTCGCCGCGAGCTCCTGGACGGGATAGCCGCGGTAGAGCAGGGAGTTGGTGTCCGGGTTGACCTTGGAGATGGCCGTGTAGTCGGCGACGACGCCGGCCAGTCCCTTGTGGACCTCGCTCTGGGTCTCGGTCATGGTGGTCTCCTTCACGTGGTCGGTGCGGTGGGTGCGGTCAGTGGTGCAGCCCGGGGACCTCGAAGTCGAAGACCCCGGAGTCGAACTGGTTGTACCCGTTGTAGTCCACCAGTTCGTAGAGCCGGGCGCGAGTGAGCATCTCCGGCACGGCCGCCTCCTGGGTGCCGTCGGTGCGGAGGGTGTCCAGCACGCGCTCCATGGCGCCCAGGGCGGCGCGCATCAGGGTCACCGGGTAGATGATCATGTTCACCCCGGCGTCCTGGAGCTGGTCGGCGGTGAACAGCTGCGACTTCCCGAACTCGGTCATGTTCGCCAGGATCGGCACGTCCACCGCGGCCCGCATCGCCTCGAACTCGGACAGGTCGGCCATGGCCTCGGGGAAGATCGCGTCCGCCCCGGCGTCCACCAGGGCCTTCGCCCGGTCGGTGGCGGCGTCCAGGCCCTCGACGCCGCGGATGTCGGTGCGGGCCATGATCAGGAAGTTCGGGTCCCGGCGGGCCTCGGCGGCGGCCCGGATCCGCTTGACGGCGGTGGCCAGGTCCACGACGTTCTTGCCGTCCAGGTGGCCGCAGCGCTTGGGGTTGAACTGGTCCTCGATGTGGCACCCGGCCAGGCCGGCGTTCTCGAGCTCCTGGACGGTGCGGGCCACGTTCATGGGCTCGCCGAAGCCGGTGTCGGCGTCGACGAGGCACGGCAGGTCGGTCACCCGGGCGATCTGCCCGGCCCGGGCGGCCACCTCGGGCAGGGCGGTGAGCCCGATGTCGGGGAAGCCGAGCTCGTTGGCGAGTACGGCCCCGGAGATGTAGACGCCGTCGAAGCCCTGCTCCTGGATGAGCTTCGTGGACAGCGGGGTGTAGGCGCCGGGGAAGCGGACGGTGGACGGGCCGGCCAGCATCTCGCGCAGGGCGATCCGCTTGGCCTCGGGGGTGGTGGTGGAGAACAGCATGGCTTAGAAGATTCCCTTCGTGCCGGTGCGCAGGGGATGCGAGGCGGTGACGTTGAGGGCGTCGAGCTCGCCGGCGCCCAGGGCCGGGAGGTTCTCGGCGGCGGCGATGAACCGGTCCAGCTCGTCGTCGGCGACGATCCCGGCGGCCAGCGTCCGCAGCTTGGTGACGTACTGCTCGCGGGCGAACGGGCGGGCGCCCAGCGGGTGGGCGTCGGCCACGGCGATCTCGTCGGTGATCACGGTGCCGTCGGTGAGGGTGATCTCCACCGACCCGCCGAAGGCCTTCTCGCTGATGTCCAGGGAGTGGTAGCGGCGGGTCCACTCGGGGTCCTCGGCGGTGGTCACCTTCTGCCACAGCTCGACGGTGTCCGGGCGTCCGGCGCGCTCCGGGGCGTAGGAGTCCACGTGGTGCCAGGTGCCGTCCTGCAGGGCCACGGTGAAGATGTAGGGGATCGAGTGGTCGAGGGTCTCCCGCGATGCGGTGGGGTCGTACTTCTGCGGGTCGTTGGCCCCGGAGCCGATGACGTAGTGGGTGTGGTGGCTGGTGCGGATCACCACCGAGGTCACGTTGTCGGGGTCCTTTGCCTCGGGGTGCTCGCGGTGCAGCTTGCGGGCCAGGTCGATCCAGGCCTGCGCCTGGTACTCCGCCGAGTGCTCCTTGGTGTAGGTGTCCAGGATCGCGGCCTTGGCCTCGCCCGGGGCCGGCAGCGGGACCTCGTAGGCCGCACCCGGGCCGTCCAGCAGCCAGGCGATGACCCCGTCCTCGCCCTCGTAGATGGGGGTGGGGGAGGTCTGCCCGCGCATGGCGCGGTCCACGGCCTCCACGGCCATCTTCCCGGCGAAGGCCGGGGCGTGGGCCTTCCAGGTGGAGATCTCGCCCTTGCGGGACTGGCGGGTGGCGGTGGTGGTGTGCAGGCCCTGGCCGATGGCGTGGAAGACCGTCTCCACGGGCAGGCCGAGCAGGGTGCCGATCCCGGCGGCCGCGGAGGGGCCGAGGTGGGCGACGTGGTCGATCTTGTGGGCGTGCAGGCAGATCGCCTTCACGAGGTCCACCTGCAGCTCGTAGCCGGTGGCAATGCCGCGGACCAGGTCGTGGCCGGTGGCCCCCACGTGCTGGGCCACGGCCAGGATCGGGGGGATGTTGTCGCCGGGGTGGGAGTACTCGGCGGCCAGGAACGTGTCGTGGTAGTCGAGCTCGCGCACGGCCACGCCGTTGGCCCACGCCGCCCACTCGGGGGAGACCTTGCGGGTGGCGGTGTCCACGCCGTAGAGGCCCGAGCCCGTGCCGCCCGGGGTGGGCGCGTGGGCCAGGGCCTGGTCCCGGGCGGAGACGATCGGGTCGCGGTTGAGGGAGGCGATCGCGACCGAGGCGTTGTCCAGGACCCGGTTGATCACCATCTCCGTCACCTCTGGGGTGACCTCGACCGGGTCGGCGGCGACCTCGGCCATCTTCCAGGCCAGCTGCTCCTCGCGGGGCAGGTTGTCCTTGGACGGGTGGACGCGCACGGAATGGAGAACGGTCATGGGAGTTCCTCTCGTGGGGACGGACGACCGCCGGCGGCGGTCGAAGGGGTGTCCGCGCTCAGCCGGCGGCCTCGAGCGGGGGAGCGGGCTGGACCCACTCCCGGACAGGGGTGGTCAGGACGGCCTGCAGCGAGTTGGCCAGGTGCACACGGGTCGCCGCCTCGGCGAGCTCCTCGGAGCCCTCCGCGACGGCGCGGGCGATCTGGGCGTGCTCGGCGGCGGCGCGCGCGAGCCGGTCGGGGTTGGTGCGGGAGAGCTTGCGCACCCGGGCCAGGTGCAGGCGCAGGGAGCGCTGGGCCGCGGTGAGGTACGGATTGGCCGTGGCCTCGTCGATGGCGCGGTCCATGCGCTCCACGAGGTCGTAGTACCCGGCCCGGTCCGTGCCCGGCCCGTGGAGCTGGGCCACGACCGCCTCGAGCTCGGCGGCCAGCTCCTGGAACGCGACGGGGTCGCGGCGCCGGGCGGCCAGCCGGGCCGCCCGGCAGTCGAGGGCCTCCCGCAGCTCGAACAGGGCGCGGACGTCCTCGAGGGAGACCTGGGAGACCACGACGCCGCGGCCCCGGTGCGCCTCCGCGAGACCGTCGGCGGTGAGCCGGCTGAGGGCCTCGCGGATCGGCGTGCGCGAGATGCCGAAGCGCTCCGACTGCTCGACCTCGCCGAGCACCTGGCCCGGGAGCAGCCGCCATTCGACGATGTCCTCGCGCAGGGCCTCGTAGGCGCGGTCGCTGGCTCGCACGGCTCCCTCCTCGCTCTTGTCGCCCGCGACGGGGAGTGCGCCGCGGACTCTGGGTGACAGGCATCACAATGCACGAGCATTGTATACACAGTTCGGTGCAGTTGACGAGGGATTTGGTCCGGATCGGCTCGATCGTGCATCTGTGTATACAGAGGTCTTGTCGTGTGTGACCTGCACCACTAGGGTGTCCGGCAGGACCGCAACCCCTGGGAGGGACCCATGAGCACCGACCACCGAACACCGCCGCCGGCCGAGGGCTACGCGGAGGTCTACCGCCGCAGCGTGCAGGACCCGGAGGAGTTCTGGCTCGACGCCGCCCGCGCCGTGGACTGGGTGCGCGAGCCCACCACCGCCCTCGACGACACCGCAGCCCCGCTCTACCGCTGGTTCCCCGACGGCGAGCTCAACACCTCCTACAACGCCCTCGACCGGCACGTGGAGGCCGGTCACGGCGAGCGCACCGCGCTCGTCTACGACTCCGCGGTGCTGGGGGTCCAGGAGCGGTTCAGCTACGCGCGCCTGCGGGACGACGTCGCCCTGTTCGCCGGGGCGCTCGCCGCCCGGGGGGTGGGCAAGGGCGACCGGGTGCTCGTCTACCTCCCGATGATCCCGCAGGCCGTCGTGGCAATGCTCGCCTGCGCCCGGCTGGGCGCGGTGCACTCGGTGGTCTTCGGCGGGTTCGCCCCGAAGGAGCTCGCCTCCCGCATCGACGACTCCCGGCCGGTCGTGGTGGTGACCACGACCGGCGGGGTGGAGCCGAGGCGGCGGATCGAGTACATCCCGGCCATCGAGGAGGCCCTGCGGCTCGCCGAGCACGCCCCCGGGACGGTGCTGGTGCACGAGCGCCCGGGGTTCGAGACGACGCTCGAGGACGCCCGGGGCCGGGCCGGGGCCGGCGGGCAGCCGGCCGTCGAGTGGCTCGACTGGGCGGAGGCCGTCGAGGGCGCCGAGCCCGCGGCGCCCGTCCCGGTCGCGGCCACCGACCCGCTCTACGTCCTGTACACCTCCGGGACCACCGGGACCCCCAAGGGCGTGGTCCGCGACAACGGCGGGCACGCCGTGGCCCTGACGTGGTCCATGCGCCACATCTACGACGTCGGCCCCGGCGAGGTGATGTGGACCGCGTCCGACGTCGGCTGGGTGGTGGGCCACTCCTACATCGTCTACGGCCCGCTCCTGGCCGGCGCCACGACCGTGCTCTACGAGGGCAAGCCCGTGGGCACCCCGGACGCCGGGGCGTTCTGGCAGCGCGTCGAGGACCACGGCGTCAAGGTGCTGTTCACGGCGCCCACGGCCCTGCGGGCCATCCGCCGGGCGGATCCCGAGGGCGAGCTGGTGCGCCGGCACGACATCGGCTCCCTGCGGGCCCTGTTCGTGGCGGGGGAGCGGCTCGACCCGGAGACGTACCACTGGGCCGCCCGGGTGCTGGGCGTCCCGGTCGTCGACCACTGGTGGCAGACGGAGACGGGGTGGGCCATCTGCGCCAACCCCTTCGGGATCGAGCGGCTGCCCCTGAAGGCCGGCTCGCCGTCCGTGCCGGTGCCGGGCTACCGGGTGGAGATCCTGGACCCGCTGGGCCGGCCGGTGGAGACCGGCGAGGAGGGCAACATCGCCCTGCGCCTCCCGCTGCCGCCGGGCACGCTCCCCACGCTGTGGGGCGACGACCAGCGGTTCGTGGACTCCTACCTCAGCGCGTTCCCCGGCTACTACGCCACGGGCGACTCCGGCCACGTGGACGAGGACGGCTACGTCTACGTCATGGGGCGCACCGACGACGTCATCAACGTCTCCGGGCACCGCCTGTCCACCGGGGCCATGGAGCAGGTCCTCGCCTCCCACCCGGCGGTGGCCGAGTGCGCCGTGATCGGGGTGGGGGACCCGCTGAAGGGCCAGCGGCCGTCCGGGTACGTGGTGCTCAAGACCGGTGCCGACGTCCCGCCGGAGCAGCTCCGGGAGGAGCTCGTGGCGCTCGTGCGCCGGCAGATCGGGGCGGTGGCGGACTTCAAGGACGTGGCCGTGGTGGAGGGGCTCCCCAAGACCCGCTCGGGGAAGATCCTGCGCAAGACCATGCGGCAGATGGCCGACGGCGAGGACTACACCGTGCCCTCGACGATCGAGGACGCCTCCGTGCTGGAGGCCCTCGAGGGCGTGCTGCGCCCGCCGAGCGGTTCGTGACGCTCCGGCGCACGGCACGGGGTCAGCGGCCGGGGGAGACGTCCTGCCCGGCCCAGCCGTACTCGAGCTCGGGCCGCCCGGGGGTGCCGTGGCGCGGGCGGCGCTGCACGAGGCCCCGGGCCGTCAGGTGCTCGAGGTAGCGCCGCGCCGTGACCCGGGACAGCGTGCTGCGCTCGGCGACCTCACCGGCCGAGAGCCACTCCCCGCCCCGGATCAGCGCGGTGACGGACTCGAGGGTCTGCGGGGACAGGCCCTTGGGCGCGTCCGGGCGGGTGGGCGCGCCCAGGGCCGCGAACGCGCGGTCCACCTCCGCCTGGCCCACCGTCCCGGCCGCGCCCAGGGCGGAGCGGTAGCGCCGGTAGGCGTCGAGCTTCTCCTCGAACACGGCGTAGGTGAAGGGCTTGATGAGGTAGCCGACCACGCCCAGGGTGCTCGCGGCCCGGACGGTCGCCACGTCCCGGTGCGCCGTGATCACCAGCAGGTCCACCGTCTCGCCGCGGGCGCGCAGGGTCCGTGCCACGTCGAGACCGGACATGTCCGGCAGGTTCACGTCCAGCAGCACCAGGTCCACGGGTCGCCCCGCCCGCCGGGCGGCCTGCACGGCCTGCACGGCCGTCCGCCCGGACACGGCGGTGGCGGCCGCCTCGAAGCCCGGTGAGCGCTCGACGTACTGGGCGTGGGCGGCGGCGGTGAGCGGCTCGTCGTCGACGACCAGGACGCGGACCGGCGCGCTCACGGGGCCCGCCCCGCCGCGGCGTCGCGGGCCACCGGGACGGTCACCGTGAACACGGCCCCGCCGTCGTTGCGGTGCTCGATCCGCGCGCCCCACCGCTCGACGACCTCCCGCACCAGGTGCAGGCCCACGCCGCGGCCCTCCGGGCCGGCCGGCTTCGTGGTGACGCCGAGCTCGAACACCTCCCGGGAGAGGTCGTCGGGGACCCCCATCCCGGTGTCGGCGACGGTGATCACGACCGCGTCCCGGGCGGGGTCCGCGGCGTCGGGCGCCCGGGCGATCTCGACCTCGACGACCGGGCGGACCCGGTCGGCGTTGGCCGCGGCGGCCTCGACGGCGTTGTCGACGAGGTTGCCGACGAGGGTCACGAGGTCGGCGGGGGAGACGGGGATCCGGGGCGCGTCCGGGTCGACGACGACCTCCAGCTCCACGCCGCGCTCGTGGGCCGCGGCGGTCTTGCCGACCAGCAGGGCCGCGAGGAACGGGTCGTCGAGGTGGGCGAGGAGGTCGTCGGACAGCACCCGGGTGCGCACCATGTCCGCCGAGGCGAAGCCGAGGGCCTCCTCGTCCCGGCCGAGCTCCAGCAGGGAGACGACCGTGTGCATGCGGTTGGCGTGCTCGTGGGTCTGGGCCCGCAGCGCCCCGGCCAGCGTCGCGGTGGCGCGCAGCTGTCCCGAGAGCCGCGAGATCTCGGTGTGGTCCCGCAGGATCACGATCGTGCCGCGCCCCGCGAGCGCTCCGCGGGCCGGGAGGGCCGAGACGATGAGGGTGCGCTCCCCGACCACGAACCACTGCTCCTGCACGGGCGCGCCGGCGCGCAGGAGGACCGCCAGCGCGTCCGGCAGGTCCAGGTCCGCGACGGGGAGGGGTTCGTGCCGGGCCGGTCCCGGGGCCGCCGGCGCCCGGACCCCGAGCAGCTCCCGCGCCCGGGCGTTGAGCACCTGCACCGCGCCGGTCGTGTCCACGAGCAGGAGGCCCTCCGTGGCCTCGTTGAGCACGGCGTCGTGCAGCGCGTGCACCTGGGCGAGCTCCTCCGGCCCCCAGCCGTGGGTGACCCGGCCCAGGTACCGGGAGCCGAGGGCCGCGACCGTCGCCGACGCGGCCAGCAGCAGCAGCCCGACGAGGAGCACCGCCGGCAGCTGGGCGAGCGCCTGCTGCGAGACGGCCTCGAGGAGGACACCGGTGGCCACGAGCGCCACGACCGCGCCGTCCCCGTCCCGGACCGGGGTGATCGTGCGCACGGAGGGGCCGAGGTTGCCGCGCTCCGTGCTGGTCCAGGTCTGCCCGGCGAGCGCGTGCGAGCGGTCCCCGCGGTAGGCCTCGCCGACCGAGGAGGGCAGGGGGTGCGTCCAGCGGGTGCCGTCCGGGGCCATGATCGTGACGAAGTCGAGGTCCGTGTCCGCGAGCAGCCGGTCCGTGAGCGGCTGCAGCACGGCGTGCGGGTCCGGCCCGCCCACCGCCTCGAGCACGTACGGGTCGTCCGCGAGGGCCGTGGCGAGGACCCGGGTCACCGCCTCGGCGCGCTCCACGACCGCGCCGCGCTCGTGGGCGAACAGGACCAGGGAGACGGCGAGGGTCACCAGCGCGACGACGGCGAGCTGCATCAGGAAGAAGCGCCGGGCCAGGGACATGTCCGCTCCTTGATCTCCCGGTCGTCCCTCCCTCTGTTGTGGTGGGCGTCACGACCATTATGACCACAACACGACAGGGCGCCGGGCCGCGGTGAGACTCGTCACATCGGCCCGATCCCGGGTCCCGCGCTCCACCCCACCGCGCTACCCACCCGAACCGGAGGACAAGCATGGCCACCGTCGCCACGGACCCCGTCGACCCGCAGCCGCCCGCCCAGAAGCAGAAGAAGGACAGGACGCACTACCTGTACGTCTTCGTGATCGTCGCCGTCGTCGCCGGCGCCGTCCTGGGCCTCCTGGCCCCCGAATTCGCCCAGACGCTCAAGCCGGTCGGCACCGCGTTCATCGCCCTGATCAAGATGATGATCGCCCCCATCATCTTCTGCACGATCGTCCTGGGCGTCGGCTCCATCGCCAAGGCGGCGACCGTCGGCAAGGTCGGCGGCCTGGCCCTGGCCTACTTCATGGCGATGTCCACCATGGCACTGGGCATCGGCCTGGTGGTGGGCAACCTCATCCACCCGGGCGAGGGCCTGAACATCCAGGGCTCGGAGTACGAGGTCACGGACGCGGGCCACGGCGACGGGGAGGGCGGGACCATCGGGTTCCTGCTCGGCATCATCCCCACGTCCCTGCTGTCCTCCCTGACCGAGGGCAACATCCTGCAGACCCTGTTCGTGGCGCTCATCGTGGGCTTCGCGCTGCAGCAGATGGGCCCGGCCGGCAAGCCCGTGCTCAAGGCCGTCGGCTACGTCCAGGCCCTGGTCTTCCGGATCCTGATCATGGTCATGTGGGTCGCCCCCATCGGGGCGTTCGGCGCGATCGCCGGTGTGGTCGGCGAGACCGGCGTCCAGGCCATCGTCTCGATGGCCACCTTGATGATCGCCTTTTACCTCACCTGCGTCCTGTTCATCGTGGTGGTCCTGGGCGGGCTCCTGAAGGCGGTCACGGGGATCAACATCTTCCGGCTCATGAAGTACCTGGGCCGCGAGTACCTGCTGATCTTCTCGACCTCCTCCTCCGAGGCGGCCCTGCCCCGGCTCATCGCCAAGATGGAGCACGTGGGCGTCTCCAAGCCCGTGGTCGGCGTCACGGTCCCGACCGGCTACTCCTTCAACCTGGACGGCACCGCCATCTACCTGACCATGGCCGCCCTCTTCGTCGCCTCCGCGATGGGCAGCCCGCTGGCCATCGGCGAGCAGATCTCCCTCCTGGTGTTCATGATCATCGCCTCGAAGGGCGCCGCCGGGGTCACCGGCGCCGGCCTGGCCACCCTGGCGGGCGGCCTGCAGTCCCACCGCCCCGACCTGGTCGACGGGGTCGGCATCATCGTCGGCATCGACCGCTTCATGTCCGAGGCCCGCGCCCTGACCAACTTCACCGGCAACGCCGTGGCCACCCTGCTGATCGGCAAGTGGACCCGCGAGATCGACCTCGTCCAGGTGGAGCGCGTGCTCTCCGGCCAGGACCGGTTCGACGAGTCCACCATGGCCGCCCACTCGCACGGCACCGCCGAGGACCGGCCCGCCGCCGAGACCGCTCCCGGGGCCCGGGTGGAGGACTCCGTCGCGGAGAAGCTCGAGGCCGCGGCCGGCGCCGGAGCGCGCTGACCCGTCCCCGCACCGGGACCCGTGTCCGGCCCGCGCCCGCCGCGCCCCCGAGGGGGCGCGGCGGGCGCGGGCCGTCGTCGTCCGCCGGCTCCACCGTGCCCGGGAATTCGGGGCCGCCCGGCGGCGGCGGTACCCTGGTAGCTGATCGAGTCCAGGAAAACCCCAGGTCGGCCCGTCCGGCCCGGGCCACCCCGTGCCCGGGGCCGGTCCGCCCGAGCGCGACCACGAACGAAAGAGCGGTGCCACGAGTGAGCCAGCAGAGCGACGAGAGGAACCCCGGCACGGGCGAGGCCGGGACGGGAACCGTCGGCCTGACCGGCCGTCCCGCACGCGACTTCCCCGAGCCGCCCGAGCTCTCCACCCACGGGCCCGCCCGGATCATCGCGATGGTCAACCAGAAGGGCGGGGTCGGGAAGACCACCTCGACCATCAACCTCGGCGCGGCGCTCGCCGAGCTGGGGCGCAAGGTCCTGCTCGTCGACTTCGATCCGCAGGGCGCCCTCTCCGCCGGCCTCGGCGCCAACCCGCACGAGCTGGAGCTGACGGTCTACAACGTCATGATGGACCGCTCCGTGGACGTCTGGGACGTGGTCCAGGAGACCGACGTCGAGGGCGTCGACCTGCTCCCCGCGAACATCGACCTCTCCGCGGCGGAGGTGCAGCTCGTCACCGAGGTGGCCCGCGAGCAGGTGCTGGCCAGTGCCCTGCGCAAGCTCGAGGAGCACTACGACGTCATCATCATCGACTGCCAGCCCTCGCTGGGGCTGCTGACGGTCAACGCGCTGACCGCCGCGCACGGGGTGGTCATCCCGCTCATCGCGGAGTTCTTCGCCCTGCGCGCCGTGGCGCTGCTCGTGGACTCCATCGAGAAGGTCCAGGACCGGCTCAACCCCCGCCTGCAGATCGACGGGGTGCTCGCCACGATGTTCGACTCCCGGACCCTGCACTCCCGCGAGGTCATGGCCCGGATCGTGGACGCCTTCGGCGACAAGGTCTTCGACACCGTCATCAAGCGCACCGTGAAGTTCCCGGACGCCACGGTGGCCGCCGAGCCCATCCTCTCCTTCGCCACGGCCCACCAGGGCGCCGAGTCCTACCGTCAGCTGGCGCGGGAGCTCATCTCGCGCGGCGGCGCACCCTGATGCACCCCGAGGAGCCGCCGGTCCCCGAGGGTCCCGGCGGCTTCGCGGTGCAGCTGGAGGACTTCGCGGGGCCCTTCGAGGTGCTGCTCTCCCTGATCGCCAAGCACGAGCTGGACATCACCCGGATCGCGCTGGCCACCGTCACGGACGAGTTCCTCCAGTACGTGCGCGCCCTGCACGAGATCGGCTCGCCCCGCGCCCTCGACGAGGCCAGCGAGTTCCTCGTGGTCGCCGCGACGCTCCTGGACCTCAAGGCCGCCCGGCTGCTGCCGCGCGGGGAGGTCGAGGACGAGGAGGACGTGGCCCTGCTGGAGGCGCGGGACCTGCTCTTCGCCCGGCTGCTGCAGTACAAGGCGTTCAAGGAGGTGGCCGTGCTGCTCGACGAGCGGATGCGGGCCGAGTCCACCCGCCTGCCCCGGTCGGTGCCGCTGGACCCGGAGGTGGCGGCCGTGCTGCCCGAGCTCGACTGGCGGACCACGCCGGAGCAGTTCGCCGCGATCGCCCGCTCCGTCTTCGTGCCCCGCCCCGGGGCGCCCGCGGAGGTCGGGGTGGACCACCTGCACGGGGCCGCCGTGACGGTCCGGGACGAGGCGGAGATCCTCGCCGGGCTGCTCGAGGACGGAGCCCCGCGCTCCTTCCGGGTGCTCGTCGCGGACGCCGGGTCCACCCTCGCGGTGGTCGTGCGGTTCCTGGCGCTGCTCGAGATGTACCGGGACGCGGTGCTCGAGCTCGCCCAGGAGCAGCCGCTGGGGGAGCTGACGGTCCGCTGGACCGGGGCGGGCACCGGGTGGACCGCCGACCGGCTGTCCGAGGACGCCGGAGGCCCGGCGGCCGTCGTCGCGGCCCCGGACGGGGTCCCGGCCGTCTCGGGGGCCCCGGCGTGAGCCCCGCGGCCGAGGACGGACCGGACCTCGAGGCGCTGCCCGGCGGGGTGCGGGCCGCCGTCGAGGCGATCCTGATGGTGGCCGACGAGCCCGTCAGCGAGTACGAGATCGCCGCCGCCCTCGTGGTCCCGGTCGCCTCCGTGCAGCGGGTCCTCGACCGGCTCCGCGCGGAGTACGACGGCGTCGCCGCCGATCCGGGGTATGATGGGACGTTGGCGCCGCGCGGGTTCGAGCTGCGCAGCACCGGTGCCGGCTGGCGGATCCACTCGCGCAGCGAGTTCGCCCCCGTCGTCTCCGCGTTCGTCGCGGAGGGACAGACCGCCCGGCTGTCGCAGGCGGCCCTGGAGACCCTGGCCGTCGTGGCCTACCGCCAGCCCGTGAGCCGGGGACGCATCTCCGCGATCCGCGGGGTCAACGTCGACGGCGTCGTCCGCACGCTCGTGCAGCGAGGCCTGATCCGCGAGCTCGAGCGGGACGGCGAGTCCGGCGCCGTGCTCTACGGCACCACCACGTTCTTCCTGGAGAAGATGGGCATCGGCTCGCTCGACGAGCTCCCCGACATCGCCCCTCATCTGCCGGGCATCGACCAGATCGACCACTACGAGGACTGAGACACCACCATGGCCACTTCACGTTCATCATCCGGCCGCCCCGGGCCCGGCGGCCGCCGCGCCCCCGGCTCCCAGGGCGGCCAGAAGCCCCGCACCGGCCAGGGCGGCACGTCGTTCCAGGGCGGGAAGGGCGTTCCCGGCCGCGGCCCCGCCAAGGGTGGCGCAGCCAAGAGTGGCGCAGCCAAGGGGGGCGCCGGCAAGGGTGGCGCAGCCAAGGGCGGGTCCTCGACGGGCACCGGTCAGGACCGCGGGCCCCGCCCGTTCGCGTCCTCCGAGAAGAGCGCCCGGCGGATGCCCGCCACCCCGTACCGCCCGCCGCACCGCAAGCGCCGGCCCAAGAACCCGCCCGTGGACCGGCTCGACCAGCACGACCCGGACGGGGTGCGCCTGCAGAAGCTCATGGCCCAGGCCGGCGTGGCCTCGCGGCGCGTGTGCGAGGAGATGATCGAGGCCGGCCGCGTGCAGGTCAACGGGGAGACCATCACCGAGCTCGGCATCCGCGTGGACCCGGACACCGTCGAGATCCACGTCGACGGCGTCCGCGTGCAGCTCGACGAGAACCTCGTCTACTACGCCTTCAACAAGCCCGAGGGGGTGCTCTCCACCATGGAGGACCCCGAGGGCCGGCCGTGCGTGGCCGACTACCTCAACCAGCAGAAGAACGAGCGCGTCTTCCACGTGGGCCGCCTCGACGTCGAGACCGAGGGCCTCCTGCTGCTGACCAACGACGGCGAGCTGACCAACCGGCTCACCCACCCCTCCTACGAGGTCCCCAAGACCTACCTCGTGCAGGTCCGCGGGCCCATGGAGAAGGGCGTCGGCGCGGCCATGAAGGCCGGCGTCGAGCTCGAGGACGGCATCGCCTCCGTCGACTCCTTCCGGCTCGTGGACTCCACCCCCGGCCACCTGCTCGTCGAGGTCGTCCTGCACTCCGGGCGCAACCGCATCGTGCGCCGGCTCTTCGACGCCGTGGGCCACCCCGTCGAGAAGCTCGTGCGCACCGAGGTCGGCCCCATCCGGATCGGGGACCAGCGCCAGGGCACCATCCGCCGCCTGTCGAAGACCGAGGTCGGGCACCTCCTCGCCTCGGTGGGCATGTAGGGAGCGCCCGTGACGCAGACCCCCACCGCACCGCCGACCCCCGCGGCGACCGCCGGGCCCGTGCTCGTGGTCGGCGCCGGCCTGCTCGGCGCCAGCATCGGCCTGGGCCTGCGCCACCTCGGCGTGGACGTCTGGCTGCAGGACTCCTCGCCCACCGCCGAGGCCGTGGCCCAGGACATCGGCGCCGGCCGCTCCTGCCGCGCGGCGGGGCAGGACCGGGTGCCGGAGCCGGCCCTCGTCGTCGTCGCCACCCCGCCCGACGTCACCGCCGAGACCGTGGTCGAGGCGCTGGGACGCCACCCGGAGGCGGTCGTCCTCGACATCGCCTCCGTGAAGGAGTCCGTGCTGGAGGACGTGCGCGCCCGGGGCGGGGACCTCACCCGCTACGTGGGCACCCACCCCATGGCCGGGCGGGAGAAGTCCGGCCCCGTGGCCGCCCGCGGCGAGCTGTTCACGTCCATGCCCTGGGTCGTGTGCGACTCGGGCCGCTCCGCGCCCGCGGCGCTGGCCGCGGCGAAGAACCTGGCCGTGGACCTCGGGGCGACGGTCACGTTCATGGACGCCCGCGAGCACGACGCGACCGTGGCGCTGATCTCCCACCTGCCGCAGGTGATGTCCTCCCTGCTGGCCTCCCGGCTGCAGGACACCCCGCTGCACCACCTGTCCCTCGCGGGCCAGGGGCTGCGGGACACTACCCGCATCGCCGCCTCCGACCCGGGCCTGTGGGTGCAGATCCTCTCCGCGAACGCCGCTCCCGTGGTGGCGTCCCTGCACGGGGTGCGCGAGGACCTCGACCGGCTCATCGCCACGCTCGAGGCCCCGCGCGCCCCGGGCGCCCGGCTGGACATCGCCCAGCTGATGTCGGAGGGCAACGCCGGCCGGGCCCGGATCCCGGGCAAGCACGGCGGCGCGCCCCGCGCGTTCGCGGCCCTCACCGTGCTCGTCGGGGACGTCCCCGGGCAGATCGCCCGGCTGCTCACCGAGATCGGGGAGATCGGCGTCAACCTCGAGGACCTGCGCCTCGAGCACTCCCCGGGCCAGCCCGTGGGCCTCGTGGAGGTCTCCGTGCTGCCCAACCGCCGCAAGGAACTCGTCGAGGCGCTCCAGGAGCGCGGATGGAAGGTCGTGCAGTGAACACCGGAACGAACACCGCCCGCAGCGCAGCACCCGGCACCGGGACGCCGGCCGCCGCCGGCCGGCAGCTGGTCGTCGCCATCGACGGGCCCTCCGGCTCCGGCAAGTCCAGCGTGTCCAAGGAGGTCGCCCGCCGCTTCGGCCTCGCCTACCTGGACACGGGCGCGATGTACCGCGCGCTGACGTGGTGGTGCCTCGACCGCGGGGTGGACCTCTCCGACGGCGGCGCCGTGGTCGAGGCCGCCCGCTCCTTCCCGCTCGCCCAGGGCACCGACCCCGACCGGGAGCGGGTGTTCGTGGGCGGGACCGACGTGGGCGTCGAGATCCGCGGCGCCCGGGTGACCGAGGCGGTCAGCGCCGTGGCCACCAACCAGGCCGCGCGGGCGGTGCTGGTGGCCCGCCAGCAGGAGCTCATCGCGGACAGCGGCCGGCGGATCGTGGCCGAGGGCCGGGACACCACCACCGTGGTGGCCCCGGACGCCGACGCCCGGATCCTGCTCACCGCCGACGAACGGGCCCGGATGGCCCGGCGCGGCCTGCAGAACGGCGGCGTCGAGGACGCCGAGCAGCTGCGGGCCCGGGTCGTGGGCCGGGACGCCAAGGACGCGACGGTCGTGAACTTCACCGAGGCCGCCGACGGCGTCGTGACGATCGACTCCTCCGAGCTCACCGTGGAGCAGACGGTCCAGGCCGTCATCGACGTGGTCGTCCGGGCCGCGGGCCGCTCCACCTGAACCGTTCCGCACCGCCTCCCCCGACATTTTTCCGCACCCCGACCGGCCGCACCCGGCCCAGCGAAGGACAGCCATGACCGGCAACCCCGAGAACTCCGCGCACGACACCGCCCACGACCCCTACGAGGCCGAGATCCTCGGCGGCACCACGGACGACGTCGCCCAGCGGCTCGCGGCCATCGACGACGACGAGGCCGAGCAGCGCGCGCAGGCGCTGCGGGCCGGGCTCGAGGACTACGAGCTCGACGAGGAGGACGCCGCGCTGCTCGCCGAGTGGGCGGAGGACGGGGACCAGGCCCCCGTGCGCCGGCCCGCCCCGGTGCTCGCCATCGTGGGCCGCCCCAACGTCGGCAAGTCGACCCTCGTCAACCGCATCCTCGGCCGGCGCGAGGCCGTCGTGGAGGACACCCCGGGCGTGACCCGGGACCGCGTCTCCTACCGGGCCACCTGGAACGGGCGCAACTTCACCCTCGTGGACACCGGCGGGTGGGAGTACGACGCCAAGGGCATCAACGCCCGCGTCGCCGAGCAGGCCGAGATGGCCGTGGAGTTCGCCGACGCCGTGCTGCTCGTGCTCGACGCCACCGTGGGCGTCACCGCCGCGGACGAGGCCATCGTGAAGATGCTGCGCAAGGTCCGGAAGCCGGTGATCCTGGTCGCCAACAAGGTGGACTCCCCGCAGCTCGAGGTCGAGGCCACCTACCTGTGGTCCCTCGGCATGGGGGAGCCGCACCCGGTGTCCGCCCTGCACGGGCGCGGCGCCGCCGACGTCCTCGACGCGGTCACGGACCTGCTGCCGGAGTTCTCCGCCGTGGCCGAGACCGAGCTGACCGGCGGGCCCCGCCGCGTGGCGCTCATCGGACGCCCGAACGTGGGCAAGTCCTCGCTGCTCAACAAGCTGGCCGGCTCCGAGCGCGTCGTCGTGGATCCCCTGGCCGGGACCACCCGCGACCCCGTGGACGAGCTCATCGAGCTGGGCGGCAAGCCCTGGCGCTTCATCGACACCGCGGGCATCCGCCGCCGCGTGCACATGGCCCAGGGCGCGGACTTCTACGCGTCCCTGCGCACCCAGGCCGCCCTCGAGCGCGCCGAGGTGGCCGTGGTGCTGCTGGCCGCGGACGAGGTGCTCTCCGAGCAGGACGTCCGCATCCTGCAGCTGGCCGTGGACTCCGGGCGCGCCCTCGTGCTCGCCTTCAACAAGTGGGACCTCATGGACGAGGACCGCCGCTACTACCTGGAGCGGGAGATCGACCGCGACCTCGCGCACGTGGCCTGGGCGCCGCGGGTGAACGTCTCGGCGAAGACCGGCTGGCACAAGGACCGGCTGGTCCCCGCCCTGGAGACCGCCCTGGCCTCGTGGGACACCCGCGTCCCCACCGGGCGGCTCAACGCGTTCCTCGGCGAGATCGTGGCCGCCCACCCGCACCCCGTGCGCGGCGGCAAGCAGCCGCGCATCCTCTTCGGCACCCAGGCCTCCTCCCGGCCGCCGCGCTTCGTGCTGTTCACCACCGGTTTCCTCGACCCCGGGTACCGGCGGTTCATCACCCGCCGCCTCCGCGAGACCTTCGGTTTCGAGGGCACCCCCATCGAGGTGTCCATGCGCGTGCGGGAGAAGCGGAACCGGAAGCGCTGAGGCGCCCGCCGAGATGAATTCCGCCGGAGCTTGCTGTAATGTGATGCGAGTGCTCGGGGCGGGAACGTACTGAGCACTTCGGGCTGTGGCGCAGCTTGGTAGCGCACTTGACTGGGGGTCAAGGGGTCGCAGGTTCAAATCCTGTCAGCCCGACGATTCGAGGCCGGTGGACCGCGGGAACGCGGACCACCGGCCTTCTCTCGTTCCCGGGGACGGCGCCTCCGGCACCCGTGCTGCCTACCGGCGGGCCCGGGAAGCCGACTCCCGCAGCCGGTCCAGGTCGAGGTCCGGCCGGCCGCCGGCGCTGCCGACCACCTCGGCCGCCGCCGCCGCGGCCCACCAGGCGGCGGACTCGGGGCTCTCCCCGCGCAGCAGCGCGACGGTGAGCGCGGCCACGAACGAGTCGCCCGCCCCGGTGGGGTCCACGGGATCCTCGCCCAGGTGGGGCAGGAGCACGTGCCCGCCCGGCCAGGCGACCACGTCGCCCTCGCCGGTGGCCAGGGCGACGACGCGCGGGCCCTCCGCGAGCAGCGACTCCGCGGCCCGCACCGTCCCCGGCACGTCCTGCGGCGCCCAGCCCACCAGTGCCTCCGTCTCGGCGGTGTCCGCGCGCACCACGTCCGCGGTGCCCAGCACCCGCCGGCGCACCGCCCCGTCCGCCGGGGCGCCGTCGGCCACCACGATCGCGCCCCCCGCCGCGGCCGCCTCGAGGGCCTCCGTCACGGCCGCCCCCGGCTGCTGCAGCTGCACCAGCACGGCGTCCGCCGAGCGCAACAGGTCCCGGCTCGCGCGCACGTCCCCGGCGTCCAGCAGCATCCCGGAGTCCACGTCCTCCAGCAGGCGGCGGACCCCGCGCGGCCCCACGAGGTCGACGAGCAGCGCGGTCGGGGCGCCGGCGCGGCGCACCACGGCGCCGACGTCGATCCCGTCGGCCGCGGCCTGGGCGAGCACCTCCGTGCCGGCGGAGTCGGTGCCCACGACCCCCACCAGGGCGACCTCGGCGCCGAGCTGGCGGCACGCCACGGCCTGGTTCGCGCCCTTGCCGCCGAGCAGCTCCTGCCGCTCGAGCACGTCGGCGGAACCGCCCTCCGCCGGCAGCTCCGCCACGGTCAGCACGAGATCCCGTCCCACCTGTCCGACCACCACGACACCGGACATCCGGCACTCCTTCCTCCGAGCGGCTCCGCTCGCGAGCCTAGAGCACTCCGGCCGCGGAGCCGACGGCGGTCGGGCGGTGCGGGGCGACCCGGCAGCGGGGGCGGAGCCCCGCCGCCGACCGCGGCGCATACACTGCACGGGACGTCGAGTGCTCCGGTCCCCGGGGCCGACCGCGAAGGAGCGCCGGAGTTGAACGACCTGCACACCCTGCCCAAGGCGGAGCTGCACCTGCACATCGAGGGCACCCTCGAGCCCGAGCTCGCGTTCGCGCTCGCCGCCAAGAACGGGGTGGAGATGCCCTACGGCTCCGTCGAGGAGCTGCGGCGGCAGTACGACTTCGAGGACCTGTCCTCGTTCCTCGCGCTCTACTACGCCACGATGGCGGTGCTGCGCGACGCCTCCGACTTCGAGGCGCTGACCCGGGCCTACCTCGAGCGCGCGGCGGCGCAGGGCCTGCGGCACGTCGACGTCTTCTTCGACCCGCAGGCGCACACCGCCCGGGGCGTGCCGCTCGGGACGGTGGTCGACGGCATCCGCGCCGCCCTCGACGCCGCCCGGGCCGAGCACGGCCTGACCAGCACGCTGCTGCTGTGCTTCCTGCGGGACCGGCCCGCCGCGGAGGCCGTCGAGCTCTTCGACTCCCTCGGGGACCAGCTGCCGCGCATCGACGGGATCGGCCTCGACTCGGCCGAGGTCGGCCATCCCCCGGCGCTCTTCGAGGAGGTCTACGCGCGGGCGCGGGCGGCCGGACTGCACGTCGTCGCCCACGCGGGGGAGGAGGCGGGTCCCGAGTACGTCCGGGAGGCCCTCGACGTGCTGCGCGTGGAGCGGGTGGACCACGGCATCCAGTGCCTGAGCGACCCGGAGCTCGTGGACCGCCTCGTCGCGGAGCGGGTCCCGCTCACCGTGTGCCCGCTGTCCAACGTGCGGCTGCGCGTGGTCGACACGCTCGCCGACCACCCGATCCTGGACATGCTCGAGCGCGGACTGCTGGTCACGGTCAACTCCGACGACCCGGCCTACTTCGGCGGCTACGTGGGAGACGTCTTCCAGGACCTGCGCGACGCGCTGGGACTGACCGACGAGCAGGCCGTCGCACTGGCCCGCAACTCGGTGGACGCGTCCTTCGCGGGGACGGAGCGCAAGCGGGCGATCCACGCCGAGATCACCGCGTGGGAGGGCCGCTGAGCGGCCGACACCCGCGAGGTCCCGCGCCCTCGGGCCACGGGGACGTCTGTGCCATAATCGAGCCGACCGCACCCGCCGGACCAGGAGCCACCCCATGAGCAACATCCCCGCCGACCTGTCCTACACGGCCGAGCACGAGTGGATCGCGGGCCCCGACGCCGACGGCGCGGTGCGCATCGGGATCACCGACCACGCGCAGGGCGAGCTGGGCGACGTCGTGTTCGTCCAGCTGCCCGAGGTGGGGGAGAGCGTCGAGGCGGGCGCCGCCGTGGGCGAGATCGAGTCCACCAAGTCCGTGAGCGACATCTTCGCCCCCGTCTCCGGCGAGGTCACCGCGGTCAACGAGGCGCTCGAGGCCGAGCCCGGGACCGTGAACTCCGCCCCCTACGCGGAGGGCTGGCTGTTCGCGGTCCGCCCCTCCGGCGAGGACTACCGCTCCGGGCTGCTCGACGCCGAGGGGTACGCCGCCCAGCTCGACTGACCCGCGCAGGACCCGACCACGCGCGAGCCGGGACGTGTCCCGGCCGCCCCTCCGTGTCTCCACCACCCGGTACACTGACAAGCAACCGGGTGGCTCCGGCCGGTCGCCCGGGGACCGCCGGGACAGGAGGTCGCGGGGCAGGGGTCCCACAGGACCCGTCCACCAACACGTCACCAGTCGAGGGAAGAGATGTCCAGAACCCAGAACGGCTCGAACGCACCCCAGGGGGAGCCGGAGACCACGTCGATCCAGATCGTGGCCGAGGTCCTCTCGCACGCGGCTTCGCACAAGCTCTCCCCCGAGGAGAGCTCGGCGGTCTCCGCGCTCCCGCCGCGCAGCGCCCTGCTCGTGGCCCACGACAGCGGCGGCTCCGGGTCACGCTTCCTGCTGGACCGGGACGAGGTCCCCGCCGGCCGCCACCCGTCCTCCGAGATCTTCCTGGACGACGTCACCGTCTCGCGCCGGCACGCGCGGTTCGTCCGGCGCGGCGACTCCTTCGAGATCATCGACTCCGGATCCCTGAACGGCACCTACGTCAACGGCGACCGCGTGGACAGCGCGCAGCTGGACAACGGCGACGAGGTCCAGATCGGGAAGTTCCGGTTCACGTTCTACCGTTCGCTGCGCTCGCAGTCGGACCAGTAGAAGGGAGCCATGACCGACCCCGCGGAGACCGATCCCCACCGGGACGACGTCCAGCACGAGGCCCGGGTGGGCATCAGCGCCGTGCTCAAGGAGCTCGGCGAGGACCACCCCGGCATCACCGCCTCGAAGCTGCGCTTCCTGGAGGACAAGGGCCTGGTCCACCCGGCGCGCACCGCGTCCGGCTACCGCAAGTTCTCGCGCGCGGACGTGGACCGGCTGCGCCGGATCCTGGAGCTCCAGCGCGACCGCTACCTCCCGCTGAAGGTGATCCGGGAGCGGCTGGACGCCGACGAGGACGCCCGCGCCGACGACGCCCGGCGCACCGCGGAGCCCGCCGATCCGGTCACCGCCCCCCTGCCGGTCGTCAGCGCGCCGCGCACCTACAACCTGCGGGAGCTCGCCGCCCGCACGGGCGCCGGCATCCCGCTCGTCCGGGAGCTCGTGAGCTACGGGCTGATCCGGGAGCAGAACGGGGCCTTCGACGACCACGCCCTCGCCATCACCCGGGCGGCCCTCGCGCTGACGGCCCACGGTCTGGAACCGCGCCACCTGCGCCCCTTCAAGGCCGCCGCGGACCGGGAGCTGGGCCTCGTGGAGCGCGCCGTCGCGCCCCTCACCTCCCGCCGGGACGCCGCCTCGAGGGCCCGCGCGGTCGAGCGCGCCCAGGAGATCTCGGGCCTGTGCCTCACCATCCACACCTCGCTCGTGCGCTCGGAGATCGACGCGCTCCAGGAGCGCGCCGCGGTGGAGGGCTGACGTGGCCGTGCACCAGGTCCTGATGGAGATCGCGGGCGTCCGCATGGACGTGCCGTCGGCGCAGCCCGTCGTCGTCCTCCGCGAGGTCGAGGGCGGACGGCACCTGCCGATCTGGATCGGCACGAACGAGGCGACGTCCATCGTCTTCGCCGTGCAGGGGATCGAGCCGCCCCGGCCCCTGACGCACGACCTCGTGCTGTCGGTGGCCACCGCGTTCGGGCGCACGCTCACCCGGGTGCGGATCCACACGGTGGAGGAGGGGGTCTTCCACGCCGCGCTCGAGTTCTCGGACGGCACGGTCGTCGACTCCCGCGCCTCGGACGCGATCGCCCTGGCCGCCCGCACCGACTGCCCCATCCTGTGCACCGAGACCGTCCTCGACGAGGCCGGTCTCGTGATGAGCGGGGACGGGGAGCTGCGGGAGCCGTCCCCCCGCGCGGGGGAGGGGGAGCCGCAGCTGCCCCCGGAGACGCAGGTCGAGCAGTTCCGCGACTTCCTCGACAACGTCGACCCCGAGGACTTCTGAGCCGTCCCCGTCCGCCCGACACGGGGTCCGGGCCCCTGATGTCTTTGACCCCGTCCCCGGGGAGGTCTACCGTCATAAGGTGTACTCGAGGTGTTCCCGGGGGGATCCGGACGTCTCTGTGAGACCATCCACTCCCGGCGCCGCGAGCACCGGGTCCACGAGCGAGGAGGCGGCGTGAGCGAACGCGAGCAGCCCGGCGGCCCTCCGGCGCACGGCACCCAGGGCGTCCTCTTCGACGACTCCGTGATCCGGGACGAGTCCGTCGGCTACCGCGGCCCCACCGCCTGCAAGGCCGCGGGCATCACCTACCGGCAGCTCGACTACTGGGCGCGGACCGGTCTCGTGGAGCCCACCGTGCGCGGCGCCTCCGGGTCCGGCACGCAGCGGCTCTACAGCTTCCGCGACATCCTCGTCCTGAAGATCGTCAAGCGGCTCCTGGACACCGGCGTCTCCCTGCAGCAGATCCGCACCGCCGTGGGGGCGCTGCGCGCCCAGGGCGTGGAGGACCTGGCCCGGCTCACCATGATGAGCGACGGCGCCAGCGTCTACGCGTGCACGTCCCCCCACGAGGTCATCGACCTGGTGCAGGGCGGACAGGGCGTCTTCGGGATCGCCGTGGGCCGGGTGTGGCGCGAGGTCGAGGGGACCCTCGCGGCGCTCCCCGGGGAGCACACCGGAGCGGACCGCGCCCCCGCCCAGGAGCCGTTGCCCGGGGACGAGCTCTCCGAGCGCCGGGCCCGCCGGCAGAGCGCGGGCTGAGCCGGGCGGCTCAGGACGAGCCGTCGAGCAGACCCTGCAGGATCGCCGTGTACCGCCCGGAGATGTCCTGGGCCTCCGCTCCCGGCCAGCGGTGGATCGGCCAGGCCGCGCCCTGCGCCTGCTGCCAGACGGGCAGGTCCGGGATCACCGGGCTGACCAGCAGGGGGCCGAACAGCTCCTGCAGCTCGTCCAGGCGGTGCCGGTGCTCCACCGACGAGTGCTGGACCTTGTTGACCACCACCCCGGCAGCCGGCACGGCCCACGTGCGGCTCTGCTCGAACTGGGCGATCGCCGTCATCGTGCGCTTGGTGCCCGCCACCGAGAACAGCGAGGGCTCCGCCACCGAGAGCACCTTGTCGCTGGCGGCCCACGCCGTGCGGGTCAGCGCGCTCAGGGTGGGCGGGCAGTCGACCAGCACCAGGTCGTACCCCTGGGCGCCGGAGAGCGCGCGCTCCAGCCGGCCGAGGTCCTTCTCCCGGTACTCGGAGCGGTCGAGGTGGGACGAGCGGGCCGAGCCCGGGGCGACGTCGAGGGCCCTGCTGTCCAGGCCGGCCCGCACCGCCCAGGCCGAGGCCACGACCACGCGCTCGAGCGCTCCCCGGCGCGGCCTGCGCAGCACCTCTCCGATGTCGTGACCGCGCTCCGGGTGCACGCCCAGTCCGGTCGTGGCGTCGGCGTGCGGGTCGAGGTCCACCACCAGCGTGGGCACTCCCGCCTGCAGGGCCGCCGAGGCGATCCCCAGGGTCACGGAGGACTTGCCGACACCGCCCTTGAGGCTGCTGACGCTGACGATCTGCACGGAGGGAACACCCTTCGCTCGCGGGGAAACGGGAGGAGCGGCTCCTCGGGTCCGGGATCGGGGGCCGCGGCGAGGAGACGGCTGCGCCCATCGTAGCCGGGCGGGCGCGCTCCGCCCCGCTCCGGCGCGGAGCCGCCCGCGGTCGCCCCGCCCCCGCGCCGCCGCCGTGTACGCTGACCACGACGTCGCTCTGTGACAGCAGTCACAGTGTGCCCCGGGGTGGCGTGGTTCACTGGTCAGGACCGCCCGCGGACGGCCATGCTGACCGTGTGCGCGACGTTGTCCGACCTTCGACGAATCAGTGCCCGGGTGTCCGCCGAACGGCCCCGGGTGCGGAACGGGTGTTGATGTTCTCCAAGATCCTGGTGGCCAATCGCGGCGAGATCGCGATCCGTGCTTTCCGTGCCGCCTACGAGCTGGGCGCCAAGACGGTGGCGGTGTTCCCGTACGAGGACCGCAACTCGATCCACCGGCAGAAGGCCGACGAGGCGTACCGGATCGGGGAGGAGGGCCACCCCGTGCGGGCCTATCTCGACGTCGAGGAGATCGTCCGGGTGGCCAAGGAGTCCGGGGCGGACGCGATCTACCCGGGCTACGGGTTCCTCTCGGAGAACCCGGACCTGGCCCGTGCCGCCGCGCGCGAGGGCATCACCTTCGTCGGCCCGCGGGCCGAGATCCTGGAGCTGGCCGGCAACAAGGTCGCGGCGCTGAAGGCGGCGAAGCGGGCGGGGATCCCGACGCTGGCCTCCACGGAGCCCTCGGCGGACCCCGAGGAGCTGCTGGCGCAGGCGGAGGGCATCGGGTTCCCCATCTTCGTGAAGGCCGTGGCCGGCGGCGGGGGCCGCGGCATGCGCCGGGTGGAGACCCCCGAGGCGCTGCCCGAGGCGCTGGCCGCCGCGATGCGCGAGGCCGACACCGCCTTCGGCGACCCCACCGTGTTCCTGGAGCAGGCCGTGCTCCGGCCCCGCCACATCGAGGTGCAGATCCTCGCCGACAACGAGGGCGGGATGGTGCACCTGTTCGAGCGCGACTGCTCCCTGCAGCGCCGGCACCAGAAGGTCGTGGAGATCGCCCCGGCGCCGAACCTCGACGAGGGGATCCGCCAGGCCCTGCACCGGGACGCGGTGAAGTTCGCGAAGGAGCTCGGCTACGTCAACGCCGGCACCGTGGAGTTCCTGGTGGACACGGCCGGGGAGCGGGCGGGTCAGCACGTGTTCATCGAGATGAACCCGCGCATCCAGGTGGAGCACACGGTGACCGAGGAGATCACCGACGTCGACCTCGTCCAGTCGCAGCTGCGCATCGCCTCCGGGGAGACCCTGGCGGACCTGGGCATCGCCCAGGACGAGCTGGCCGTGCGCGGGGCCGCTCTGCAGTGCCGGATCACCACCGAGGACCCGGCCAACGGGTTCCGCCCCGACGTCGGGAAGATCTCCGCCTACCGCTCGGCCGGCGGCGCGGGGGTGCGCCTGGACGGCGGCACGGTCTACGCCGGGGCGGAGATCTCCCCGCACTTCGACTCGATGCTGGTGAAGCTCACCTGCCGGGGCCGGGACTACGCCACCGCCGTGCACCGGTCCCAGCGTGCCCTGGCCGAGTTCCGGATCCGCGGGGTGTCCACCAACATCCAGTTCCTGCAGGCCGTGCTGGCCGACCCGGAGTTCCTCGCCGGCAACGTGGCCACCGACTTCATCGAGCGCCGCCCCGAGCTGCTCGAGGCCCGCACCTCCGGGGACCGGGCCACCAAGGCGCTGACCTGGCTGGCCGAGGTCACGGTGAACCAGCCCAACGGGGAGCGGGTGGAGGGCATCGACCCGCGCACCAAGCTGCCCCACTACCCGGGCGACAAGCAGGACGAGCCGTTCCGCTCTCCCTTCGACGGACCCTCCGAGCACACCCCGCCGCCGGGGTGGCGGCAGCGGCTCGTCGAGCTCGGCCCCGAGGGGTTCGCCCGGGCCCTGCGGGAGCAGCAGGCGGTGGCGGTGACCTCGACGACGTTCCGGGACGCCCACCAGTCGCTGCTGGCCACCCGGGTGCGCACCCGGGACCTGCTGGCCGCGGCCCCGGCCTACGCCCACACGCTGCCGCAGCTGCTGTCCGTGGAGGCCTGGGGCGGGGCGACCTACGACGTCGCGCTGCGCTTCCTCGGCGAGGACCCGTGGGAGCGGCTGCGGCTGCTGCGGGAGGCGATGCCGAACATCCCGATCCAGATGCTGCTGCGCGGGCGCAACACCGTGGGCTACACCCCGTACCCGACCGAGGTGACGGACGCGTTCGTGGCCGAGGCCGCGGCCACCGGGGTGGACATCTTCCGGATCTTCGACGCCCTCAACGACGTGGAGCAGATGGCCCCGGCCATCGAGGCCGTGCGCAGGACGGGCACCGCGGTCGCCGAGGTCGCCCTGTGCTACACCGGGGACCTGCTCGACCCGGCCGAGGACCTCTACACCCTGGACTACTACCTCGAGCTCGCCCAGCAGTGCGTCGACGCCGGGGCCCACGTGCTGGCGATCAAGGACATGGCGGGGCTCCTGCGCCCCGCGGCGGCGGCGAAGCTGGTGACCGCCCTGCGGGAGCGCTTCGACCTGCCCGTGCACCTGCACACCCACGACACCGCCGGCGGGCAGCTCGCCACGCTGATGGCCGCGATCGACGCGGGCGTGGACGCGGTGGACGTGGCCGAGGCCTCGATGGCCGGCACGACCTCCCAGGTGCCCGCCTCGGCGCTGATCGCCGCCCTGGCCCACACGGACCGGGACACCGGCATCCCCCTGGAGGCCGCGACCGCCCTGGAGCCCTACTGGGAGGTCATCCGCCGGATGTACGCCCCGTTCGAGTCCGGGCTCACCGCCCCGACCGGGCGCGTGTACCGGCACGAGATCCCCGGCGGGCAGCTGTCGAACCTGCGCCAGCAGGCCATCGCGCTGGGACTGGGGGAGCGGTTCGAGGCGATCGAGGACATGTACACCGCCGCCAACGCCATGCTCGGCAGACTGGTCAAGGTCACCCCCTCGTCCAAGGTCGTGGGCGACCTCGCCCTGCAGCTGGTGGGCATGGGCGTGGACCCGGCCGAGTTCGAGGCGAACCCGCAGAAGTTCGACATCCCCGACTCGGTGATCAGCTTCCTCGCCGGGGAGCTCGGCACGCCTCCCGGCGGGTGGCCCGAACCGTTCCGCTCCAAGGCCCTGGAGGGCCGCAACGTGCGTGTCGGGATCACGGAGCTGGCCCCGGAGGACTCCCAGGCCCTGGCCGGGGACTCGGCCACCCGCCGTGCCACGCTGAACCGGCTGCTGTTCGCCGGTCCGACGCGGGACTACGAGACCAGCCGGGCGAAGTACGGCGAGCTGGCGCTGCTGCACACCCGGGACTTCCTCTACGGGCTGACCTCCGACCGGGAGCACGTGATCTCCCTGGGCAAGGGGGTGCGGCTGCTGGTGACCCTGCAGGCCATCTCGGAGCCGGACGACAAGGGCATGCGCACCGTGATGCTCACCCTCAACGGCCAGCCCCGGATGATCGAGGTCCGCGACACCTCGATCACCTCCTCGGTGCCCGAGACCGAGAAGGCCGACCCCACGGACCGCGGCCACGTGGCCGCCCCGTTCGCCGGGGCGGTGACCGTGACGGTGGCCGAGGGCGACACCGTGGAGGCGGGCGGCCAGGTGGCCACCATCGAGGCCATGAAGATGGAGGCCTCCATCACCGCCCCCACGGGCGGCACGGTCGCCCGGGTGGCCCTCAAGGGCGTCACCCAGGTCTCCGGCGGCGACCTCCTGCTGGCGCTCGACACCGCCGGCTGACCCGGCACGCCCGCGCCGGCACCGCGGCCCCCGGGAGGGCCGCGGTGCCGGCGGGGGCCGCCCGGCGGGCGCGCATAGGATGGGTCGCATGCGGAAATTCGACCTCATCATCATCGGCTCCGGCTCGGGCAACTCGATCCTCACCGAGGACTACGAGGGCCTGGACGTCGCCATCATCGACGGCGGGACCTTCGGTGGCACCTGCCTCAACGTCGGCTGCATCCCGACGAAGATGTACGCGTATCCGGCGAGCGTGGCCCGCCGCGCCCAGGAGGCGGACCGGCTCGGCCTCCACGTCTCGGTGGAGGACGTGCGCTGGCGGGAGATGCGGGACCGGATCTTCGGGCGGATCGACGCGATCTCCCACGGCGGGCTCGAGTACCGCCGGACGCTGCCGCACGTGACGGTCTACGAGGAGCACGTGCGCTTCACCGCCCCGCGGACCCTGCGCACCGCCTCGGGGGAGGACCTCACGGCCGACCAGATCGTGGTGGCCTCCGGCTCGCGCCCGGTGCGGCCGGAGATCCCCGGGATCGACCTGCCCCAGGTGCACACCTCGGACACGGTGATGCGCATCGAGGAGATGCCCCGCCGCGTGGTGGTGGTCGGCGGCGGCTACATCGGCGCCGAGTTCGCCCACGTCTTCTCCAGCCTCGGCGCGCGGGTCACCCAGGTCAACCGCTCGCACCGGATCCTGCGCTACCACGACCCGGAGATCGCCGAGCGGTTCGCCCGCGAGGCCTCCCGGCAGTGGAAGCTGGAGACGGGCTGGTCGCTGAGCGAGGTCGAGGAGTGGGACGGCGACGAGTGCGCCGTGATGGTCACCTTCCGCGACCCGCAGGACCCGGAGCTCGTCATGCGCCTGCCCGCGGACGTGGTGCTGGTGGCCACGGGCCGGCAGCCGAACACCGACGTGCTCGACGCCCGGGCGGGCGGGCTGGACGTGCGGCCGGACGGGCTGCTGGCCGTCGACGAGCACCAGCGCGCCCTCTCCGGGGGCCGCCCCGTCGAGGGCGTGTGGGCGCTGGGCGACATCAGCTCGCCCTACCAGCTCAAGCACGTGGCCAACGCCGAGGCCCGCACGGTGCAGCACAACCTCCTGCACCCCGGCGACCTCCGGGCCACCGACCACCGGTTCGTGCCCTCCGCCGTGTTCACCAGCCCGCAGATCGCCTCCGTCGGCATGACGCAGCAGGAGGCCGAGCAGTGGGCGGTCGAGCAGGGCAGCGAGATCACCGTCAAGGTGCAGGACTACGGGGCCACGGCCTACGGGTGGGCCATGGAGGATCGCACGGGGCTGTGCAAGCTGATCGCGGAGAAGGGCACCGGTCGCCTCCTGGGCGCGCACCTGATCGGGGAGGAGGCCTCCCTGCTCATCCAGCCGCTGGTGCAGGCCATGTCCTTCGGCCTCGACGCGCACACGATGGCGCGCGGCCAGTACTGGATCCACCCCGCCCTGAGCGAGGTCGTCGAGAACGCCCTGCTGGGCCTCGACGTCCCCGAGCACTCACCGCTGTCCCCGGGGGCCCTCGTCGGCGGCCGGTGATCCCACCGGCCGCCGGCCGGCCCGGGGTCAGCCGCGGCCCGGCAGGTGCGCGTGGGAGAGCTTCTCCTTGATCCGCTCCGCCGGGGTGGCGGGGGCCGCGGCCGGTTCGGGGGCGGGGCGCGAGTAGATCTCCTCGATCCGGTCCGCGAAGTCCTGGGCGATCCTGGCCCGCTTGATCTTCATGGACGGGGTCAGGTGCCCGGAGGCCTCCGTCCAGTCTACGTCGAGGATCTCGAAGGCCCGGATGCTCTCCGCGCGGGAGACCGCCTGGTTCGCCCGGGTGACGATGTCCTGGACGTGCTCGACGACCTTCGGGTGGCGGGCGGCCTCCGCCACCGGCATCGCGGGGTCCAGGCCCATCAGCTCCAGGCGGGCGGGGAGCACGTCCTGGTCGAGGGTCACGAGGGCGGCCACGAACGGCCGGTCGTCCCCGACCACCATGACCTGGGAGACCAGGGCCGAGGCGCGGATGGGGTCCTCCAGCACGTTGGGGACCACGTTCTTGCCGCCGGCGGTGACGATGATCTCCTTCTTCCGGCCGGTGAGGGTGAGGGCGCCGTCCTCGTCGAGCGAGCCGAGGTCGCCGGTGCGGAACCACCCCTCCTCGAAGGCCTCGGCGGTGAGGTCCTCCCGCCCGTGGTAGCCGCGCATGACGTGGGTGCCCCGGACCAGGACCTCCCCGTCCTCGCCGATCCGCACCTCGTTGCCCGGCAGCGGCAGGCCCACGGTGCCGATCTTGCCGATCTCCGGGGTGTTGACGGCGATCGGGGCCGTGGTCTCCGTGAGCCCGTAGCCCTCCACGACGTACACGCCGATCCCGTTGAAGAAGTGGCCCAGCCGGGTGCCGAGGGCGGCGCCGCCCGAGACGGCGTGCGTGACCTCCCCGCCCATCGCGTCCCGCAGCTTCGAGTACACGAGCCGGTCGTAGAGGGCGTGGCGCGCGCGCAGCAGCGGCGGGACCCGCCCGTCCTGACCGGCCTTCGAGTACGCGACGGCCGTGGTCACCGCGCGCTCGAAGATCAGGGACTTCGCCCCGCCGGCCTTCTCGGCCTTGAGGCGGGCGCTCTGGTAGATCTTCTCGAACACGCGCGGGACGGCCAGGATGAACGTGGGCCGGAAGGCCCCGAGGTCCGCCATCAGGTTCTTCACGTCCGGGGTGTGGGCCAGGACGGTCCCGGAGTAGAGGGCGATCACCTCCACGAAGCGGGCGAAGACGTGGGCCAGCGGCAGGAACAGGAGCGTCCGGGCGCCCGGGTGGATGATGTCCTCGACGACCAGGGTCGTGTTCTCGCACAGCCGCACGAAGTTCCCGTGCGTCAGCTCGCACCCCTTGGGCGGTCCGGTGGTCCCCGAGGTGTAGATGATCGTGGCGACGTCCTCGAGCCCGCGCGACGTGCGGCGGGCCTCGAGCTCCTCGTCCGGCACGTCCGCGCCGGCGCGCGCGAGCTCGTCGAGGCCCGTGCCGGTGCCGTCCAGGCGCCAGACGTTCTCCGCGGCGCGGAACGGCGTCTCCCGCGAGGCGGCGAGCACGGAGTCCTCGAGGGCCTGCGTCTCGACGAACACGGCCTTGGCGTCGGAGTCGCCCATGATCCAGGCGATCTGCTGCACCGAGGACGAGTCGTAGACGGGGACGGGCACGGCGCCGGCGTACCAGATCGCGAGGTCCGCGAGGGTCCACTCGTAGCGCGTCCGGCTGAGGATGCCCACCCGGTCCCCGGGCTCGATCCCCGCGGCCACGAGACCCTTGGCCACACCCTGCACGGCGGCGAGGAACTCCCGGGCGCGCACCTCGCGGGCGGCCCCCTCCGGCCCCAGGACGGTGTACAGGTGCGGATCCTCGTCCTGGCCCGCCTGCATGAGCAGGAAGTCGGTGATGCGGCTGTGGGCCGGTGGGTCCACGAGGGCGTCGGTCGCGACGTGGCGCATGGGGTTCTCCTCGGATCGGGGTCGGTGGGCCGTCCGCTCCAGTCTAGTGAATTGGCTCACGCAAACCCCGTCAAACGCGGGCGCCGTCGTCCAGCTCGTCGCGGTCGTCGGGCAGGGACCGCAGCAGGTGGCCGATGGCCCCGACCACGGCGAGCAGGCCCCCCACGATGGCCCACCACGGCAGGGAGCCGGGCAGGAGGGAGAGCACCACCAGCAGCACGGGCACCCCGACCAGCACGGTCCAGGACAGCAGTGCCCCGCCGCTGAGCCCCTGCGTGACCGGCCCGGGGTCGGGGGAGTAGGGCGCGTCGTCGTCCCCCGCGTCCTCCGGCTCCCCGGCGCCCTCTGCCCCGGCAGCCTCCGCTCCGGCGTCCTCCGCCCCGGAGGACGCGCCCGGCCCGGCGTCCTCGGGGGACCAGTCCCGGGGCCCGGCGAGGTGCCGGTCCCCGGCCCGGCGCACGTCCTCGAGGTCCGACACGATCCGGCTCCACTCGTCCTCGGGGCCGTGCCCGGCGCCGCCCGGCGTCCCCGGGCCCGCACTCATCGCCGGTCCCCCCGGGAGGCGGGGCGCAACGGTCTCGCGGTGACCGGGTTGCGGCCCGCCAGCAGGTCCTCCAGGAAGCGCACGGACCGCGCCGCGACCACGTCCGCCTCCCGGTCCAGGGTGGCCACGTGGAAGCTCTCCGCCAGCCGCACCAGCTCCACGTCCCCGCCGGCCCGGCGCAGCACCTGCAGGTGCGAGGCGTCCGACACCACGTGGTCGTGCTGCGAGCGCAGCACCAGGACCGGGGCGGTGACCGCGGGCAGCATCCTCCGGGTCCGGGTCATGAACCGGCCCAGCTCGGCGACGCCCGCCACGGGCGTGCGCGGGTAGGCGTGCTCGGTGACGCCCGGGAGGCTGATGTCGTCCCCCACGCCCGGCACGGACGGCACCGCGCGGTGCAGGGCCGGGGCGAGCCGGGCCGTGCGGCTGACGAGGGACAGCGCCGGGTTCAGGGCCACGACCCCGTCGACGGGCAGGGTCGCGGCGAGGTGCAGGGCGAGCGCCCCGCCCATGGACAGCCCGCACACCACCACCACGTCGTGCCGGGCCCGCAGCCGCTGCACGTGCTCGGCCGCGTGGTCGCGCCACTGCTCCCAGCGGACGCCGGCGAGGTCCTCCCAGCGGGTGCCGTGGCCGGGCAGCACGGGCCCGACGACGTCGGCGCCCGCCGCGTGCAGCGCCCGGCCCCAGGGGCGGACGCTGAACGGGACGCCGGTGAAGCCGTGCAGCACGAGCGCGCCCGCGGGCCCGTCGGCCGGATGGTGGAAGGGCGCGCCGGGATCGTCCGCGGCGGCGGGCCCGACGGTCGCGGAGGGGGCGGGCAGGTGCTGGTCCTCGACGGGTGGCGTCATGCGTCCATGATGTCAGGGCGGGCGCCGTCGGCGGGCGGACCGGCGCGGGTGCCCGTGCGGACGTGAGAGAATACCGGAGGCCGGACCCGGTCCGAGCGGCACGGACCCTCGCGACATCCCGATCAGCACGAAGGAGTCCCCTCCCACATGGTCTACATGTTTCTGAAGCGCTACGTCGTCGGCCCCCTGATCAACGTCGCCTTCCGTCCCGAGGTGCGCGGCCTGGAGCACGTGCCCGAGGAGGGCCCGGCCATCCTCGCGAGCAACCACCTCTCCGTCTCCGACTCGGTGTTCATGCCCGTGGCCGTGCCCCGGCAGGTGTACTTCCTGGCGAAGTCCGACTACTTCAACAGCCCCGGCGTCAAGGGCCGGGTGATGGCCGCGTTCTTCCGCGCCATCAACCAGATCCCCATGGACCGCTCCGGGGGCCGGGCCAGCGCGAAGTCCCTGAGCAACGGCGGCCGCAAGCTGCTGGAGGGCGAGCTGCTCGGGATCTATCCGGAGGGCACCCGCTCCCCGGACGGCCGCATGTACAAGGGCAAGATCGGGGTGGCCCGGCTCGCGCTCGAGACGGGGGCCCCGGTCGTCCCGATCGCCATGGTCGGCACCGACAAGGTCCAGCCGATCGGGACCAGGCTCCCGCTGCCCCGCCGCAGCGCCCGGGTCACCACGATCTTCGGCGAGCCCCTCGACTTCTCCCGCTACCGGGGCCGGCAGGGTGAGCACGCCCTGCTCCGCGAGGTCACCGACGAGATCATGCACGCGATCCAGGCCCTCTCCGGCCAGGTCTACGTGGACGTCTACGCCTCAGAGCACAAGAAGCGGCTCGCCGAGCAGAAGCGCCAGGAGACCAAGCAGGCCGCGGCGGAGCTCGTGGGCAACGCCAAGGACAAGGCGCGCAGCGCCGCCCACACCGCCCGCCGGACCGCGGACTCCATCGCCCACCGCGACCGTCCCGGGGCCGCGGACGACGACACCCCACGGCCCACCGCACCCTGATCCCGCGCCCGGCCCCGCCCCGGACGAGACATAGGAAGACATGATGCTCGACTTCACCGTTCCCGACAGCCTCCGCAACCTCGCCTCCCCGGTGCCCTCCGCGGCCGACTACCCGGGGCTGGACGACTGGCGCGAGCTGGCCGCCGACCAGCAGCCGACCTGGCGCGACCACCCCGACTTCGCCGCCTCGATCGCCGAGCTCAACGCGGTCCCGCCCCTCGTCTTCGCGGGGGAGGTGGACAAGCTGCGCGACCGTCTGGCCGAGGTCGCCAACGGCCGGGCGTTCTTCCTGCAGGGCGGGGACTGCGCCGAGACCTTCGAGGGCGCCACCGCCGACCGGATCAGCGCCCGGGTCAAGACGCTGCTGCAGATGGCCGTGGTGCTCACCTACGGCGCGTCCATGCCCGTGGTGAAGATGGGCCGGATGGCCGGGCAGTTCTCGAAGCCCCGCTCGTCCAACGACGAGACCCGCGACGGCACGACGCTGCCGACGTTCCGCGGCGAGATGGTCAACGGCTTCGACTTCACCGAGGAGTCCCGGGTCCACGACCCGCGGCGGATGGTGCGCGGCTACCACACCTCGGCCTCAACCCTGAACCTCATCCGGGCCTTCACCACGGGCGGGTTCGCGGACCTGCGCCTCGTGCACGCCTGGAACATGGGTTTCACCACGAACCCGGCCCACGCCCGGTACGAGTCGCTCGCCCGCGAGATCGACCGGGCCGTGAAGTTCATGGACGCGTGCGGCGCGGACTTCGACGCCCTGCGCACCACGGAGTTCTACGCCGGCCACGAGGCCCTGCTGCTGGACTACGAGCGCGCGCTGAGCCGCATCGACTCCCGCACCCACCTCCCGTACGGCACGTCCGGGCACTTCCTGTGGATCGGCGAGCGCACCCGGGAGCTCGACGGCGCCCACGTGGACCTGCTCTCCCGGCTGCGCAACCCGATCGGCGTGAAGCTCGGCCCCAAGACCACCGGGGACGACGCGCTGGCGCTCATCGACAAGCTCGACCCGGAGCGCGAGCCCGGACGGCTCACCTTCATCACCCGCATGGGCGCGAAGAACATCCGGGAGAAGCTGCCCCCGCTCGTCGAGGCCGTGGAGCGCTCCGGCGCCAAGGTCGTGTGGGTCACCGACCCCATGCACGGCAACACCGTGTCCCTGCCGTCCGGGTACAAGACCCGCAACTTCGACGACGTCGTGGACGAGGTCCGCGGCTTCTTCGAGGTGCACGAGGCGATCGGCTCCTTCCCCGGCGGCATCCACGTGGAGATGACGGGCGACGACGTCGCGGAGTGCCTCGGCGGCGCCGACCCCGTCGACGAGTCCTCCTTCCAGGACCGCTACGAGTCGCTGTGCGACCCGCGCCTGAACCACATGCAGTCCCTGGAGATCGCGTTCCTCGTGGCGGGCTACCTCTCCCGCCGCTGAGCGCGGGACCGGCCGACGGGGCCGGGGCCGTTCCTGCCGTCCGCTCAGACGACGGTGAGGACGACCTCGGCCCCGTCCGTCGTCTGGGCCACCACGTAGCCGAAGGGGGCGCCGAGGCTCTCCTCGACCCGCGCCGCGAACCCCGCCTCCGCGAGGAGCCGGACCGCCTCGTCCACGGGCCTGCCAAGCACCCCGGGCGCGGAGTCGGCGCGGGCCCCGAGGGAGACGGCGAGGTCCACCGCCGACCCCTCGGCCACCGCCTCGCCCGCCTCGGGGTGCTGGCCCACGACCGTCCCGGCGGCGGCGGCGTCGGCGACCGGGCTCCGGGTGCCGGCCGCCAGCCCGGCGTCCTCGAGGCGCGCCCGGGCGTCCTCCTCGGACATCCCGGTGACGTCGGGCGCGGTGGTCCGCACGGGACCGGTCGAGACCAGCAGGACGACCTGCTCCGCGGAGCGCACCGTGGCCCCGGCCTCCGGGTCGGTGCCGAGCACGGTGCCGGCGGGGGCCACCGGGTCCGCGGTCTCGTGCACGGCGACGTTGCCCAGACCGGCCCCGGCCAGGTACTGCTCGGCGAGCTCCGGACCCGCTCCCCGCACGTCCGGCACGCTCACGGTCCCGCCCGGACCGGAGCCCAGGAGCCAGCCCAGGAACGCCGCCCCGGCCACCGCGAGCGCGACCAGGGCCAGCGTCCCCGCCGCGTGCAGGGGCCGGGTGGGCCGCAGCTCGACCTCGGGCCGCCAGGGGTCGGAGGAGCCGCTCGAGGTCCGCGCCAGCAGCGGCCGGCCGGAGACCGCCGGGGCCCCGGCCCCGGCCGCTCCCAGGGTCGCGGCGTGCGGACCCGGCACCCCGGTCCGGCCGGCCGCCGGGCCGAACGCCTCCGTGGGAGCGTCCCGGCCGAGGGCCTCGGTGGGGGCGTGCCGGCCGATGGTCTCCGTGGTGCCGCTCGTCCCGAGAGCCTCCGTGGGAGCGCCCCGGCCGAGGGCTTCCGTGGGGGCGCCCGCCCCGAGGGCCGCGGTGGGTCCGACCGCGGGGTCCAGGGCCGCCGTGGCCGCGCCGTCCGGAGCCGGCACGGCCGGGGTGCCGCGGGCGGCGCCGGGTCCCGGGGGGCGGTCGAGCTCCGCGGGCCGCAGACCCGCCCGGACCGACCGGAGCTCGTCGAGGAAGCTGCCGGCGTCGGGCGGACGCCGCTCCGGCTCCCGTGCCGTGGCCCGGGCGACCAGCCGCGCCACACCGGCCGGGAGACCGGGATCGAGGGTGCGGAGGTCCGGGACGGCGCCGTCCGCGTGGGCGCGGGCCACGGCCAGCGGACCGCCCTCGAAGGGACGGCGGCCGGCCAGGAGCTCGAAGAGCAGGATCCCGGCCGAGTACACGTCCGCGCGGGTGTCGACCCGCTGCCCCGTGACGAGCTCCGGCGAGGCGTAGCCGACCGTGCCCAGCACCGTTCCGGTCGCCGTGTGCTGGTCGACGGCGCGGGTGAGACCGAAGTCCGCGACGGTCACCCGGCCGGCGGCGGAGATCAGCACGTTCTCCGGCTTCACGTCGCGGTGCACCAGGCCCTCGCGGTGGGCCGCCGCCAGCCCGTCGAGGACCGGTTCCAGCAGCCCGAGCGCCTCGCCCGGGGGCAGGGCGCCGCGCCGGCGCAGGAGGTCCCGCAGCGTCGAGCCCGCCACGTGCTCCATGACCAGGTACGGCACCCCGTCCGGGGCGTGGCCCTGGTCGAGCACGGAGACCACGTGGGGATGGGACAGCCGCGCCGCCGACCGGGCCTCCCGCACGAACCGGTCCGCCGCGGCCGGGTCCTCGGCCAGGTGGGCGTGCATGAGCTTGACCGCCACGACGCGCTGCAGGCGGGTGTCCACCGCCCGGTACACGGTGGCGGTGCCACCGCGGGCGATCCGCGGACCCAGCTCGTAGCGGCCCTCGAGGACGGTCCCGGTCAGGTGGTCGGGGAGCGCGTGCTGCACGGGATCAGCCTAGGGCGGGGCGCTGTGCGCAGGCTGGGTCGCAGGTCACGGTCCGAACCGCTTGCGGTGGGTCTTGACGCTCTTGACGTACTGCTTGGTGTCGTCGTACATCCCGTACTTCTTCACCCCGTGCAGGCCCTGGTAGTACGCGGCGATGGCCACGTCGGTGCTGGGCGCGGCGCGGCCCAGCTGCCGGATGATGGCCACGCCGGCGGTGACGTTGTCCTGCGGGTCGAGGAGGTCGAGCTCCCGGCCCACGAGTCCCGAGGCCCAGTCCCCGGCGTCCGGGATGACCTGCATGGTGCCCACGGCGTCCGCGGGGGACACGGCCCGGTGGTCGAAGCCCGACTCCTGGTGGGCGTGCGCCAGGGCGAGCGCCGGGTCCACGCCCATCCGCACGGCGGTGTCGTGGACGAGCCGGCGCATCTCCTCGCGCGAGGGCGCGGGGCGGGCGGCGAGCTGCTCGTGGTGGCGGTTGGCGGAGTCCACCACCCCGTCCTCGTACGTGCGGCCCAGGAAGGTGTCGCCGACGGCGCGCTCGGGCGCCGGCCGGGGCTGCTCGGCCCGCGCGGGGGCGGGGGCCTGGGCGGTCCGCACGGTGTCGGGGGCCGGCTCCGTGACCGACAGCCGCTGGCCCGGGCGCAGCAGCGAGTTCACCGTGAGGTCGTTGCCGTCGAGGAGCGACTGGACCGACACCCCGCGCGCCTGCGAGATGCTCCACAGCGAGTCGCCCGAGCGCACCACGTGCTCCGTCCGGGGCGGCTCCGCCGCGGGCGGGGCCGGCTTCTTCGAAGGCTCGGCCGCCGGGGCCGCCCCGCCGGAGAGGCGCAGCTCCTGCCCGGGCAGCAGCAGCGCCGCGCCGGAGAGGTCGTTCCACCGCATGAGCTCGTCCACGGCCACGCCGTGGCGCTGGGCGACCGCCCACAGGGAGTCCCCGGGGGACACGGTGTGCACGGGGGTCTTCGTCGTCTTCTGGCCGGCGAGCAGGGGCGCCGAGGCCACCTGGGCCGTCTGGGCGGGGGCGGCGTGGGCCACGGTGCCCCCGCCCAGAGCGGCGAGGGCGGCGACGGCGGTGACCGCCGACCCCGTCCGGGCGCGGCGCGCCCAGCCGGGGGAGCGGTCGTCCTGCCGCCCGGAGGCCTCGGCGGAGGTCTCGGCAGTGGTCTCGGCGGTGGTGGAGCGCGGTGCGTCGTTCGGGTCGGTCGTGTCGCTGTCGGGGGGATACGGCATGAAGTAACTCTCTGACGCTGATCGGGGAAGGTGCGGAGGTCTCAGCCGGCTCCGCGGGTCGAGCATACCGTGGCGGGCCCGCGTGGCACGGGCACCGGCGGACGTGGCACTCTGGGGGCGTGAAGAACACATCCGGAATCAGCACCGAGGAGTTCGACCGCCTGGACGGTCTCGTCCAGGAGTGGTTGCCCCTGCCCGACGTCGCCGAGCAGCTCGGCCTCGTGGTCACCCGCGTCCACGGCCTCGTCGACGACGGGACGCTCCTCGCCGTCCGCAACCCGCACGACAGCATCCGCCGGGTGCCGGCCGCCTTCCTGCTGGACGGCGCCGTGGTCGACTCGCTGAAGGGCACGGTGGCGGTCCTGCGGGACTCCGGCTTCACCGACGTCGAGGCGATCACGTGGCTGTTCACCGAGGACGAGTCCCTGCCGGGCCGTCCCGTCGACGCGCTGCGGGACGGGCGCAAGACGGAGATCCGCCGCCGGGCGCAGGCCCTGGCCTGGTGACCCGCTCCTGACCGGCGCGCCGGACCGGCCCCGACCGCGGGACCGGCCCGGCGCGCCGGACTCAGGACGAGCGGCGGACCGCAGCCGTCGCGAGGCCGCGCAGCGCGGCCATCGGCACGGCGTCGGCCCCGAGCCGGTCCAGCGCGGTGAACGCCTCCCCGCTGAGCCGTTCGATGAGCTCCTCCGTGGAGCCCAGGGCGCCGCACGCCGTGATGAGCGAGCGGAGCTCCTCGACGTCCTCCTCCGTCAGCTCCGGCCGGCCCAGGGCGTCCTCGAGCCGCGCGATCTGCGCCTCGCTGCCGAGCGTGCGGACGTAGCCGACGAGCACCGTCCGCTTGCCCTCCCGCAGGTCGTCGCCGGCGGGCTTGCCCGTGGCCGCCGGGTCGCCGAACACGCCCAGGACGTCGTCGCGCAGCTGGAACGCCTCGCCCAGGGGCAGCGCGAACGCGGAGCAGCGCTCCAGGACCGGCTCCGGCGCCCCGGCCAGGGCGGCGCCGAGCACCACAGGGTGCTCCACCGAGTACTTCGCCGACTTGTACCGGATGACGTCCAGGGCCCGCTGCACCGCGCCGTCGCGGTCCTGGCCCCCGCCGGCGACCTCGCCCTGCACGTCGAGGTACTGCCCGGCCATCACCTCGGAGCGCATGAGGTCGAAGACCGCCCGTGCGCGGTGGCCGCCGGGCGCCGTGGTGGTGGCCGCGGCGAACGACTGCTCGCTCCAGGACAGGCACAGGTCGCCCGAGAGGATCGCGGCGGCCACGCCGAAGGCCGGACCGTCCAGGGCCCAGCCCCGGTCCGCGTGCACGGACTCGAAGCGGCGGTGCACGCTGGGGGCGCCGCGGCGGGTGTCGGAGCGGTCGATGACGTCGTCGTGGATGAGCGCGGCGGACTGGAAGAGCTCGAGCGCCGCCCCGGCCCGGACCACGGCCGGGTCCTCCGGGTCGCCGCCCGCCGCCCGCCAGCCCCAGTAGCACAGCCGCGCCCGCAGCCGCTTGCCGCCGGCGGAGAGCGCGACGACGGCGTCCAGCAGCGGGAGGGCGTCCGCCGAGATGCCGCCCAGGACCGCTCGCTGCCGGCCGAAGAACTCCTCCAGCTCCGCGTGCAGCTGCGCCACGAACCGCTCGTCCTCGGCGCGGAAGGCGTCCTGGGGCCGGGCCTGCGGCGCGGTGCCGGCGGGGGCGTCGGGGTGGTGCGGGAGGGGCGGGCACGTCATGGGCGGATCGACCTCGGACTCGGGGCGGCGGCGGACGCCCTCTGCCGGCCGTCCGCGATGTCCGCCCCAGCCTATCGAAGGCCCGGTGAGCGGACCGGGGGGCTCCGCCCGGGCCGGGGCCCGCACCGCGGCCGGGATGTCCGCGCCGAGGGCTAAGCTGTGCCGGACCCGGGAGGAGGACGCGGTGACCGAGACGCCGAGGGACCGGCTGGAGCGCTGGCGGCAGTGCGCCGTGCTGCACGTCGACATGGACATGTTCTACGTCGGCGTGGAGCTGCTCGCGGCCCCTGGGCTGCGCGGCAGGCCCGTCATCGTGGCCGGGTCGGGCGGCCGCTCCGTCGTCCTCTCCGCGTCCTACGAGGCCCGGGCGTTCGGCGTCCGCTCCGGCATGCCCCTGGCAAGGGCCCGGGCGATGTGCCCCCGGGCCGTCCTGCTCGAGCCCCACCGGGACGCCTACGACGCCTACTCCCGCCGGGTCATGGCCATGTTCTGGGACATCACCGACCGTGTCGAGCAGATCAGCGTGGACGAGGCCTTCCTCGACGTCGCCGGAGCGGTCCGGCGGCTCGGCCCGCCCGTGGGCATCGCCCGCGGCCTTCGGGCCCGTGTGCGGGACGAGCTGGGACTGACCGCCTCCGTGGGGATCGGCGCCAACAAGACCGTCGCCAAGATCGCCTCCACCCGCTCCAAGCCGGACGGCCTGCTGCTCGTCCAGCCCGAGGACACCGTCGCGTTCCTGGCGGAGCTGCCGGTCTCGGCGCTGTGGGGCGTCGGCGGGCGCACGGCCGAGACGCTCACCGGCGCGGGGCTCAGGAGCGTGGGGGACCTCGCGGCCGCCCCCGTGCCGATGCTGACCCGCCTGGTCGGACGGGCGGCCGGCCACCACTTGCACGAGCTCGCCAACGGACGGGACCCCCGCCCCGTCGAACCGGTCCGCGAGGAGAAGAGCGTGGGCGCGGAGGAGACCTTCCCCCGGGACGTCGCGGACGACCGCGTGCTGCACGAGACCCTCCTGCGGCTCAGCCACCGGACCGCCTCGCGGCTGCGCCGGCAGGGTCTGCGCGCCCGCCGGGTGGGGCTCAAGGTGCGCTGGGCGGACTTCACGACCATCACCCGGTCGCGAACCCTGCAGCATCCCTTCACGTCCGCCCACGACCTCCTCGAGCACGGCGTGGGCCTGCTCGAGGAGCTCGGGGACCGGCCCCAGCCGGTCCGGCTCATCGGCATCCGCGCCGAGCGGCTGGAGCCCGCCACGGACGCCCTGCAGCTGAGCCTGGACGGCCGCGAGGAGGGGTGGGGGGCCGCCGAGCAGGCCATGGACCGGGTGCACGCCCGCTTCGGCGCCGAGCGCCTCGGCCCCGCCCGTCTCCTGCCTCCCGCACCCCGGAGTCCGGAGGGCAACTCGGAGGCTGTTGACAGCCGTGTGCGCGGTGCCAAATCAGCACCCGACGGTCTATCCTGGTAGCAGGCGGCGCCGGAACAGCCGGGGAATCCGCACCCGAAGGATGAGGAGGCATACCGTGCCACTGTCCGAGCACGAGCAACAGCTCCTGGCGCAGCTCGAGAAGCAGCTCCACGCGGACGACCCGAGGTTCGTGACGAACATGGGGTCCCGCGCCGTCAGGGGTGCTTCCACCCGCAACATCGTCCTCGGGATCGTGATCGCCGTCGTCGGCCTGCTCGTCCTCCTGGGCGGGGTCGTCATCGACTCCATCCTGGTCGGGGTCCTGGGCTTCGTGGTGATGGGCGCGGGTGTCTACGTCGCCACGCTGCGCTCCGGCAAGCCGCGCCCCGGCGGGGAGCCCGGCAAGGGCGGCCCGCCCCGCCGCTCGTCGCCCTTCCTGCAGAACCTCGAGGAGCGCTGGGACCAGCGCAACTCCGGGGGCCCGTCCACCTGACCGGCCCCGCCCGGACCCGGAGCCGACCGCAGGGCGCCGCCCGCTCGAACCGACCCGCCCGGCCCCTCCACCTCCCCCCACCCTGCTGCCGCACGGCGGTCTGCAGGGTCCGATCAGCTCCCCGGTGCACCGCCGGGGAGCTTTTGCATGCCCTGGAGGTGCCGCGGCCGCACCCCGGCCGCACCCCGGGAGCGTCCGGGGAGCGTTCCTCCACCGTCCTCCCCGCGGCCCGCACCGCGGCGTCCTCCACTCTCCTCCCCGCACCCCTCCGCCGGCGCCCGGTGCCGCGGGCCGCGGCGTCCTCCACCGCGCTCCCCGACGCCCGGTGCCGGCGCCCCGCACCGCGGGCCCGGGGTGTCCTACACGCTCCTCCCCGCCGCCCTCCGCCGCGGCGCCGCCGTGCCCACCTGGGGCGACGCCCGTCGCGGCGCCCGGGCGCCGCGCCACGCCGCGGCGCCCGGCCCCTGCGTTCGTTGACCGGGGAGTGAAGTGGAGTAAAGTGGGGCGAAGAGATGGATCTGGGAGAACTCTCGGGCTGGAGAGGCGGTGAGCATGTTTCTCGGAACGTACTCACCCCGTCTCGACGAGAAGGGCCGCCTGATCCTGCCGGCGAAGTACCGGGAGGAACTGGCGGAGGGACTCGTGCTGACCCGCGGTCAGGAACGGTGCCTCTACGTGTTCAGCGTCCGCGAGTTCGAGCGGGTCCACGAGCAGCTGAGGGCGGCACCGCTGTCCTCGAAGCAGGCCAGGGACTACATCCGGGTCTTTCTCTCGGGCGCCTCGGACGAGGTCCCGGACAAGCAGGGCCGAGTCACCATACCGCCGCCGTTGCGGGACTACGCCGGGCTGGGCCGGGAGCTCGCCGTCATCGGCGCGGGCACCCGGGCGGAGATCTGGGACGCCCAGGCGTGGAACGACTACCTGAACGAGAAGGAGGCCGTCTTCTCCGAGACCGAGGAGGAAGTGGTGCCCGGGCTCTTCTGAGCGCAGGGCGGCCGAGACCACCGCGGAGCACGCGGAGCCGCTTCCCGGATGAGATCTCCAGCCGCACAGCCGTCACCGTCCTGACTCACCTTCCCCTGAGCCAGGCCGGATTCGAGGGACGGCCAGCGGATGGGGTTCTGATCCTGGAAGGCCCGCCGCCGCACCACGGCGTCGACCCGGCGCCGGCCACCGAAGACCGATCCACCGTCGACCGCCGAAGAGAGGGCCCATGGCGCAACGCCCAGCCGAGCAGCTCCACGTTCCCGTGCTGCTCGAACGGTGCCTGGACCTGATGGCTCCCGCGCTCGGCGAGGACGGCGCCGTGGCGGTGGACGCGACGATGGGCATGGGCGGTCACTCCGAGGCGCTGCTGCGGCGCTTCCCCGGCCTGCAGCTGGTGGCGATCGACCGGGACCCGCAGGCCCACGCACTGGCCGGCGCGCGGCTCGCCCCGTTCGGGGACCGGTTCCACCCCGTGCACACGACCTACGACCGGATCCCGGAGGCCCTCGGCCGGCACGGGTTCGACCACGCGGATGCGGTGCTCTTCGACCTCGGGGTCTCCTCGCTGCAGCTCGACGAGCGCGAGCGCGGCTTCGCCTACTCCTACGACGCGCCCCTGGACATGCGCATGGACTCCACCGCGCCCGTCACCGCCCAGGACGTGGTCAACGACTACAGCGAGGAGGACCTGCGCCGGATCCTGCGGGACTGGGGCGAGGAGCGCTTCGCCGGTCGGATCGCCCGCGCGATCGTGGCGCAGCGGGACAGGACCCCGCTGCGGACCACGGGCGAGCTCGTCGAGGTCGTCCGCGGGGCCGTGCCGCAGGGCGCCCAGCACCGCAAGGGGCACCCCGCGAAGCAGACCTTCCAGGCGCTGCGGATCGAGGTCAACGAGGAGCTCGACGTGCTGCGCCGGGCGATCCCCGCCGCACTGGACGCAGTGCCCGTGGGCGGGCGCGTGGTGGCCATGAGCTACCACTCCCTCGAGGACCGGATCGTCAAGCAGGCCTTCGCCCGCGGAGCCGCCTCGACGGCGCCGAAGGGCTTCCCCGTGGAGCTCGACCAGCACAAGCCCACCCTGCGGGTCCTGACCCGCGGGACGGAGACCCCCACCCCCCGGGAGATCGACGATAACCCCCGTGCCGCCTCCGCGCGCCTGCGCGCGGTGGAGCGCATCCGAGAGCACGTCCCCCCCACAGCACAGAACGCGCAGAGGTACACGGCATGAGCGGAACCGGACTCCAGCGACGCCCCGTCCGCCCGACCTCCCAGCGCACGGGCATCGGCGCCTGGGCCGGGCGGCGCGGGCAGCGTCCGCCGGTGGAGGGCACCTCCGCCCGCCAGCTGAGCGACCCGGCGCCGCCCGCCGAGGAGCGGGCCGGGTCGACCCGGGCCCCGCTGTCCGTGGTCCCGGGCCGGGCACGCCGGCAGCGGTTCTCCACCGTGGTGCTCAGCCTGGTGGCGCTCGTGGTGGCGCTGGCCTCGATCCTGGTGCTGAACATCCAGATCTCCGGGGGCCAGTACCGGCTCGTGGAGCTGCGCGCCCAGGAGCAGGCCCTCAGCCAGCAGAACGAGGCGCTCACCCAGGACCTCGAGTTCTACAACGCCCCGCAGAACCTCGCGGTGATGGCGACGGACCTCGGCATGGTCCCCGCGCAGGACTCGGGCACGGTCGACGTCACGAACGGGACCGTCGAGGGCGACCCCATGCCCGCGCAGCCCCAGGAGAACCACGAGATCCTGGTCGACCACGCCCACCAGACCGGCTCCGAGGCCGCGGACCGTGCCGCCCAGCGCGCCGAGGACCGCGAGCGGGAGAAGGCGGCGCAGGAGCGGGAGGACGCCGAGCGCAGCGCCCGCGAGGACGCCGCGCCGGCCGGCGCCGCGGACGCGGAGGGCGGCTCCCTCGCGGCCCCGCCGCAGCGCACGCCCGGGGAGTGACCGGGCCACCGGCCCCCGCCCCCGCCGGCAGCAGCCCCCCGGACATCTCCCAGTCGCAACCAGGAACGAGGCAGACACGTGGCACGCGCACGCTCGACGTCCGACGCCCCCCGCGCCCGCGGCATCGGACGCAGCCACATCGGCGTGGTCCTCGTGCTCGGCCTGCTCGTGGTCCTCGGGATCCGGCTCGTGTGGGTGCAGGGCTTCGACGTCGCCGGCCGGGCCGAGGCCGCCGCCGGCGAGCGGTCCCGAACGGAGGTGGTGCCCGCGCTGCGCGGTGAGATCCGCGACACCCACGGCAACGTCCTGGCCCGCACGCTCCAGCGCTACGACGTCACGGTCGACCAGTCCCTGGTGCGCGAGTTCGAGCGTCCCCTGGCCGACGGCACCACCGAGACCGTGACCCCCACGCAGGCGGTGTACCAGCTCGCCGACGCCCTCGAACTCGAGGACACCGAGGTCAAGGACGCCCTCGACGGCGACAAGCAGTTCGAGTACGTGGCCCGCGGGGTCACGCCCGAGCAGTGGAACACCGTGCGCGAGCTCGGCCTGCCCTACGTGTACGGGCAGCCGTCCTCCGACCGCATCTACCCCAACGGCCCGGTGGGCGGCAGCGTGGTCGGCTTCATGGGCGGGGACGACGAGGCGCTCGGCGGGATCGAGCAGACCCAGGACGAGCTGCTGCGCGGCACCGACGGGAGCCGGACCTTCGAGATCAGCGCCGACGGCGTGCGGATCCCGGTGGCGCCCCAGGAGGAGAGCCCGGTGGAGGACGGCTCCTCGGTGCAGCTGTCGATCGACAGCGACGTCCAGTTCTTCGCCCAGCAGGCCGTCACCGAGCGCGCCGAGGAGCTGGACGCCGAGTGGGGCACGGCCGTGGTCATGCGGATCGAGGACGGTGCGGTGCTCGCGCTGGCCGACTCCTCGACCGTGGACCCCAACGACATCGGCTCCGCCGAGGCGGAGGACCTGGGGGC
Organism: Kocuria rosea; assembly: GCF_006094695.1. Lineage (NCBI taxonomy): Bacteria > Bacillati > Actinomycetota > Actinomycetes > Micrococcales > Micrococcaceae > Kocuria > Kocuria rosea. Next base: position 2,438,174 of record NZ_CP035103.1, on the reverse strand, counting down.
GCGGGCCGTCACCCAGGCCGTGGAACCCGGCTCCACCCAGAAGATCCTCACCGCGGCGGCCGCCGTGGAGGAGGGCGTGGCCACGCCCCGCACGGAGATCACTGTGCCCCCGTTCCTGGAGATCGACGGGCAGAAGATCACCGACGCCTTCGACCACGGCGAGCAGCGGCGCACGTTCACCGGGATCATCGCCGACTCGATGAACACCGGCACCGTCCTGGTCGGCGGCAAGCTCGCCCCGGAGCAGCGCCACGAGTGGATGCAGCGCTTCGGCGTCGGCGAGACCACGGGCATCGAGCTGCCCGGTGAGTCGCCCGGCATCCTCACGAGCGCGGACCAGTGGGACGTGCGCCAGCAGTACACCGTGCTCTTCGGCCAGGGCGTCGCCCAGACCCCGCTGCGCACGGCGACGATCTTCCAGGCCATCGGCAACGGCGGGGTCCAGGTGGAGCCCCGGGTCGTCGAGTCCGTCGTCGCCCCCGACGGCACCAGCACCCCGGTCGAGCGGCCCGAGGGCGAGCGGGTCGTCTCCGAGGAGACGGCCGAGCAGGTGCTCGACATGATGGAGGTCACCGTCACCCAGGGCGGCGCCAAGGAGGCCGCCGTGGAGGGCTACCGGGTGGGCGGCAAGACCGGCACCGCCGAGGCCCCCAGCCCGGAGGGCGGCTACGACGGGTACACCACCTCCTTCGTGGGCGTCGCCCCCGTCGAGGACCCCCAGTACCTCGTGGCGGTCACGCTCCAGCGCCCCCAGGGCGACGTCCGCGCGATCGGCACCACCCCCACCTTCAGCAAGATCATGGGCCAGGTGCTGCGCCACTACGACGTCCCGCCCTCCACCACCGAGCCCGTGCGGATCCCGCTGCGCACGGACGATCCGGAGGAGGACGAGAGCGAGCAGACGGCGCCGGTGGACACCCCGCCGGGCGTCGAGGCACCCGAGGACGGCAGCACCGGGGCGGACGCCCCGGCCGACGCCGAGGAGGGGCCCGCCGCCGACACGGAGGCCGGCGCCGGGGTCGACGCCGCGGCCGGGACCGGGGCCGCCGGGACCGGCGGGACCGCCCCGGAGGCGTCCCGGCGGGCCGACGAGGGCGACTAGACTTCCATATCGCCGTGCCCGGCCACCCCCCGGGCCCGCCCCCCGCTCCCGGCGGACCACCCACCCGCCGCCCAGACCACGAAGGACGTTGATGGACGCGACAGCCCAGCAGGGACACGACGCGCAGACGATGCGCCCCGCCCGCCCCCGGCCGCTGAGCCTCGCGGAGACCGCCCGGCTCGCGGGCGGGACGGCGCCGTCCCGCGCGGTGGAGGTCACCGGCATCTCCCTGGACTCCCGGGAACTGCGCCCCGGGGACCTCTACGCGGCGCTGCCCGGCGCCCGGACCCACGGCGCCCGCTTCGCCGCGGCCGCCCAGCGCTCCGGCGCCGCCGCGGTGCTCACCGACGCCGAGGGCGCCGCGATCCTCCGGGACGCCGGCATCGGGCTGCCCGTGGTCGAGGCCCCGGACCCCCGCCGGTCCGTGGGGGCGATCGCCGCACGCGTCTACGGCTCCCGGCCGGAGGACGGGACCGCCCCGGCCCTGTTCGCGGTGACCGGCACCAACGGCAAGACGACCACGACCTACTTCACCAACTCGGTGCTCCGCGCCCTGGGCCGGCGTACGGGCCTGATCGGGACCATCGAGATCCTCGCCGGCGACGAGTCGATCCCCTCCCGGCTCACCACCCCGGAGGCCCCGCACGTGCACGCGCTGCTGGCGCTCATGCGCGAGCGCGGCATCACGGCGGCGTCCATGGAGGTCTCCTCCCACGCCCTGCAGTTCCACCGGGTGGACGGCGTCCGCTTCGACGTCGCCGGGTTCACCAACCTGACCCAGGACCACCTCGACCTGCACGGGTCGATGGACGAGTACTTCGCGGTCAAGGCCCAGCTGCTCACCCCGGAGCGGACCCGCCGGGCCGTCGTCGTGGTCCAGGACGAGGACGACGTCTGGGGCCTGCGGATGGCCGAGCACGCGCGGGAGCGGCTCGGCCCGGACCTCGTCGACACGATCGCCCTGCGCGGCGGCGTGCCGGGGGACCGGGACGCCGGACCGGGCCGGCACGGCGCGGACTGGACGCTGACCAGCCTGACCCGCCGCGGGATCGGGCACTCCTTCGCGCTGCGGCACCGGGACGGCCGCACACTGCGCGTGTCCACGGGCCTGCCGGGCGACTTCAACGTGGCCAACGCCGCGCTCGCCGTGGTCATGGTCGTGGCCTCCGGGGTCGACGTCGCCGACGTGCAGCGCGTCCTCGACGAGGCGGACCCCCTCACCACGGACGTGCCGGGGCGGATGCAGCTCATCGGCACGCAGCCCACCGCCGTCGTCGACTTCGCGCACAACCCGGACGCCCTGCGCCGCGCGCTCGCCGCCGTCGAACCGCCGGACGAGGAGGGCCGCGTGATCGTGGTCTTCGGCGCCACGGGGGAGCGGGACCGCTCCAAGCGCCCGGTCATGGGGGAGATCGCCGCCCGCCACGCGGACGTGGTGATCATCACGGACGACGACCCGCACGACGAGGACGCCGGCGCGATCCGCGCCGAGGTCGCGGCCGGGGCGTTCGCGGCCCGCGACGCCGGCGCCCGGGCCCAGGAGGTGCTCGTGCTCGAGCCCCGCACCGTGGCCATCCGCGCCGCGGTGGCCATGGCGGGGCGCACCGACTCCGTGCTCGTGGCCGGCCGCGGGCACGAGACGGTCCAGGAGATCCGGGGCGTGGACCACCCGCTGGACGACAGGGAAGAGCTGCGGGCCGCGCTGGCCGACGGGCAGCAGGACCGTTGGGAGAACCGATGATCGACCTCACCGCCGCACAGCTCGCGCAGATCACCGGCGGGCGCGCCGTCGGCGCCGCCGCCGCGGCGCCCGTCGTCCGCCACGTCGCGACCGACTCCCGCGAGGCGCGTCCCGGCACGCTGTTCGTCGCCAAACCGGGGGAGGTCACCGACGGCCACGAGTACGTGGGCGCGGCCTTCGCCGCCGGCGCCGTCCTCGCCCTCGTCGAGCACGAGGTCTCCGACGCCGCGGGGGTCACCTACCCGGGCGTGCTGGTCCCCGACGTGGTGGAGGCGATGGGCCGGCTGGCCGCCTGGGTCGTGGCCCAGCTGCGCGCCGACCACGAGGTGAAGGTCATCGCCGTCACCGGATCCGTCGGCAAGACGACCACCAAGGACCTCCTGCGGGGCATCTTCGCCGCGGAGGGTCCCACGGTCGCGCCCCGCGGTTCGTACAACGGGGAGGTCGGCGTGCCGCTGACCGTTTTCGAGGCCGAGCCGGACACCCGGTTCCTCATCATCGAGATGGGCGCCACCCGGATCGGCAACATCGACTACTTGTGCCGGATGGTCCGCCCCGACATCGGGGTGGTGCTGTGCGTGGGCTCCGCCCACGCCGGCGAGTTCGGCGGGGTCGCCAACATCGCCCGCGCCAAGGGCGAGCTCGTCGAGTCCCTGCGGGCCGACGGCGTGGCGGTCCTCAACGACGACGACCCCCTGGTCCGCCAGATGCACCGTCGCACCGCCGCGCCCGTGCTGTTCTTCGGGGAGTCCCCGGCGAACGCGCTGCCCGACGTCCCGGCCGCCCGGGTGCACGCCTCCGAGATCCGGCTCGGGCCCGGCGGCAGCCCGGAGTTCCTCCTGCACCTCCCGGACGGCTCCGCGCACCGGATCGTCTCCCGGCTCATCGGGGAGCACCACGTCTCCAACCTGCTCGCGGCCGCCTCCGCGGCCTTCGTGGCCGGGGTCGCCCCGGAGCGGATCGCGGCCTCGCTCAACGCCCAGGGCGCCGCGAGCCGGTGGCGGATGGAGCGCACCGAGCGGGCCGACGGCGTCACGGTGGTCAACGACGCCTACAACGCCAACCCGCAGTCGATGCGCGCCGCGCTGCAGACCCTGGCCCAGCTGGGCCGCGGCTCCGCCGGGTCCGCGCCCCGCCGCACCTGGGCGGTGCTCGGGGGCATGCTCGAGCTCGGCGACAGCACGATCGAGGAGCACGACGCCCTGGGCCGCATGGTGGTCCGGCTCAACATCTCCAAGCTGATCGCCGTGGGCGACCTCGCCCGCCCGGTCTACGACGCCGCCCAGCTCGAGGGCTCGTGGGGCAACGAGGCCACCTGGGCGGCGACCGCGGAGGACGCCGAGGAGATCCTGCGCCAGGAGCTGGCACCGGGTGACATCGTGCTCTTCAAGTCCTCCAACGCCGCCGGTCTCCGGGTGCTGGGGGACCGGGTCGCGGCCGACGCCGGGGACGGCGCCGGCGGGCCCGCCCCGGGCAACGACGCCCCGGCGCGCGGCGACCACTGGCGCTCGGCCGGTCCCTTCGTCAACGCCTCCCTCGACCCGAGCGGGAGGCCCACCACCCCGGGCCCCTCCGCGGACGGGAACGAGCCGGCATGATCCAGATCCTCATGGCGGCCTGCTTCGCCCTGGTCCTGTCCCTCTTCGGCACCCCGGCCTTCATCAAGTTCCTCGCCCGGCGCGGCTACGGCCAGTTCATCCGGGACGACGGGCCCACCAGCCACCACACCAAGCGCGGGACGCCCACCATGGGCGGCGTGGCGATCCTCGGCTCCGTGGTGGTCGCCTACGCGCTCACGCACCTGATCTCCGGGGTGCTGTGGCCCTCCTACGGGGGCGTCACCCTCTCCGGGCTCTCCGCGCTGCTGCTGATGCTCGGCATGGGCTTCGTCGGGTTCATCGACGACTACAAGAAGATCGCCAAGAAGCAGAACCTCGGGCTCAGCCCCGTGGGCAAGATCGTCCTGCAGGGCCTCATCGGCACCGCCTTCGCCCTGCTCGTGCTGCTCGTGCCCGGTCCGCAGGGCACGACCCCCGCGTCCTCGGCGATCTCCATCACCCGGGACACCGCCCTCGACCTCGCCTTCGCCGGCACCGCGGTCGGGGCCGTCCTCTTCGTGATCTGGGTGAACCTGATCGCCACCGCCACGACCAACGCCGTGAACCTCACCGACGGCCTCGACGGCCTCGCCACCGGGGCGTCCATCCTCGTGTTCAGCGGCTACCTGCTGATCGCCATGTGGCAGAACACCCACCTGTGCGGAGCCGTGGCCGAGGGGGTCTGCTACGAGGTGCGCGACGCCGCCGACCTCGCCCTCACCGCCGCCGCGCTGGTCGGGGCCCTGGTGGGCTTCCTGTGGTGGAACACCTCCCCGGCGAAGATCTTCATGGGCGACACGGGATCGCTGGGCCTCGGCGGCGCGCTCGCCGCGTTCGCGGTGCTCACCCGCACCGAGCTGCTGCTGGTGCTCATCGCCGGGCTGTTCGTGATCATCACGGTCTCCGTCATCCTGCAGGTCGGCTACTTCAAGCTCTCCGGCGGCAAGCGCATCTTCAAGATGGCGCCGCTGCAGCACCACTTCGAGCTCAAGGGCTGGAACGAGGTGACCATCGTGGTCCGCTTCTGGATCATCGCCGGGCTGTTCGTCGCGGCCGCGCTCGGCGTCTTCTACGGCGACTGGCTGCTCTCCCACGGAGGAATGATCCAATGATCCACGCGAGCAACGACAACCCCGTCCTGGACCGGCCGCGCCTGGCCGGGCTCACCACGTGGGACGCCGACTGGGCCGGGCTGCGCGTGGTCGTCGCCGGCATCGGCCTGTCGGGCTTCGCCGCCGCGGACACCCTGATCGAGCTCGGCGCCCGCGTCGTCGTCGTCGACGGGGCGGACACCCCGGAGAACCGGGCGAAGGCCGACACCCTGCGGATCGTGGGCGCCGCCGACGTCCTGCTGGGGGAGGCGGCCCAGGGGGCCGTGCCCGACGTCGAGGGCGAGCGCCCCGACCTGGTCGTCACGTCCCCGGGGCTGCGGCCCGACCACCCCCTGCTCGTCGCCGCGGCCGCCGAGGGCGTCCAGATCTGGGGCGACGTGGAGCTCGCCTGGCGGGTGCGCGAGCGCGCCGGGCGCAGGACCGCCGAGTGGGTGTGCATCACCGGGACCAACGGCAAGACCACCACGGTCGGGATGACCGCGTCGATGCTGCAGGCCGCCGGGCTCACCGCGGCCGCCGTCGGCAACGTGGGCACCCCCATCCTGGACGCGCTGCGCGAGCCGGTCGAGCACGACGTCCTCGCCGTGGAGCTCTCCAGCTTCCAGCTGCACTGGACGTCCTCGATGTCGCCGCTGGCGTCCGTGGTGCTCAACGTGGCCGAGGACCACGTGGACTGGCACGGCGGCTACGAGAACTACGTGGCGGACAAGTCCCGCATCTACGAGCACACCCGGGTGGCGTGCGTCTACAACGCCCAGCAGGCCGAGACCGTGCGCATGGTCGAGGAGGCCGACGTCGAGGAGGGCTGCCGCGCCGTGGGCTTCACCCTCGAGACCCCGGACGTCAGCATGCTCGGCGTCGTGGAGGACCTGCTCGTGGACCGCGCCTTCCTCGACGACCGCCGGGGCTCCGCCCTCGAGCTCGCCTCCATCACCGACACCGGCCCCCTCCCCACGCCCCACGGCGTGGCCAACGCGCTGGCCGCCGCGGCGCTGGCCCGGGCGGCCGGCGCCCCGCCGGAGGCCGTGCGGGAGGGGCTGCGCGCCTGGGAGCCCGGCGACCACCGGATCCAGGCCGTCGCCACGACCCACGGGGTGCTGTGGATCAACGACTCCAAGGCCACCAACCCGCACGCGGCCGACGCCGCCCTGGCCGCGTTCGACTCCGTGGTGTGGATCGCCGGCGGCCTGTCCAAGGGCGTCTCCTACGACCGGCTCGTCGCCCGGCACGCCGGCCGGCTGCGCACCGTGGTGCTCATCGGCACGGACAACGACTCGCTGCTGGCCGCGCTCGCCGCGCACGCCCCCGAGGTCCCCGTCCTGCGGACCGCCGAGCGTCCCGGCCCCGCGGCGGGCGACGCCGTGATGGGCGAGGCGGTGCGGCTCGCCCACGAGGTCGCCCGGAAGGGCGACACGGTGCTGATGGCCCCGGCGTCCGCCTCGATGGACCAGTTCAGCTCCTACGCCCACCGCGGTGACGCGTTCGTCCGGGAGGTCGCGGACCTCGTGGGACGGCTCTCGTGACGCAGCTGCAGGACCGGGCGGGGCTCGCGGAGACGGCCCGCGGCTCCCTGGGCGGGGCGCGCCGCTTCTGGCGTGCCCTCGTGGACGGCCCCCTCATCCACTCCTACTACGCGCTGGCCGGCTCCGTGCTGCTGCTCACGGCCATCGGCATCATGATGGTCCTCTCCGCCTCGGCGGTCGAGTCGATCTCGGCGCAGGAGTCCGCGTACTCGTACTTCGTCAAGCAGGCCACCTTCGGGGGGATCGGCGTGGTCCTGATGTTCGCGCTGTCCTTCGTGCCCACCGCCTGGTACCGCCGGGGCGCCACCGGACTGCTGGTCCTCGCCGTGCTGCTGCTCATGCTCGTCTTCACCCCGCTCGGACAGGAGATCAACGGCAACCGGAACTGGATCGTGGTGGGCGGGCAGACCTTCCAGCCCTCCGAGGCCGCCAAGCTCGCCGTGGCGATCTGGCTGGCCATGGTCCTGGCCCGGCAGGGCGACGCCGTGCGCGACTGGCGCCAGGCCCTGTGGCCGTCCGGGCTGGGCATCGGGATCCCCGCCGCGATGATCGTGCTGGGCGACGACGTCGGCACGGCCCTCGTCTTCGTGCTGATCTACGGGGCCGCCCTGTTCTTCGCCGGGGCGCCGCTGCGGCTGTTCGCGATCGCGGCCGCCGGGGCCGCGCTGGTCGGCACGCTGGCCGTGGTCACCGCGCCCCACCGCGTGGACCGGATCACCGGCTGGCTGTTCGGCGAGTGCGGCGCCACCGACGCCTGCTACCAGTCCCAGCAGGGGCTCAACGCCCTCGCCTCGGGCGGCTGGTGGGGCGTGGGGCTGGGCCAGTCCCGGCTCAAGTACAACTACGTCCCCGAGGCGCACAACGACTACATCTTCTCGATCATCGGCGAGGAGCTGGGCCTGCTGGGCACGGTGCTGATCCTCGCCCTCTTCGCGGTCATGGCCCTGGCGATGGCCCGCGTCATCCTGCGCGCCCGCAGCGGCTTCGTCCGGATCGCCACCGCCTGCATCGTGACCTGGCTGGTCGGCCAGGCGTTCATCAACATCGGCATGGTCACGGGGGTGCTGCCCGTGATCGGCGTCCCCCTCCCGTTCATCAGCTACGGTGGGTCGTCGCTGCTGATGAGCCTCGCGGCCGTCGGCGTCGTGATGTCCTTCACCCGGCTGCCGCGCCGGATCCAGGTCCCCACCCGCACCCCCCGCCCCCGCACCCCGAACGAGGATCGCGCATGACACCGTCCGAACCCACCACCGGAGGCCCCGCGCCGTCGGTCCTGCTGGCCGGCGGGGGCACCGCCGGGCACGTCAGCCCCCTCCTGGCCGTGGCCGCGGCGCTGCGGGAGCAGGCCCCGGAGGCCCGCCTCACGGCGGTGGGCACCGCGTCCGGGATGGAGACCCGGCTCGTCCCGCAGGCCGGGCTCGAGCTCGAGCTCGTCGACCGGGTCCCGCTGCCCCGCCGGCCCTCCGTGGACCTCGTCCGGCTGCCCGGACGGCTCCTCGGCGCCGTGCGGCAGGCCGGGGAGATCCTCGACCGCGTCCGGCCGGACGTGGTGCTGGGCGTCGGGGGCTACGTCTGCACCCCCGTCTACCTCGCCGCCGCCCGGCGCGGGCTGCCCATCGTGGTGCACGAGGCCAACGCCCGCCCCGGTCTGGCCAACCGGGTCGGCGCGCGCTGGGCCAGGACCGTGGCCGCCGCGTTCCCCGGCACCCCGCTGCGCGGAGCCGTCACCGTCGGCATGCCCATGCGCCGGGAGATCTCCCACCTGGACCGGGAGGCGCTGCGCGCCGAGGCCCGCCGGTCCTTCGGGCTCGACCCCGACCTGCCCACCGTCGTGGTCACCGGCGGCTCCTCGGGCGCCCTCGCCATGAACCGCACCGTGGCCGGCGTCGTCGGGGAGGTCGCCGCGCGCGGCTACCAGCTCCTCCACGTCACCGGCCGGGGCAAGCAGCTCACCCGGGACGACGGCGCGCCGCTGAGCGCCCCCGGCTACGTGCAGGTCGAGTACGTGGACGGCATGGAGCGCGTCTACGCCGCCGCGGACCTGCTCGTGGCCCGCGCCGGCGCCGCGACCGTCTCGGAGGTCGCCGCCGTCGGCCTGCCCGCCGTGTTCGTCCCGCTGCCCGTCGGCAACGGCGAGCAGGCGCTCAACGCCGCCTCCCTGGTGGCGGCCGGCGCGGCGCAGCTCGTCGCCGACGACGCGTTCACCCCCGACTGGTACCGCCGGAACGTGCACCCCCTGCTGGCCGACCCCGGCCGCCTCGCCGCGATGGCCGCCGCGAGCCGCGCCCACGGCGTGCGCGACGCCGACACCGTGCTGGCACGGATGATCCTCGAGGAGGTCCCCGTTGAGCGCTGAGCACGAGACCGACCCCGCGCTGCTGGGCCGGGTC